>JBKPCF010000088.1:0-45377 GCA_046727235.1 Candidatus Dormiibacterota bacterium
GATGCGATCCCAGGCCAGCGTCTGCGTCAGCGGGGTGCGGCCGTCGGCCTGGCACACCGCGAGGTAGTCGAGGATCATCCGGTCCTGCCGCACCGCTCGGTGCGGCTCGAGCACCGTGCCCCGTGAGTCGTTGGCGATGAGTCCGACCTGGCGGCCCCGGCTGTGCACCTGCGCCGCCATCGAGGCGGCGAGGCTGACCGCGTACTCGACGGTGGACTCCTCGCCGTCACCGAAGTGCACCCCGCGGTCGAGGTCGAGCAGAATCCAGAGGTCGGTGGTCAGCGGCTGCTCGAAGGTCTTGGACATCAGTCGCTGATGCTTTGTGGAAAGCGGCCAGTGGATGCGGCCGAAGCTGTCGCCGGTGGCGTAGTCGCGCACGCCTCCTGTCTCAGGCGGGTAATCGGCCCACGCGCCAAAGGCCTGCGAGCTACCGACCTGCTGCGAGCTCGGCGTCATGAGGTCCGGCACCGGCCGCACGCGCGGATACACGAGGATCGACGTCCGCTGGGTCAGCTTCAGCTCCCTGTCGAACAGACCGAAGGGTTCGCGGACCCGCAGCGACGTCGGCCCGAGCGCCATCCAGCCACGCCGCCTGTAAACCCCGCGGGCCTTCCACCGCACCACTTCGCTGCCCAGCGAGATCACGCGGCCGGGTTGGTAGTCGGAGATCTGGCTGAGGTCTCGGACCTCAACCCACGGCGCGGGGATCCAACCCTTGCGCTTGACCTCGAAGACCTCCTCGTACACCTCGCCGACGGTCGGTGTGCCCGGGTCGACACTCCGCAAGACCGAGACTCCGCGGATGGCAAGCTTCGGCCATGCCCACGCGATGACGAAGAGGAGGCAGAGCGCGTACGCGAACGCGTATGCCGGCCGGATCGCCGTCAGGTACGTGAAGAAGAGGAGCATGCCGAGCGCGCCGGCGAGGGCGAGCTTGCTCATTGGAAAACCCCTGGCTTTCGGCTACCCGTCGTAAGCCATCTGCGGAACATGCTCCCGCTCGAGCAGTCCCGCGACCAGCTTGCCCGCGCTCTGTCCCTGCATCTCCGCGTTCGGTCGCAGGATGATGCGGTGGGCGAGCACCGGCTCGGCCAGAGCCTTGATGTCGTCCGGCATGACGTAGTTGCGGCCCTGGACCGCGGCGAGCGCCTGGCTCGCGTGATAGAGGTGCAGGGTCCCGCGGGTGCTCGCTCCGAGCGCGACCTCGGGGTTGCCGCGGGTCCTTCCGACCAGCCGGGCGATGTACTCGCGCAGCTCAGGCTTGACGAACACCTGGCGCACCGCGGTCTGGGCAGCCCTCAGCTCGTTCGGCGAGACCACCGGCTGGAGCTCCTCCATCGGCTCTTCGACCTTGTGCTGGTTCAGCAGGTTCGCCTCTTCCTTTTCTGTGAGATAGCCGAGCCTGACCTTCATAAGGAAACGGTCGAGCTGGGCCTCGGGTAATGGGAACGTGCCCGAGTACTCGACCGGGTTCTGGGTCGCCATGACCATGAACGGCTTGGGCAGGACGTGGGTCTCACCGTCGATGGTGACCTGCCGCTCTTCCATCGCCTCCAGCAGCGCGGCCTGGGTCTTGGGGCTGGCGCGGTTGATCTCGTCCGCGAGCAGGACCTGGGCGAAGACCGGCCCGGGACGAAACTCGAACTCGTTGAGCTTCTGGTTGAAGGCGCGCACCCCCGTCACGTCAGAGGGCAGGAGGTCGGGCGTGAACTGGATCCGGCGGAAGGTGCAGTCGAGCGAGCGGGCCAGCGACTTGGCGAGCATCGTCTTGCCGACGCCGGGCACGTCCTCGATCAGGAGGTGGCCTTCGCAGAGGAGAGTGACAAGACACTGCCGGATCTCGTCGTCCTTGTTGATGATGGCTCGGCCGACGTTCGACAGGAATGCATCGGCGACTCTGGTGACCACGTCGGCGGACCCCACTTCTCTGGCGATTATAGGTTGGCCGTTCTCCTCTCCCATGTCAGGTCAATACGACTCGGGGTTGCGTTTGGTTCCGCGGCGGATCCGTTCGTTACCAAAGGGCTCGGCGGCCGTCATCTCATGCAAATGAGGTTTGCCGGTGCCCTGGCGCTGCTTGCAATCGCCGCCTGTGGGGCGGTCAGACCTGCTGCCGTCGTGGGCAGCCCGCTCGGCGAGCCGCAGCTGAAGTTCGCGGTGATCGACTCGGTCGGCGCGCCGGTCTACTGCGATCCCGACTTCTACCCCCTCGCGCGTGCCGGCGGCGAGGAGGCCAGTGCAGTCTCGACCTATCCGCAGATCA
Source organism: Candidatus Dormiibacterota bacterium (assembly GCA_046727235.1). GTDB lineage: Bacteria > Chloroflexota > Dormibacteria > Dormibacterales > Dormibacteraceae > 40CM-4-65-16. The sequence continues at coordinate 2,264 of JBKPCF010000088.1, forward strand.
AGGCAGACGCCGAGGTCTACGCCGAGATCGTCGCCCACGAGCACCTGCCCTCGGGCGCCCTGACCGACGCCCAGAAACTGGTGGTGTATCGCGCATGGAAGCTCCTTCGAGCGGTATCCCTGGCCTCGAGCGGGACCGATCTCTCGTTCTCCTACCGCGTCCGCTCGAAGACCGGTAGCGCCGCGTACGAGATGGTCAGCGGAACCGTGCGCGTCGACGGTGTCGTCACGGTCAGCTCGCGGAGCGCGACGGGCGCGCCCAACTGCCCGATCTGCCTGGCCGACTCGACGATGATCGCGACGCCCAGCGGGTCCGTTCCCGTGACCGACTTGCGGGTGGGCACGCTCGTGTGGACACAGGCAGCCGACGGCTCGCGGGTCGCCGCGCCGGTGATCGAGGTCGGGAGCATGGCCGCGCCGCCGGGCCACATGGTGGTGCACCTGTCGCTGGCGGACGGACGCCAGCTGCTGGTCTCACCGGGCCACCGGACAGCCGATGGACGCGCGGTTGGGGCGCTTGGCCAGGGCGATGCCCTGGATGGCTCGACGATCACGCGGTGGGAGCTCTTGCCGTACGCCGGCGGGCGGACTTACGACCTCCTGCCCGCAGGCGCGACCGGTCGTTACTGGGCGAACGGAATCCTGCTCGCGAGCACGCTCGGGCGCTAGGAGACTTCTTCCTCTTCGACCAGGCGGAGGTGGCCGCTGCTCACGTCCAGCCCGAGGTGCCGCGCGAAGAAACCGGCGACGCGTTCCACGTAAAGCGGACGGTCGGCGAAATACGCGCCCGTGTGCGGCGCGCCCTGCACGATCCAGATCTCGCGCGGACCGCGGTATGCGTCATAGAGCCGGCGGCTGTGATTCACGTTCGTCATGTCGTCCGCGCCGCCGTGGATGAAGAACAGCGGCCGGGGCTCGAGCGAGCTGAGGACGTCGATCGGGCGGCATTCTGACAGCCGGCTGCGGGTCCGGAGCCAGAACATGACTCCGGCCAGCCACACAAACGGCGTCCCGGGAAGCTTGCTCCTGGTGCGGACGTTCTCGACCAGCAGCTTGCGCAGGTCGCTGAATGGACTGTCGAGGACCAGCGCCTGCACCCCCGGCTCGCCCGCCGCGCCGAGCAGCGACACGACCGCGCCCATCGAGTAGCCGAGCAGGCCGATCCTCGCGTTGGGGATGCGCTTGCGAGCAAACGCGATCGCCGCCTGCAGCTCGAGCACCTCCTTGATGCCGAAGGTGATCGGCGCCCTGTCGCTGCCGGGCATGCCGCGGTACGAGTAGAGGATGACGTTGAAGCCCTTCCGCCACAGCGCGACGGCGATCCCGAGCGCGCCCTGCCGCTGCCCCTTGTGGCCGCCGGAGATGATCACGGTCTGCGGCGATCCCGGCTGGCGAAAGTGCCAGGCGCCGAAGTTGACCCCATCCGCGGTGACCAGCTCGACCTCCTCGTAGTCCGCCTGGAACTCGAATGGGGTGAAGGTGAAGTCGTCGAGCCAGCTCGGGCGCGACGGCACGAACGCGCGCCGGTAGATCGCGTAGCACAGGACGGCGTACAGGAGCAGAAGCCCGCCGATGACGAGGCCCGCGTACATCAATGAGGGCACCTGGTTCGAAGCTTACCCAGAACGCCCCGGCTCCGCCTTTTTCGCCGGATCGGCCGGGCGGCCGGCCATGCCCTCCTCGTAGCGGCCGAGGACGAACAGCGTCAGGCTGAGCCGGTTGAGCCACCGCCGCACGTCAGGATTGGGCAGGCCGCGCGCCCGCTCCAGGGTCAGGCACCTGCGCTCCGCCCGCCGCGTGATCGCGCGGGCCAGGTCCAGGGCCCCGGACGCCGGCGTCGCGCCGGGCAGGATGAATCCCGTGGGCATCGCGACCTCGGACTCGAGCTCGCTGATCAGCTGCTCGAGGCGCTTGACCTGCGGTTCGCGGGTCGTGACGAACGCCTTGTCAGCCTCGGGGTTGGTGCCGAGCTCCGCCCCCACCGCGTAGAGCCCACGCTGGAGCTCCGCGCAGATGTCACGGACACGTCCGTGCGAGGTGAGAGCGCGCGCGAGGCCAAGCGCGCTGGACGCCTCGTCGACGGTGCCAAAGGCTTCGATCCGAGGATCGTCCTTCGGCGCGCGACCGCCGCCAAGAAGACCCGTCGTGCCGTCGTCCCCGGTGCCCGACAGCTCGAGCATCCGCTTCCGGCGCGGCTCTTTGCTAGACGAAGACCCGGGTGAGCTCGTACAGCTCCTTGGGCACGCGGCGGGTCTCCTTGATGATCTCGGTGATGGGCACGACCTCAACGTCGCCGTTGCGCCGGATCGGAATCACGCCGCTCTGTCCCTGGACGATCAGCTCCACCGCCGCGACGCCGAGCCGGGTCGCCCAGATCCGGTCCACCGGCGACGGCGAACCGCCGCGCTGGAGGTGTCCGAGCACGGTCACCCGAGTCTCGAAACCGGTCTCGTGCTCGACGGCGCTCGCCAGGATGTCGCCGATGCTGCGCTTGGCGAGCCTGACGTGGCCGAACGCGTCCTTTTCCGATTCTCCGCCCTGCTCCCTCTCGAGCTCGGGGATGTGCGCACCTTCGGCGACGATGATGATGCTGAACAGCTTGCCCTCCCCGCGCCGGCGGTAGAGATGGGCGACCACCTCGGAGAGGCTGACCTCGAATTCGGGAATGATGATGAGGTCGGCGCCGCCCGCGATCCCACCCATCAGCGCCACCCACCCCGCGTCTCGTCCCATGGCCTCGACGACCATCACACGATGGTGCGCGGAGGCGGTGGTGTGGAGACGGTCCAGCGCCTCGGTGACGACGCCCACCGCGGTGTCGAAGCCGATGCAGAACTCTGTCACCGAGAGGTCGTTGTCGATCGTCTTCGGCACGCCGACCGTCCGGAAGCCCGCCTCGTGCAGCCTTGCGGCGACGCTCAGCGTGTCGTCACCGCCGATCGGGACCAGGGCGTCGACGCCGTGGTGCTTCAGCGTCTTGATCACCCGCGGGATGCCGTCTTTCTCCTTCGCCGGGTTCGTCCGCGACGTGCCCAGAATGGTTCCTCCCAGGGGTAGGATGCCGCGCACGTCGGCCGGCGTGAGCTCGTCGATGAGGCCCTCCTCGAGGCATCCCGCCCAACCGTTCTTGACCCCGCTCACCCGGTGCCCGAGCTGGAACGAACGCCTGGCGACCGCTCGAATGGCCGCGTTGAGCCCGGGCGCGTCGCCACCGCCGGTGAGAATCCCGATGCGCACGTAAGTAGGTTAAGCCGTACCCAGCCGCTCCATGAGCTGGTCCAGGCTGACCTCCGCCAGCGAGCCGAGCAAGAGGTCGGCATGGGTCAGGTCGAGTTGTGCCGTGATGCTGTTCGGGATGGCGACGCACCGCATTCCGGCTTGCCTGGCCGCGGTGATTCCGTGGGGCGAGTCCTCGATCGCGATCGCTTCCGACGCCGGCACTCCGAGGCAATCGAGCACCGCCAGGTAGAGGTCGGGCTCTGGCTTGGCGTGCACAACGTCGTCGCGGCAGCGCAGGCAGTCGAACCGGTCGAGGATCCCGAGCCGCTCCAGGTGGCCGCGAACCCAGTCTGAGGTCGAGCTGGAAGCCAGGCCGATCTTCATGCCTCGGGCACGCGCCGCGTCCAGCAGCGGAACCACCCCGGGCAGGAGCCCCTTGGCGAGGATCATCTCCGTGCGCCGGCCGATGCGCCGGTCGAGCACCTCCTGCGGCAGAGGCCTGCCGAGCCGCTCCTCCAGGTGGTGCTGCGGATGGAAGCCGCTGGTGGTCGAGCCGACGATCTGCACCCATCGCTCAAACGGCAGATCCTCGCCGTGAGCCTGGTAGACCTCGAGCCACGAGCGGTAGACGGGCTCTTCGGTGTCGAGGATCAGGCCGTCGAAGTCAAAGACAAGGGCTCGAATCACGTTTCCAAAGATTAGGATCGCCGTGCCGTGACCGCCGAACGCAAGCCTCAGCAGCAAGCCTCACTCGGTTGGCTCGGCGCCATGCTCTCGGGCCTCGCGCTGGTGACCATCGCGGTGATGCTCGTGATCCTGTTCGGCGTCTTCGACGCCCTTCATTTCGGCTCGATTGCCGACTTCTTCACCCCTGATCCGGCGGCCGCGGCCGGCACCCTGGGCCTGGTCGGCGGCGCCGAGGGCGTGACCCTCAGCATCGTGCTCCTCGGCGTGATGTTCGGCATCCAGACGACATCCTCTCGCTACTCGCCGCGCATCATCGGCATCTTCACGCGCAACCCATTGAACGCCCTGGTGCTCAGCTTCGCCCTCGCGTCGATCCTCTACACGTTCCTCGTCCGCTCGGAGGTGAAGGTCAACTACGTGCCGATGGCCAGCGTGGCGGTGGCCGAGGTCTTGGCCCTCATCAACTTCGCTCTGCTCTTCCCCTACGTCCTCTATACGTTCGAGGTCATGCGGGCGGAGACGCTGGTCTCGGGGATCATGCGGCGCGCGAGCCGCGAGCTCGGAGGCGGCAAGCACAAGCGCCACAGCCTGCAGCACCGCCGCAGCCTCCTGACGTGCCTGGAGCAGGTGTCGGACATCGCCTACGGATCGATCCAGCTCGGGGACATGCCCGTGTGCGTGATGAGCATCGAGGTCATGGGCGACTTCCTCGCGCGCCAGTACCTGCCGGTGAAGAAAAACATGAACCCGGAATGGTTCAAGGTCGGGCACTCCGAGCTGCCGGGCGCGTCGGACCAGATCATCGCCGAGGTCAACCGTGCGGGGACGTGGTTCTCCTACAAGGTGATGTCGAGCTTCGTCGACATGGTGGGGCTGACCCCGATCCACCGCAAGGAGGCGGTGCACGCCATCGCGGTGGCGACGCGCAGCATCGGGCTGGCGGCCATCGAGGCCGGCGACCCCGAGGTCGCGGAGCTCTGTCTCCGCTTCTTCAACACCTACCTGCGCACGTCCATCAACCGCTCCGCGCCGACATTTGCGTCCGCGATCATGAACGAGTACCGCCGCTTTGCGATCGGCGCGCTCGAATGGCGGCGCGACCTGGCGGTGGAGGCGGCCGCGCACCTGCTGCGCTACGGCCGGCACTTCGACGAGGCGGGCATGCCCGCGATCTTCGGGGCTGCGGCCGAGGACGTCGCCGACCTGGCGATCGAGGCTCGTGTCCGCGACCCACAAGTTTCCTTCCGCCTGGCCCAGCTCATGGTCCGCAACCTTCTCGACCTCATTCCCAACGCGCGCCCCATCGGCCTCAACGGGCTTTTCAAAGGCGTCGCCAAGCTCACGTGCTGGGCGATGGCCGCGGACGAGAAGGACATCACGCACGTCCTCGTCGAAGGCATCGCGGCCGCGCCGCCGGACTTCGTCGACGCCGCGCTCGGCCGCATGGAGGCGATGCAGAACGGACTGTTCTGGGAGGTCAACGAGCGGGTCATCTCGTTCGACTGGGTCGAGAAACCGCTTCGCGACGAGATCCCCAGGCTGCGGGCCGCCCTTCGTCGCGCGAAGGCGAGCGGCAACGGCGCGGTCGACCTCGAGGATGCGCCGGTGGTGGCGAAAGACCTGGTCCAGCCCGAACCCACTAAGCAGGCTGGTTGATCATCGCGGTCGAGGCGGTCTCGAAGTAATCGAGAAATGCCTTGCGCACCGCAGGCGCAAGGTCGAGCGATTCCACCGCCGCGGTCATGTGCCCCAGCCAGGCGTCGCGCTCCGGCCGGCCGATGGCGAACGGCTGGTGACGCATGCGAAGGCGCGGGTGGCCGCGCTGCTCGCTGTACGTCGCCGGTCCGCCCCAGTACTGGATCAGGAACAGCGTCAGACGCTCCGTCGCACCTGAGAGGTCCTCGTCGGGATAGACGGCACGCAGGATCGGATCATCGGCGACGCCTGCATAGAAGCGCTTCACCAACAACCTGAAGGTTGGCTCACCTCCGGCCAGGTCGTAAACGCTCCGATTCAGCACCGGTCGCATGCTAAGACGCGGGCGTGTACGCGACGGCGTAGCGCTCGACCTCGTCCTCGCGGGGGAGGAACCACGCGATGCCGACGGTGATGATCACCAGGATCACGTGCGTCATCAGCGACCGCTGGAGGCCGATTGCATCCGCGATCGCTCCGTTGATCGGCACGCCGATCGCGCCTGTGACGAAGCCAAGCCCCATGACAAGCCCGGATGCAAGGCCGGCACGCGACGCCATGAGCTGCTGCGCCATGAGCAGCAGAAGGGGCGCTGTGGAGGCGGCGAGAAAGCCGATCAGGACGCCGCTGGCGAAAGCCCAGGGCCCGGGGAACATCGTGAAAAGCAGGATGGCCGGCACCGTCAACACGAGGGTGGCGAGGATGACGATGCGCCGCCCGTAGCGGTCGGCCAGCGAGCCGCACCCGACCGTCCCCACCGCGCTCGCCAGCACCAGGGTCGTGGCCAGCGGTCCGTAGAACGCCGGTCCGTAGCCCAGCTCCCTGTACCAGGTCGGCGTGAACGCCTGGAACACGTTGACGGTCCAGCTGCGGGACATCATCACCGCGATCACCACCGCGAGGCCGAACACCGGCACCGACTGGGCGCCCAACCCCGCCTGTCGGACAGCACCCGGCCCCGCGCGAGGCAGACCTCGCATCCGCCACAAGAGGTAGCCGCCCGTGACGAGTCCTGGAACCACGAGCAGGCCGGTGCCGTGGATGCCGAACACTCCGAACACGAGGATTCCGATGAGTGGACCCGCGGCGACGCCGACGGTGCCCGCGGTGACGTAGACGGACATGCCGAAGCTGCGCCGCCATGCCTGCAGGAGGCCACGAACATCGAGCGCTCCCAGCGGATGAAACGCCCCCGATCCCACGCCCGACGCGAGGGCGAGCGCGACGAGCAGGGGAAAGCTGTCGACGAATCCGACTGCCGAGAACGTGATTGCGGTCCAGACCAGCGCTAGCCCGGTCAAGCGCGTGCCGAAGCGGTCCGCGAGCAGCCCGAACAACGGCTGCGAGATGGCCGCGGTGCCGCCGTACGCGAGGCTGATGAGCCCGACCGTGGCCAGGTTGAGGTGGAAGCGGCCGATCAGGATCGGGTAGAGGATCGGAATCACACCGACGTAGCTGTCGACCGTGAAGTGACCCAGCATGAGCGTCAACAGCTTTCCGTTGCGGAGGAGATCTTTCACTCGAAGATATGATCGCGGTCGGTGGGCGAGCTTCTGTACCTGAGCCGTTCTGACGTCGAGCGCCTTCTCGACGTCGACGCGATGCTCGACGCGCTTGCGGCCGCGCTGGTGATCTTCTCGTCTGGGAAGGCATCGGTGCCGCCGCGCACCGCGGTGCGCCTTGACGGCGGTCTTCTGGGCGTGATGCCCGGCCACGTCCCCGGCGTCGCGCTCGAAACCAAGCTCGTCTCGGTCTTCCCCGGCAACGAGGAGCACGGCCTCCCCTCCCACCAGGCCTTGATCGCGCTCTTCGACGAGAACACAGGCGCGCCGCAGGCGCTGATGGACGGCACCTACATCACTGCCATTCGAACGGGAGGCACGGCCGCGGTCGCCGCGCGGGTCCTGGCGCGTCATGACGCCGCGGTGCTTGCGATCCTGGGTGCCGGCGTCCAGGGGTGGTCGCACCTCCAGACTTTCCCGCGTGTCCGCGACTTCAAGGAGATCCGCGTCGCGTCGCGGAACTCGGACCGGGCGAGAGACCTGGCGGCCCGGGATCCGCGCGCTCGTGCTGTCGGGTCGTTCGAAGAAGCCGTGCGCGGCGCTGACGTGGTCGCGTGCTGCACCGACGCGCGCCAGCCCGTCGTGCAGGGGGGCTGGCTGAAGCCGGGCGCTCACCTCAGCTCGGTCGGCGGCACGTTTGGGCCCGAGCTGGATGCCGCGACGGTAGCCGCGAGCAGGGTCTTCGTCGAGTGGCGCGGCGCCGTCACCAACCCGCCGCCCGCGGGTGCGCACGAGCTGCAGGGGCTGGACCCGGACACGGTGACCGAGGTCGGCGAGGTCCTCGCCGGCACGAAGCCGGGGCGGGTCAGCGACGACGAGGTCACGCTCTACAAGTCGACGGGCCACGCCGTCGAGGACGCGGCGACCGCACGTCTTGTCTACGACCGCGCGCGCGAGTCGGGCGCGGGGCTTCGCCTGGAGCTCTAGAGGTCGATCAGGCGGGACGGAACCACGTTGATGACGCGGGTCGACTTGAATTTCCGCTCCGGGATCGTCCTGCCGAAGGGATGGACGTGCCCGTGCACGGCCAGCAACGGGTGGAAGGCTTGAAGCAGACGCAGCACGCCCGCAAACCCGACATGCGCCGCATCCTTCGCGTCGGCCAGCCCGAAGGGCGGCGCGTGAGTGACGAGAATGTCGAGCCTGCGCCCGGCGCGGACGCGTTTCAAACGTAGGCGCAGCTCCAGCTTCAAGGCGCGCCGGCTCATCTGCCCTTGCGAGTACTGGTTGGGACCTTCCTTGTAGCGCACGCTCCCACCAAGACCGGCGATGCGCAGCCCCCGAATCTCCTCCACCCGGCCGTCGATGTTGATGCAGCCCTGCGGCCCGGGGAGGGGAGGAAGCTCCGAGCGCAGCGGCATCCAGGTCATGTCCGGGGCGACCAGGCTCTGGTCGTGGTTGCCGGGTACGTACAGAAGGGGGACGTCAAGACGGCTGACCAGGTACTCGAGATAGTCGAAGGGCAGGTCGCCGCAGGAAAGGACGATGTCGGGCCGGATCGCCGGGAGCCGGTCGCCGTAGAGCGACTCGTCGATCTCATCGCCGACCGCGAGGATGCGCGTCTTTGCCGCTACACCCGTTTGAAGCGGAGCGCGGTCCAGTTGTCGTCGATCGCGACGAACGCCACCGGCTTCAAGCCTTTCTCCGACGTGATCTCGCCCAGCACGTCGCGCCGCACCCACCACGGGGTCGCGGGCAAGTCGGTGACGCCACGCGTCTTGCCGCCTTTCGGGTAGGTGATCCACAGAAGGCCGTTGGCTTTCGCCGCCCGGATTGCGGTCGGCCCGAGGCGACGCAGTTCGTCGACGTCCTTGACGAAGAGCAGCACGACGTCGTAGGGCTCGCTTTGCCCCACCTCGGTCTCGATCGCGGAGGGCCCCGGACGAAGCTGGTCGACGTAGCCGTCCGGCGCGTTCAGCACCGCCACGCGATGCTCGGGCGCCAGGCGGAGCTTCCTTGCCATCGGGCTGAGGCCGAGCCTGTCGGGTCCCAATGTCGGGAGCGACCTCTGCGAGTCGAGATGTCCCATCGCTGTCGCACCACACATTAAAAGGAAAGGCGGCGCGAAAGATCGAATCCGGCGTCATATGATCCCCGCCTATGCGGATGCTCCTGGCCTGTGTTGCCGCAGCCCTGCTCGCGGCCGCGTGCTCGTCCTCGCAGCCCACCTTCTCGGTGACCGGCGCCTCCGTCGACCCGACCTACTGGTGTCCAGGCGGCGCGAACAATGCCCCGTATGACCTCCGCGCCTCGATCGTGGCCCACAACGGCACGGCGCACGCGGTGACCATCGACTCCATAACGGCCGAGATGAAGCTTGCCGCGGTCAAGGGCAGCTGGCTCGAGGCGGTCGGCGACCACTACGACGCCGGAACCGTGAAATTTGACCCCACCACCGTGGCGGCGGGGTCGACCGCCACGATCAGCGCCACGATTCAGAGCGCGTGCACGAGCGGAAAGTACGGCTCGTCGCTGACGAGCTCAGGGGACTACGTCGTCGATATGAGAGTCAGCACGTCAGCGGGCACATACTCGATCGCCGCGCGCAACCACCACCAGATCCTGGCTGCGTAGCCGCTACGACTGCAGGACGTCGATGGCCTCGCCGGCCGCCGCCAGCCACGCGGGGTCCTGCAGCCAGGTGTCGACTCCCCAGAGCAGCACCACGTCCAGGTCCTCCTGTCTGTAGTTGACGGCGCTTGCGATCATGTCCTCCGGTGTGAACGTGCCGCTGTCTGACCACGGGTGAGCCTGCATCTCGGCGAGCCAGACGTCTTTATCCCGGCCGTGCGCGCGGTCGGCCCAGAACGCGATCGATTGCTGCTTCCATTGCGCCCGCAGGCTGATGCTGGTCACGTGCCGATACGGGATGTTCGGCCCGTCGAGATACATGTCGAGGCCCAGCGCGTCCCCCGCGTGCATCGCGCCCTCGGGATGACCCGTCGGACCGAATGGCGTCAGCAGCGCGGGAGCCCAGATCTGGAGCATGTCGATCGTCGTGTTGAGGCCGTCGTAGGTGGTGATCGCGGCTTTGTGCGCAGGGTCGAGACGGTGCACCGCTCCGACCTCCCACGCAAGCTGATCGGTGCTGATGCGGTCGTCGCCCGTGATTTCGTTGGTCACGTAATCGAGCGGCTCGTTCTCGACCTGCCACGCGTACAGCAGCGGCGAGTCCCGGTAGCGCGTGATGCTCGTTTCGAAATAGGTGCGGTACGCGCGGCCAGCCATCACCCGGCCCAGGTAGGGCTGCTCTCGCGGTCCGGCCCAGTCCGGCGAGTGCAGCTCCGGATAGAGGAAGTTGCGCGCGCCGACCGTCAGCACGACACGTGTTTGATGCGTGGCTCGCAGATTGTGGTAGGCGACCACTTGCAACAGCCTGTCGACTGAGGTGAAGTCGAGCCGATCTGGCGCCGGCTGCACCATCGACCAGTAAATCGGCAGCCGGACGAGGTCCGGTTGTGTCGCGTCGAGCAGCATTTCCAGATCGGCGGCGGGATCGCGTTCCCCGTACTCGGAGATCAGCGGGCTGAAGCTGAATCCTGCGAGCGGCGGCGGCGGGGTGGCCGGCGGCCACACTTCGCTGCCGAGCGCGAGCGCGGCCAGAACCATGACCAGCAGGTTTTTCATCGCCGGAGCAACGCGCAGCCGTTGCCGGCCACGGGTTTTTGGCTTGCTTCAAGCGTTGCTGGGGTGGAGGCTCCGACGCTCACATGCCACGGATCTGGATCGTTGCGCTTGGCTTTGCTGTGGCCGGCCTCGGCGGGCTGGGCGCTTATTTCCTGCCCGTCTTTCAAACCGCAGCGAACTCGAGCGCCGGTGGTCCCGGCCTGCCGAACCTGAACCCGATCCCGGCCCCCACCCAGCCGTTCACCGTGCTGCTCCTCGGATCCGATGACGATTCCAAGTTCGTCCCTGGGCGGCTCAACACGCAATCGATGATCTTGCTTCGAGTTGATCCGCAGGCCAGGCGGGCGGCCATGCTTTCGGTCCCGCGCGACCTCTGGGTGCCGATTCCGAACGCGGGCTACGGAAAGATCAGCACCGCGTATCAGATCGGAGGCGCCCCGGCCTCTATCGCCGCCGTCGAGAGCAACTTCAAAGTGCATATCGACGACTACGTGTGGATAGGCCTCAACGGCCTGGTGAATCTGATCAACAAGCTAGGTGGAGTCAACCTCCAGGTTACCAATCCGGTCATGGACGACTTCTATCCGGCGGACCTCGACGGCACCGGCAATCCATATGACTACTACCGCGTTGCGGTGCTCCCGGGTGCAACCCATATGGACGGAGTGCACGCCCTCCAATACGTGCGCTCGCGACATGGCGATGCGCGCGGTGACTTTGCGCGGTCCGAGCGCCAGCAGCAGCTGCTCCTCGCGATCAAAGCGGAGACGGCGCACGTCAACATGGCCGACCTGCCCGCGCTGGCCAGCGCCTTCAACGGTGAGATCAAGACCAGCATCGACATCGACAGGCTGCGGGCGCTGCTTTCGATCGCCAACAATTTCGATGGCTCGAACATCCAGCGGATCGTGCTCGTGCCGCCGTATACGTCGGAGGGATTCGCTGCCGGCCAGGACGTGGTGTTTGCTGACTGGAACCAGATCCTCCCCCTCGTCCACAAGACATTTCCCTGATGCGCTGGACGATCGCAACCGGCCTTGCCGTCTTGATGCTCGCCTTCGGCGTGGGCGTCTATCACGCGGCCGGTCTGATTAGATCCAACAGGAACCTGGTGCACCGGCCGAACGAGGTCTCCGCGCCACCGCTGCCCGGCACGATGTACCTGGTCCAGGGCGGAGCGATATTTCGCTTTCAGCGTGGCTCCTTCACCCAGGTCACATCTGCGGATGGATGGATGCAACCGGCGATCGCGCCTGACGGCTCCGGGCTCGCGGCCGTGCGGCGGAGCACCAGCTACTCCGACCTCTTCCTGCTCACGACCACGGGCAAACGGATCGCACAGCTCACGCACAACTACACGCCGGGCCCGGCCGAGAGCAGCCACTGGTCCTTCTATCCGCGGTTCAGCCGCGACGGCGCGACCCTGTTCTATGACTACGACCCGAAGAGCCGATTCAACACCTACCAGGTCGACCTCGCGATCTTTGCGAGCCCGGCGAATCAAGGGGCTCGAGGATCGGTCCAGTGGACCGTGCCCAACGACTACACGGGCGGCGATGTCAACCCGGTGCCACTGAAGGACGGCGGGCTGATCTACACGCGCTACTCCATCGAGGACTCGTTCCAGGTTCACTCCCAGATCTGGCTCCAGAGACGGCCGGGCAGCGCGGGCCAGGCGCTGACCCCGCCTGAGGCGGGCTGCGCGCAACCGGCGCTCTCGCCCGACGAAAAGCTGATCGCCATGGTCTGCGGCAAGGGCTCGAATCAGTCCGCTGACCTGGACGTTGCCGCGTTCGACGCCGCGACGGCTGCGCTCGGGCCACCTGCGACGCGAGTCAGCGACCAGCTCTTGGCTTCACCGGTCTTCTCCCCCGACGGGAAGACCATCGCGTTTCTCGCGCCGTCGAGGCCGGGCGGCTACTTCCAGCTCTGGACGGTCAACCCGACCGGTTCCGCCTCGGTCCGCAACCTCACGACCGACCTCGGGCTCGACTCGACGTCGGCGCCCGCGTGGGTAGGGGGCTAGACCATCCGTGGAATCCAAGAACCGTTCAATGGTGGTAGTAGCGAAAAGGCTGTATGGGCGTTTTTTCAGCAGGAGAAAGAAGGTGAGGTTCCGAACGAAATCCGACGCGCCCGACCTGCACAGCCAGCTCGAGGCGCTCCTCGACCAGGTGTGGCGATCAGAGGCCGACTGGCGGCTGTGGGATCGCCTGGACGCCGCGGAGATGCAGGAGACGCTGCGCGAGAAGCGTCAGCGCGCCCGCGACACAAAGCAGGCGGCGTGACGAGCGGACCCCGTCAGCGCCGCGTGAGCACGGGCTAGAGGACGCGCCGGATCTGGTCCCGAATCTCGCCCGGCAGGTCCTTGACACCGCCCGGAATCGCGCCCTGGAGGCGCTCCACGATGGGCCGCGGCCGGCGCCTGCGGTAGAGCATCCAGGCGACGCCGACCGCCATGGCGCTGACCACGACCGCGCCGACGACGAAGGCGGCCGGCGGCATCTGGCGCACGTCCATCTCCGGGATCTCGCCGAGCGTATGTTCGATTGCCTGCCGCCCGGCCTTGACCTGGCCCCATGGCCCCCTGCCGACGTCGTCTATGAACGTGCTCATCTCAAGACCTCCTCCTGGTTCCAGATGGGATCTCCCTCCGAATACAAAACGAATTCGGGGCCGGTTAGTGGCGAATAGCTGGGCGTTTTGTTTGGTGAGGCGCTGGGGCCGCAAGGTTCGAGCGCGTCAAACCTCGTGATGGAGGGAAAAGCTGTGAAGTGCGAAATCTGCGACGCAGAGGTCGCCAACTCAGAGGAGCTGAAGGCTCACATCGAGCGTGAGCACACTCTCGAGGAGCGAGGCGACGAGGAGCTCGAGAAGCCCGACCTGATGGACCAGCCCGCGGAGGGCATGCCCGTCGTCCCGGGCAAGAACTGAAACGAGCTCTCATAACTCAGTACGGTCCTGAGGGCCGGCGGCGAGACTTCGCCGCCGGTTCTCTTTTGCCTACGCCACGTTACCGAACAGCTGAGGCTGCTGGGTCGGGGCCTGAGCGCCGTCCGGCCCTGCCTCGTTGGTGACCGCCATCACCGCGTATCCGGCCAGCGACCTGCTGACCAGCACCACCTTCGAGCCGTTCGTGTCGGGAACGAACACGGCGGCCGGCACCGGGGTGCCGCCGGCGGGGATCAGCCAGATCTCGTAGACGCGTCCCTCGCCCGGTGGCGGAAGACCTCGGAAGTCGACCAGGGCAACGCCGTCGGAACGGAGGTCGGTCACCGTCGCCTGCGCCCCGGCCAGGTCCTGGTGGCCGGTGAGGGTGAAGCGCGCGACCTGGCCCGCCGGTGGCTGCGGCGCGCGAAGCGCGGTCTGACCGATGAGCACCCCGACCAGCAGCGCGACGAGGGCGACGGCCGCCAGCGCGTACGCGGGCATGCGCCGGGCAATCGACGCGACCGCCGCCCGGCGCGGCTGCGGACGTTGACGCGGCCGGATCCTGGACGGTGCCGGCGCGGCGGCGGGGCGTGACGCTGCCGCCGCGGCAAGCACACGGTTCCGTAGGCGAGCGGGCGGGATCGTCTCGTCGACTGCAAGGGGAAGCGCACCGACTACCCGACGAAGGCGATCCGCGACCGCCCGGCAGGTCGCGCAGCCTTCGACGTGGGCGCGCATCGTCTCGGCCTCACCGGGATCGAGGGCGCCGAGCACCCACGCCGCGACCGAGCTCTCGAGCTCTTCGTGGTCAGACATCGACCACCCCGCGGCCGCGCAAGAACGAGCTCATCTTCTCGAGGCCCAGGCGCATTCGCCCCTTGACCGTTCCGAGCGGAACGCGCGTCATGTCCGCGATCTCGGCATGTGAGTACCCGCCGAAGTAGACGAGCTCGATGACCTGGCGCTGCTCCATGGGCAGGCTCTGCATCGCGTCGCGGACCGCGCCGCGCTCGATGGAGAGGGCGACCTCGCGCCACGGGTCGGACCCCGACAGTGCGTAGGCCGCTTCGGGCTCGAGCGAACGCTCCGCCCGCTCGTGAGCTCCGCGGCCGCGAAGGTAATCGATGGAGCGATTCCTGACCGATGCCAGCAACCACGCCCGCAGTGATCCCCGCTGCGGGTCGAAGCTGGACGCCCGGGTCCAGAGATTCATGAACGCGTCCTGGACTGCGTCTTCGGCTCGGCCCGGATCACCCAGCACGCGCAGCGCGACCCCATACGCGAGGCCGCCGTATCGGTCGTAAAGCTCGGCGAGCGCCTCATCATTGCCGGCCGCCAGCTCCGCGGCAAGACCGGCCTCAGGGCCCTGGTCGCCGCCCTCAGCTACGACGTGCCGGTCTCCTGTGGTGTCGCCGTGTGGCGGCCGGTGAGCTCCCCGATCGGCGACCTCTTCGGCGGCTTGATCGCCCACTCCTCGTTCTCGATCAACCGCGAGGCCCACTGCGGGTTGCGCTTGACGCGCTCACGCGCGGCGTACAGCGCCTTGGACATCAGCTTGATGCCTGCCAGACCCGGCAGCTTGCCGATCTTCGCGTCGAGGTCCAGCAGCTCTTCTTCGCCCTGCTCGTCATCGAACAGGTACATGGCGAGGGCGTCGACCTCCTCCTGGTTCTTCACGCCTTGTCCGACCGGAACCCAGACCCGGTTCAGCATCCAGCGGTCCACCTTCTGGGCGCGCTCGTTCCCGCTCAGCCACTCCTTCGCCGAGTTGAAGTAGAAGGCGTAGTGGCGCCGTTCGTCCTTGATGATCCGGCCCAGTAGATCCTTCAGGACCGGATGCCCAGATTTGCGAATCAAAGCCGCGTAGCCGGTCAGCGTCGAAAGCTCGTTGATCGCCCCGATCGTTAGATAGACGGCCGAGAAATCCTTGAGCATCCATGAGCCCGCCATCGTGGAGATGATGCTCACGCTGTTCTGAAAACCGAGGTTCGCCCGCACGTTGGCGATGCGCTCCTGGGCATCGAACTCGATGCCGTACAGGTTGAGGAGCTTGCCGAGATTCTCGCCGTGCCACAGCTCCTCGTAGTTCCAGCACGCCAGGAAGGCGGTGAGGATCGGATCCATGCAGGCCCTTGTGACGAGAAGGTGAGAGAGGTACAGGGGGACGTGGTTCTCGATGTCCATCATGTAGTGCAGGCAAAAAAGGTCACCTTTGGACAGCGGGTGTGCCGTCACCTCTTCCCACGCGACACCGGTCACGTCGACCTTCCTCGACTCTTCCTTGTAGCGCTCGATGCTGAAGCTCATATCAACCCCTACGAACTCTCCTGACGGGCGGATCACTGACTCGGCCAACTCACAGCCTCTTCCCAAGGCGCGCTGAGCGACCGCCGTCAGTCTAGGTCGCGACGCTCACGTCGGGCGATTCCAGAACAGGAGGCTAAAGACAGTGATAGGTGTTCGCAAGACGATCGCGGCGGCCGCGATCGCCGGATCCATGCTCGCGGGAGGTGTTGCGGGTGCGATCGTGTACGGCGCCACAACGCTCACCGCCGCGGCGGCCACGCCGTCGCCCAGTCCCTCGAGCTCGGGCGGCTCATCGAGCGCACCGGGCAAGTTCGTGCCCAACGAGGACCCCGCGCACGAGGCCACTGAAAGCGCGGCTCGCGAGGCGCAGGAGAACGCCGGGCAGGTCCCGACCGTTCCGTAAGGCACGAGCCTTGGCGGCCGGGCTTTGCCCGGCCGCCCCCTGCGCGTAATAAGGCAGCATCTGCCTCGCCACGAACCACACGTTGGCGGGGCGTTCCGCCAGGCGGCGCAGGTACCACGCGTACCACGCGTCGCCCCACGAGATGAGATCCCTGACGTCGAAACCCTCACGGGCCAGTCGCAGCTGCTGGTCGGTCCGAATCCCGTAAAGCATCGCGACCTCGACCTGAGAGCGCTCCATCTCCATCGCCTGCGCAAAGCGCCAGATCCTCGCGATCAGCTCGACGTCGTGCGTCGCGCACACCAGGCGCAGCCTCCGCCGCTTGACCTCGGGAAGCATGAACACGCAGAGCGCCAGGTAGTTCGAATCGACCTCGCGCTTGACCGGGAAGGCGACCTGTGGCGATTCGGCGTAGGCGCCCTTGACGAGCCGGATGGCCGGCCTGAGCGGCATGAGGGAAGCGACATCGGCAACCGTGCGGTGAAGGTAGGCCTGGAGCGCGATCCCGACGTGTGGCTCCTCCTGCCGGAGCCGGCGATACATGTCGATCGTGCGGTTGGTGTAGGCGCTGCCCTCCATGTCGACCCACAGGAAGCTCTTTGCGAGCCGCGCCGCGCGCGCGAGTCGCTGCAGGTTGGCGTAGGCGGCGGCGGCGTCGATGTCGAGGCCCAGCTGAGTCGGCTTGACCGAGATCTCGGCGTGGACCCCGGCCGCCGCCGCCAGGACCTGCTCGTAGTGCTCGACGACGGCGTTGGCCTCGGCCAGGTCGGTGACGTTCTCACCGAGCTGAGTGAAAAGCGCCCCGATGCCCTTGGACCTGAACTCGACCGCAGCCTTCAGCGCGGAGTCGAAACCTTCACCGGGAAGGAAGCGCTTGACCGCGCGCCTGGCAAAGCCCCAGCGCGGCACGTGAGACGCCAGCCACCGGTTCTGCGCGCACCACAGCAGGAGACCACGCATCAACGGTGGGAAAGGTTAATGAGCGGGAGGCGCTGACCTCCCGCTCATCTTTGCTAGCGAGAGCGACCGCGTGCCCGGCCGGCCTTGCCTTCCTTCATGAGCTGCCTCCAGCCACGCACGCGGATCTCGACTCCATACTTGCGGGCTGCGGCCCGGATGCGGCGCCATGCGGCGTCGCGTTCCTTGTCGGTGACGTCCTGGACCTGGTCGAACCGAGCCACGGCGTTGCGGACATGACCCGCGTCGTTCAAGGGCTCCTTGCGCTCTTTCGGAAAGGCGAACGTGGTCGCTCGCATCCGGTTTCGCTTCTGGGTGCTGAGCACGCTCGAGCGTCTCGAGATTCGGGCCATTTCAGGACCTCCTTGAACCGAGATGCCTCCTTACCCGGAAACTACTTCGTCGATGGAGACGGCTGCGCGCTGGGCGAGCCGCTGACTGTCCCGCCGCTGGGCGACGCGATCGACGGGTTGTTCGTTGTCGTCGGCACCACGGTCCGGGCGCCAAACCAGTTCCACTGGGTGAAACCGAAGAACAGAAGCATCAACACCAGCAAAGCAAGAATCGCTGCCGCCACCCCCGCGCCTGCTCCTGCGCTGGTGTCGCTTGTCTCGACGACCTCAGAGCCCGCCGGGCTCCAGTAGCGCTGGACGCTGTACCCGCCTGCTCCGAGGAGCACGGCCAGGACCAGGATTACGAGCAGGATGAAAAGCAGAGTCCCCAAACGTCGAAACCTCCTTTTGATCTGCGACCCACGCTTACTCCACGGTCACCGCTTGGGCCGCTCGATTCGGTAACGCGGGAGGCCCCGGCGTCTACCTGTCGCTCAGTTCGAGCTTGGTTCGAGCTCCCTTCCCGGCGGCGTCGGCCAACTCCGGTGCGCCGGCGGTGCGACGAAAGCGGATGTAAACCGCGCCAAGGAGGACGAGCTGGCTCAGGAAGTAGAACCAGGTGGCCAGGAGAAAGAACAGAGCGAACTGGGCGCCGTAGGTGTTGAACTCACCCGCCACTCGGGCGTACAGGGGAAAGGCAAGCGAGAGCACCTCGATCAGCACCCCCGCCAGCAGTGCTCCGGGGAGGACGTCCCGGACGGGAATCCTGGGGTTGGGCACAAAGTGGTACAGAGCAATCAGGAGCGCGACCATGATCGCGGCGCCGGCCAGAAAGCCGGTCACCCATGCGTACGGCAGGAAGGCCGCGACGGCGTTGACCGCAACCGTGAGCACTATGGCGGCGACGAGGAACACCATCATCACCAGGCCCATCCCCCTCTGCCGAAGCATGTTCCGGTGCTTCGTGCCTAAGATCTGGGTCAGGGCGAACTCGAGCGTGGCGTATATGTTGCTCGCGCTCCAGATGAGCCCGGCGAGCGACACGACCCCGAGCCAACCCGCCGATTGCTTCACCCCGAGGAGGGCCTTCTGGAGCTCTGGCTGCGCGCTGCCGGGGAAGACCTGCAGCACCAGCCGCTGGATGTCGGCCTCGGCGCCTGGGTTCCGGATCGCGAGGCCGATGATCGAGAGTGCACCGAGCATGATCGGGAACATCGACATGAATCCCGCGAAGGCGAGCGCAAGCGCGTAGTTGCTCGCGCGGCTTCCGCCGTATGCGACCAGCACGCGGATTGGAGTGGTGCGCTGCGCGCGCCGGATCAGCTTCTCAGCGCGCCGTTTCATGGGTTGGTCTGGAAAGCCGCGAGAGCCTTCGGACCAGTGCCGTCGACGCGGCGGCGGCCAGTGCGGGCGCGACCTGGCGAACGATCCTGCCGAGAGTGCCCCGCTCCGGCCGCCTCGCTCGGCCGGGAGCTCTCCGTCTGTAGATGAGAAACACCGCGCCGCCCACCGCCAGCGCCGCGACCACCGCCGCGCCGATGAGGCCGTAGCGCGTCGCGCTTGACGCGGCGCGGCTCTCGAGCCTGCGGAGGTTGGCGTCGATGCGGTCGCGCGTCTCCCTTATCTGGCGTTCGATCTCACGCGCCGAAGCGCCCATTCCTTGCCCTCCTTCAAGGTTGCCATGGTCCGCGGAGGAAGACGCAGCCGAAGGCGCGACTTGCCGAGGAGGACCAGGACCAGCCCGATCACGAGGTATGAGGCGAGCCAGACCGCGGCTGCCTGCCAGTGCCAGGGGACGAGGAACACCACCAGCGCCGGCGCCACGACGAAGACGGCGAGCAGAAGCAGCAGGGCGCCGAACGTCATCATCGCGCCGGCGGTCGCGTTCCGAGCCGCGAGCTCTTTCAGCTCTTGCCTCGCGAGCGCGACCTCCAGAGTCACCAGCTGCTGCACATCGCTGACCACCGAGGCGATCAGCCGGCGGGAGTTCATGCCGTCGTCGCGGGCGGCCGTCTTTTCGGGCGCTTGCACTGGTGCTCCCATTGTGGAACGCGGCCGGGATTCGTGCGTACGCGCCGGGGTTCAGATGCTCTACTTGCGCAGTCTTACCAGTGGTGAGCGTTTCCTAGAGATGCACACGCCGACGATCGAGCCGCCGCGGCTGCTTCCGGAGACCGTCGACCGGCGCCTGTACCGAATTCTCCATGGGCTGCCTCACTCGCCGGTCGGCGACCGATACGTCACGATCCTCTCCGACCTGGGCGAAGGCCTGGGCTGGGTGGGAGCCGGCCTGGCCCTCGCGTGGCTCGGTGGCCCGAGAGGCAGGAGGGCCGGCCTGGCGGCCTCGGTCGCGTCCCTCGGAACGACCTACCTCGTGCAGCGCTTGATCAAGCCAGTCTTTCGGCGCCACCGCCCACACGTCGGACGGGACGTGCTCGTCGTCGGGATCAGGACCACCGATGCGTCATTTCCATCGGGCCACGCCGCATCGTCTTTCGCGGCGGCCACGGCGATCGCGGCGTTTTATCCGGGGGTTTCGCCGCTTGTGTACGTGCTCGCATCCGGAGTTGCGCTGTCGCGCGTGCACCTGGGCCACCACTTTCCAAGCGATGTCGCGGTGGGTGGCGTGATCGGTGTCGCGACGGGCTCCGTGATCGCCTGGTTGATCAAACGGCCCCGCGCGATCTAGAGCCAGAGAGTTCGTGGTGGAAAAGAGTGGGAGGCTCGGCCATTGCTGGCCAAGCGCCCCCACTAACCCAACGTGCGAGGCGTTCGGCATACCCATCGCCGAGTCCCGACCCCTTGAGATTTCAAAGGCCCTGGCTGGGTTCCAAGCGGTCCTTGAACGGGCGATGACAGTGTCTGGCCGGAGTCTTCTTAACCACCCGTAAGGCCCGCCGCCAGCCCCTATCCTGATCCCCCCATGGGCACCCGCTCCGAGCTCGCCGGCTACACCACCGCCGAGGCGAAGCGGGCCCTCGAAGGCCTCCCCCGCTGCGACTACGACGTGGTGATCAAGCCGCTGCGCTATCGCTGGTCGCCCCACCTGGCCGCCCGCTGCGAGTTCGAGGAGCGCCGAATCGTGCTCCAGGTCCCGATTCCATTTCGGCCGTTCAAAGAACCGGTCATCTACGCCGCGCGGAGAAAGCGCGGAGGCGGGATGCGCTTCGCGTGGGCATCCGAGACCGTCTATTTCCGCGGCCGCCGCGACGTGCTGCGATTCCTCTACTGCCACGAGTGGATGCACTGGTACCTTCACGAGATTCTCGGCAAAGGGTCGTCGGCCGAAACCGCCTGCGACCGTTTTGCGCTGCGAAACTTCCGCCGGCGCTACGTCACCACCGACGATGCGGACGCCGCCCTCAAGCGGCGCCAGCTCAAGGCACGCGCGTCGGGCTGAAGCCTGCGGCGTCTGCGATCCCCCACAGCACGCCTCTAAGAAAACGAGTCGTTCGGGTCCTTGCGCAGCAACACGATCACAGCGATGGGCAGGGCGACGTTGACCAGCAAGGACACCGGCCCGCCATTGGAGCCGATGGGCAGAAGAAGGAGCAGGGCCGAACCGAGAAGGCACACGACCTCTAGCGCGATCGCAAAGCCCCGCGCGCGACGGCGGCGCCACAGGATCCCGATCCCGATCAGCAGCGTGGCGAGCGCAAGGAGGAGCGACGCCAGAGCCAGGGCCGCCATGAAGACCTCACCGCCGAGGACGAATGGTGCGGCGGAGAGGCTGGCGACGAGCCAGAAGAGGCTTTGCATGAGGAGCAGCACGAAGGCCGCTTCCGGACGGCTGGACGTCTCAGCTCTGATCAATCTTCTTGAGCACCTTTTCGTCGAAGTCGATCGCGAACGGACCGCCCGGGTTGTCGACGATCCAGACGTGGAGCATCGGCGGCGCGCTGATGGAGATCGCGCCCAAAGGACACGTAGCTGTCGGCGTCATGAGGCTGAACTCGAAACCGAGTGGCGTGAAGCAGATGTTTTCGTGCTGGTGCCACGCGGTGACCGGACCGCCCGGATCGGGCCCGAACTCCCCGATGCGGTTCATCTGAAACATGGCGCCGAGGAGCATGGGGCCGTGCCTGGTGTTCGCATAAACGAGACCCTGTGGATGCTGCGGGTCCATCACGTAGCCCGCGTCGACGAAGCGCTGGTTCATCCAGTGGGTCGAGGGCATCGTCTGCGAGCCGCCGGGCCGGTAGCCGGCAGCCCACGCCCGGTGCCAGTCGGCGTAAGGCGCGATCGCGGCCTGCGTCTCGCGATACAGCTGGTTCGCCGCGTCCCACTGCTGCTGCGTCGCCACCGCATTGGTGCTCTGCAGAAGCGCGCCCGCGTGGACGTGGCGCGCGTCCGGCCGCACGAGGTCGACGATCCACAGCGAAGCGCTGGTCGTCACCAGCAGCAGGGGCATGGCGGCGCCGAGACCTGCCCAGCGGATCGAGCGATGGGATGCCTGCATCTCGCCGCGCACCGGGACGAGAACCAGGCCCAGCGCGGTCAGCTCGACAAGCTTGGTGGCAAGCCCGACCTGGTCGGGCCCTTCGAGTCCGACCACGACATAGACCAGGTAACCGAGGATCGTCGCAACCAGCATCGCGCTCGACGCAAGACGCCAGTGGCGCCACCCGACCGAAAACGACAGCGCGATGAAGAGAACGCCGTTGACCACAAAGAGGGCCGCCGTGAGCGACTCGCCCTCGACGTGGTGACCAACGAGAGCGAGGTGGACCGCGGCGGTGACCAGCATCAGCACCGCGGCCCCCTTGACGGTCGCGGTCGCATCTCGCCAGGCTTTCTGCCGCGGCAGAAGCAGCAGCGCGACCGGAATGGCGAGGAGACCGGCGACGAGGCCTATCGCGTGCTCCGGGCTGACCGAGAACATCGTCCCGATCGTCGGCCGCGCGCTTAAGAACTCCGTAAGAGCGGAAGGTCGACTAGAAAAGCGGCGCCGCCAATGACCGCCTCGCCGGCCAGAATGCGCCCGCCATGCTGGGCCGAGATCCAGCGCGCAATCGACAGCCCCAGGCCGGAATGGTTGCCGGTGCGCGACCGCTCGGCGCGGTAAAAGCGCTCGAAGATCCGCTCTCGCTCCGGCTCGTCAACCCCCGGCCCGTCGTCGGCGACCACCAGGCGCGCCCATCCCGACTCGACGGTCAGGCGCAAATCGACGGCGCCGCGGGCGTAGCGAAAAGCGTTGTCGAGGAGGATCCACACGAGCTGGCGCAGCGCATCCTCGTCCCCGTCGACCGTCGCGGCGACGGCGTCAACGGTGAGCTTCGTCCCGGGATGCAGCGCCGCCGCCTGGCGGCCGACCTCGTCGGTAAGCGACTTCAGGTTGACGGGCGCAAGCTCCAGCCGCAGTCCGGCGTCGGCGCGCGCGAGGGTGAGCATCCTGTCGATGAGGCGCGACATGCGCGCGCTCTCGGCGACGATGTCGGTCGCGGCTGCGTCGCGCACCCGCTCGCTCACCATCGGTCCGCGCGCCAGCAAGCCCGCGTTGCCCTGGATCGTGGTCAGGGGCGTGCGCAGCTCGTGCGATGCGTCGGCGACGAAACGGCGCTGGGATTCGAAGGCGCCCTGCAGCCGGTCGAGCATCGAGTTGAAGCTTCGGGTCAGCCGTGCCACCTCGTCGCGGCTGCTCCCCGAAGGGAGCCGCATGTGGCTGATGTCCTCGGCGGCGCCGATCGTGCCTGCGAGCTGCGCGACCGCCCGGAGGGGCGCCAGAGCGCGGCCGGCGACGAGCCACGACGCGATGAGGGCGGCGATCAGCGCAGGAATCGCCGAGACGATGAGAAAGACCACGATGCCCGAGAGGTTGGACTGTGGCACGCGAGTCGACTGCCCGGCCATCACAAAGCCGCTCGGATAGGGCAGGACGTAGAGCCGCAGCGACCCCTGGGTCGTGAATGCCCCCTGGTGCTGCCGCGCAGCATCGAGCAGCGAAGGCGGCGCCGAGGGAGGCAGCCCATTGAGCACGCCCGTCGTGTACACGACGCTGCCGTCAGGGGTCATCACTTCGACGAACACCTCGCCGCTGCTGCCCAGGTTGGCGGGCGCGATCTGCGGCTGAGGCGTCTGGACGTCGCCCGCCGTCAGCGCAGCCTGGCGCGCCCTCGTGCGCAAGAGGTCGTCCTGGTTCGTGGAGACGCCGCGGGCCAGCAGCGCGTAGAGGAGCAGACCGAAGACGAGCAGCGCGAACGCGACCACGGCGGCCCCGAACAGGGCGAGCCGCAGGCGGAGGGGCAACTACTCGCGCAGCGCGTAGCCCGCGCCCCTCACCGTGTGCAGGAGGCGAGGCTCGCCCAGCTTCTGCCGCAGATAGCCGACATAGACCGCGACCACGTTGTCGCTCTCGGCGTCGCCCTTCCAAACCGCATCGATGAGCTGTTCCCGCGAAAGCACATGTCTTGGATGGCGCACGAAGTGCTGCAGCAGGTCGAACTCGGTCGCCGTCAGCTCGATCTCCCGGTCGCCGCGCCACGCGGCGCGGCTCGCCGGCTCGAGGCGCAGGTCGCCGAAGCGAAGGTGCTCGGAAGGCGCCCCTCGCCGCAGCAAGGCGCGGACGCGTGCCAGCAGCTCCTCGTACGCAAACGGCTTGACCAGGTAGTCGTCCGCGCCGGAGTCGAGCCCGCGCACCCGGTCCTGCGTCCCTCCCAGCGCGGTGAGGAGGAGGATCGGCACCGAGCCGGTCGAGCGCAGCTTCCGGCAGACCGAGATGCCGTCCAGGCCGGGCAGCATTATGTCGAGCACGACGAGGTCGAAGGAATGCTCGCGGGCACGCCGAAGTGCTTCGTTTCCGTCGGGCGCCACCTCGATGTCATGTCCCTCGGCGCTCAGCACGCGGTCAAGCGTTGCGGCCAGCCGCGGATCGTCCTCGACCACCAGGATTCGGGAATCCGCCATCCGGTCGATTTACAGGCGACCGGATGTGATTTCGCTAAGAACGCCCGCTATTCCACCTCGACCAGCGAGACCCGCTTGGTCGCAGTGAGCGTGCCCTTGGCGCCGGAGCGGTAGCTGCCGGAGGTCGGCGCGACGTCCGAGTAGTCGGCGCCCACGGCCACGCTCACGTAGCCGAGCCCACCGCGGCTCGCGTGGGTCGGATCGAAGGCGTGCGCGATCGCATCTCCGGTGCCGTCGTGGGTCGGCAGCACAACCTCGACCCAGGCGTGCGTGCCGCCCTGCCCGAGCAGATGGCCCGAGACGTATCGCGATGGGAGGCCGCACGCTCGGCAGACCGCGAGCATCACGTGCGCATAGTCCTGGCACACACCGGCGCCGAGCTCCAGGGCTTCCGCCGCGGTCGTCCGGACTCCTGTCACGCCATAGCGATAGGTCATCGACTGGTAGACCCAGTCATTGATGCGGTCGGCCAGGGGCAGCCCCCCCTCCCCGGACTCGAACAGATCGTCGGCCGCACGGAGGATGCGGTCGTCGGCCGCGGTCAGTTGGGAGGGCTCCAGTAGGTAGCCGTCGGCACGCCAGCCGTCCGCGAGGCGGTTGGGAAGCGCCGCCCTCCGCTCCACCGTGACCTCGGCGACGAACTCGATCGCGTCGCTCACCCGCGGCGCAAAGACGTTCACGACCATGTTCCCGTATCGGTCGGTGCGGCTCTCGACCTCCGTGCCCTGAAGCCCGATCGACACGTCGTGCCACAGCCGGCGCTGGTCGCCGAACCTCTCGGGCGGAATGACGATCAGCCGGTGGCTGAGATCCAAGATCGGCTCCGAGTACTCGTAGCGAAACGACTGGCGGACGCGGTACGCCACGCGCCGCGTCGTGTCCCAGTCGACAGCGGAAGGTTCGCTTGCCATCACGCTGCCTTGTCCGCCCAAACCACCATCGACTTGAACGATGCAGGGCCGAAAGTGGTCACCATCGCGACGTCCAGCGCGTCCCGCCCGCGGCCGATGAGCACCCTTCCCACCCGCCGCGCGTTGTTGCGGGGGTCGAATGTCCACCACCGGTCGCCGAGGTACACCTCCATCCATGCGGCAAAGTCCATCGGCGAATCGGGCGGCTCGACATACAGGTCGGGAAGGTACCCGAAGACGTAGCGCGCGGGGATGTTCAAAGCCCGGCAGAAGGTGATCGCAAGATGGGTGAGGTCGCGGCAGACGCCCTTGCGCTGCTCGAGCACGTCGACCGCCGTCGTGAGGGGATTGCTCGTCCCGTACTCGAACTTGATGTTGTCGTGGACCCAGTCGCAGACCGCCTGGACCCGGGCTCCGCCGGTGTCGGTCTGGCCGAACAGCTCCCAGGCCATGCCCATCAGCTGGTCGGACAGGCAATAGCGGCTCGGGAGCGTGAAGTGGAGAAGCTCGCCGGGGATGTCGTCGATCGGGAGCTGCGGCGCGGACGCGGCATCGGGATCCGGTTCGTCAGGCGCGGAGACGACTGCGTCGTAGCGCAACACGAGGTGCCCTTCGGGCATCAGCAGGCGCTTGACCGGGTTGCCGTAGAAGTCGGCGTACTCGTCGACTGGGACCGGCGGCTGGGTCGACCAGGTCTCGGTGACGAGCTGGTGGCGCGCATCCGAACGCGGGCGGACCTGGACGGTGGCGACGGTCGGGGCGCTCACGTCGTATTTGAATTCGCAGCCGACCCGTAAATTGATCGTTCTCTCAGGTTGCGGGATGGCGCAGACACTATAGCGGTGGGTTTCGTGAATCTCGATTCCAACTACCAGCTCAACGGCTTCTACGACGAGATGCTTGCGGCCGCCGGAAAGCCGCGACCCGCCTACCGTCGACTCTACGAGCAGCTGAACCGGCTGGGTCCGGACGAGCTCCAGCGCCGGGCCGGCCTGGCGATGGAGATGTTCCGCAACCATGGGGTCACCTTCGCGGTCTACCCGGACGCCCAGGGCACCGAGAAGGTGTTTCCGTTCGACGTCATCCCGCGGGTCATCGACGCCCGCACGTGGCGACGCCTGGAAGCCGGCCTGAAACAGCGCCTGCGCGCCCTGAACCTGTTCCTGGACGATGTTTACGGCCGCAAGCTGATCCTCAAGCAGGGCGCGATCCCGCCTGAAATCGTGCTCAGCAGCTCGCTTTACATGCGCGAGGTCGAAGGCCTGGCGGTCCCGCACGGCATCCACTGCCACATCGCCGGCATCGACCTGGTCCGGAACGAGAAGGGCGAGTTCTTCGTCCTCGAGGACAACGTCCGCACGCCGTCCGGAGCTTCGTACGTGCTGGCCAACCGGTATGTCATGAAGCGGGTCCTGCCCGACCTTTTCGCGGGTTACCCGGTGCGGCCCGTGGAGGG
The DNA here is from genome assembly GCA_046727235.1 of Candidatus Dormiibacterota bacterium. Lineage (GTDB taxonomy): Bacteria > Chloroflexota > Dormibacteria > Dormibacterales > Dormibacteraceae > 40CM-4-65-16. The sequence goes on from JBKPCF010000088.1 coordinate 29,253, forward strand.
CTACGTCCATGAGCTGCTGCGCCACCTCCGCTGGCTGGCGCCGGCTGGGATCGACGACCCGACGGTCGTGCTCCTGACGCCGGGCATCAACAACTCCGCCTACTACGAGCATCTCTACCTCGCCAAGCAGATTGGTGTCGAGCTGGTCGAAGGTACAGATTTGGTCGTCGACGACGACCACGTCTTCATGCGGACCACACGAGGTTTGCGGCCGGTTCATGTGATCTATCGACGTCTCGACGACGAGTGGCTCGACCCGATTTTCGGGCGGCAGGAGTCGCTCGTCGGCGTGGCGGGCCTGGTCAACGCATATCGCGCCGGCAACGTCGCCATCGCGAATGCGCTGGGCAATGGCGTCGCCGACGACAAGGCCGTCTACTCGCTCGTGCCGAAGCTGATCCGCTATTACCTCGACGAGGACCCGATCCTGCCCAACGTCGAGACATACCTGTGCGCGTTGGAATCGGACAGGCGGTACGTGCTCGAGCACCTCGCCACGCTCGTGGTCAAGACCGTCGACGCTTCGGGTGGCTACGGGATGCTCATCGGGCCCGCCTCCACTGAAGACGAGCGCGAGGAGTTCGCCCGCCGCATCACGGCCGTGCCTCGCGCATTCATCGCCCAACCGGTGGTCGCGCTATCGGTCCAGCCGGTGCTCGACGGCGGCGGCTTTCGCCCCGGCCACCAGGACCTCCGGCCGTTCGTGCTCACCGGCCCCGACGAATACGTCACACCGGGCGGGCTGACGCGCGTCGCGTTGAAGCCCGGCTCGCTTGTCGTCAACAGCTCGCAGGGCGGCGGCAGCCGGGACACCTGGGTCGTCGCCGACGACAATTTCGAGGGCGGCGATGCTTAGCCGGGCCGCCACCTCGTTGACGCTGCTCGGACGACACCTCGAACGCGCCGACCACCTGGCGCGAATCCTGGGCGTGCACGTCTCGCTTTCCCTCGACAGGACGGACGAACCAGGGTCGGATTTCTGGATGCGGTTCATGGAGCTCGCCGGCTGGCACGCCAGCGACACAGGGAAGCGCGAGCAGGCGGTGGAGATGGTGGTCGCAGGCACGCTGGGACCGTCGGTCCGCGCGAGCATCGCCGCCGCCCGGCTCGCGGCGCAGGCGGTGCGCCCCTCGCTGCCAAGCGAGCTCTACGAGCAGGTGAACGCGCTGCATTGGCGCGTCCAGGAGGCGGTCTGGCAGCCCGACCTCTACCAGTTCCTGATGGACGTGCAGATGAGCGTTCGACTGGTCGACGGCTTGCTCGAGGACACGATGTTCCACGATGAGGCGCGAGACTTCGTGCGGCTCGGCAAGTTCATCGAGCGTGCGGCCAACGTCACCCATGTCGTGACGCAGAAATCCGCCGAGCTGGCGGACAGCCCTGAAGACGCGCTCGAATGGACTGCGGTGCTGAAGTCATGCTTCGCGTTCGAGTCGTACCAGTCGCGCTACTCGGGCGGAGTGACTCCAGACCGAGTGATCGAATGCCTACTGCTTGACAGGTCGCTGCCGCGCTCGGCGCGATTCTCGACCAACACGGCGCTCGAGGCGGTGGCGAGGATCGAGGGCAAGTCGCGGCGCTCCAGGCCGCTGCGGCTGCTCATCCGTCTCGACAGCCTATTCCAGCACGCCAACACCGAATCGATCGGCGAGCACCCGCTCGACTTCGACTCGGAATGTCGCACTCTGCTGCGGCAGCTCGAGGTGGCTCTGCGCGAGACATACTTCCATCCGAGCAAGGTGCCGGCCGCCGTCACGGGCGAAGAAGGTCACGGGATGCCGCAGCAGTGAAGCTCGAGATCGTGCACAGCACCCGCTACCGGTATACGGGCCCGATCGCCGAGACGGTGATGGAGGTCCGGCTCCGTCCGATGGACGGCAATGGCCAGCGCTGCCTCGACTTTCATCTCGAGCTGAGCCACGGCGTCAAGGCGCGAGCGTACGTCGACGGGTTCGGCAACCACGTCCACTACTTCAACCTCGTCCGCCCGCATTCCGGCCTCAGCGTGATCAGCCGCTCCACAGTCGAAACGGGGCTCGGCCAGGACGCCGAAACCGGCGAGGAGCTGGTGCAGGACTTCCTCCGCTTCCGCTTGCCGGTGAAAGAGGTGGACGGAGTGCGAGAGCTCGCGCGCCGCCACCCCATCGCAGATCTGGCCTCGCCGGAGTCTGTCGAGCACGCACTCGACGAGCTGACTCTCACCATCAGCCGCGAGTTCACGTACGACCGCACGGTGACCAACGTGTACAGCTCCGTGGAAGAGGTGCTCGAGCTGCGCGCGGGCGTCTGCCAGGACTTCGCGCACCTCTTCATCGCGGCAGCGCGCGCGATGGGCGTGCCGGCCCGCTACGTCAGCGGCTACATCCATTTCCCAGGCGAGAAGATCGGCACCGCGTCCCATGCGTGGGCCGAGGCGTGGGTGTCGGGACGGGGATGGATCGGGTTCGACGCGACGCATCCGGTGCGCACGACAGCGCACCATGTTCGGCTGGCGGTGGGACGTGACTACACGGATGCGGCGCCGACGCGGGGCGTGTACGTGGGCTCGGCGACGGGCGCGATGACGATCAGCGTCAAGACGCGAGCGCTCGGCTAGAGCGGCACGTTCACCAAGTGACCGTCCTGGACTTTGTACATGGACATCATCGGCGTCTCGGCATCGCCGTTCTCGTCGAAGTTGTACGTCCCGGTCACACCTACGAAACGATTTGAGGCCAGCGCCGCGACGACTTGAGTCCGAGTCGGGATGTGGCCTCCGTTGGCGCGAATCGCGATACGGATCGCCTCGATCAGGATTCGCGCGCAGTCGTACGCGGCGAACGTATAGGGCCCGACATCGGACGGCTTCGGATACGCCTTGCGGTAATCGGCGACTTGCTTCTTAACCCCGAGATCGGCACTTGTCGTTGGGTCGACGTCGGGACTGGTTGCCCAGACTCCTGGAGGAGTTGCGCCCATGTCGCGGATGCACCGATCATCGAGAAATCCGTCCGTGCCGAGAAGTGTCGCGCCGGGAATGATTCCAGCCATCTGGGCAGCAGCCTTGCACGCGTTTTGGTCCACGCTGGCCACTCCGTATATCGCATCAGCGCCCCGGGCTTTCGCCTGGATCAGAAACGCGGAGAAATTTGATGGAGTGTCATCAAATGTTTGTTGATATACGACCCCGCCGCCGTGAATGCCGAATTCCTTTGCAAACTCGTTCATGTACAGGTCTCCCTCGGGCCCAAACTCGTTGAACGCCGCTGCACGTCGGAGCCCCAGCTTCGTCGCCGCGTATTTCGCCATTGCGCGACCCTGCAGAGGATCACGTGGCGTGATCCGGAAGTAGTTGTTCGAGCCGCTTGGCCGAAGCGACGCCGGCGTCTGCTTGCAAAACGCTTCGTGCACTGTGAGACAGCTATAGGTGGTCGTTGGACTGACCATGGCCAGGTGGGCCGAGTTGGCCTCCGGCATTTGGACCCTGGCGATGTTGGACGTGTGAGGGCCAACCATGCCCAACACGCTCGGATCAGCGATCATGCGCTTGACGTTTTCGCGGCCCCGCAGCTGGCTCTGGGCAGCACCGAGCGAGTTGTCCAGCGACCAGTAAGCCAGCCGGTAGCCCTCGATGGTTGGATGTTGACGGATGGCAAAGCCAATGGCCTCCTCGAGCGGAAGAACGTCCGCGTTAGCCGAAGTTGGCAGGTCGCTGGCGATGATGATGTCGGGCCGCGAGGCGGCATTTCCTGCGCCCTGACACCCGATCGCAGTCAGGCCCAACAAGAGAACCGCGGCGAGCGCTCTCATCACGCTGAGCCAAACAGGTGCGGTATCTCGCGGACCCGTTGGTTCTCCGTGTCGGCGATGAAAAGATTGCCCTTTGCATCCAGGGTCACGCCCTCAGGTCCGTCGAACTCGGCCTGCGAGGCCGGCGACCCGTCACCCGAAAAGCCCCACCGGCCGGTGCCGGCCACCGCGTATATCCGTCCGTCAGGCGCGACCATTCGCAGCCTGTGATTTCCGGTGTCGGTAAAGACCAACGTGCCGTCGGCTGCTACAGCGACATCGAATGGAAAGCTGAGGAGTGCATCTTTCGCGGGGCCGTCATCGCCGCTGTTGCCCTCGAATTCGCTGCCTCCGCCGGCCACCGTCGTGATGGTCCCTTTCGCGTGATCGACCTTCCGAATCCGATGATTGCCCGTGTCTGCGATGTAAAGGTTCTCCTGCTTGTCCAGCGCGAGACCGATGGGCCAGCTCAGCTGCGCGCTCGTGGCACTCCCTCCGTCACCCTCGGTGTCGCCGGTCCCTGCGTAGAGCGAACGAGTCTTGCCGTCGAATTTGATCACCCGGTTGCCGGCGCGGTCGGCGATGAAGAACACGCCATCCTTGGTGATGGCCAGTCCTCCAACCGGAAGGTTGGGCGCGAACTGGCCGGATGAAATGTTCGAAGGGCCTAGCGACACGACCGAGTGCATGAAGCCGTTGGCGTCGATCCTCCAGACTTCGAGGACCTGGTCGCGGCTGGTGAGCAAATAAAGCTGATCGTGGCTGTCAACCGCAACGGTGCTGGCCAGGCCCAGCGAGCTCGAAGCGACGGATATGCCCAGAACGTCGTCTGCGAGGAGTTCTTTGCCGCCACCAGCCACGGTCGTGATGACACCGTTCATCACCTTACGGATGCGCTGGTTGCCGTAGTCCGCGATGTACAGGGTCCCCTTGGAGTCGACGGCGACCGAAGTTGGGCGTGCCAGCTGCGCGCTTACGGCTCTTTGGTTGTCGCCGCCATAACAATTGCCCGAGCTGGCGCATGGGGATCCGGCCACCGTTCGGATGGTGGGCGGCGATGGAGCCGTCAGCCGCAACACCCCTACCCCTGCGGCAAGGAGCGCCAGCACCAGGGCCGCGCCCAGCCACGCCCGGGGATGCGCCAACGCCCATCTCGGCGGAGCGAGCGCGACTGCGGGGGCGGGGACCGCAACCGTGATCGGAGCCGATTCCCTGCGAATCACCCACGCCGTCACCTGCGACCGTGTGTTCACCCCCAGCTTTTCTCTCAAGTGTTCGAGATGACCGTCGACCGTGCGCTCCGAGATGAACAACTTGGCGGCGATCTCGCGGTTGGTCAGGCCCTGCGCGACCATTCCGGCCACCTCGATTTCGCGGGGACTCAGCCGAACTGAGGTCTCGGGCGCAGATCCATCGGACATCGGATTACGTGGGTATTGAACTCCTAAAAACAGGTACTGGCACGGGTACCTGAACAGGTCCTTTGCCCGCTATCGGGCGCAGTTCCGCGGCCCTAGCTTCGAGTCACCAGGCAGCGACCCGATGGACATCAGCCTGAAAAGGAGGGCACAACAAAGTGGAGATCAGAGAAGGCTTCCGCACCGTCCCATCCCGTCCGATCGCGCTCGTCTTGGCGGCACTCGCGGTTGTCGCACTGGCGCTGACCGTCTGGTTCGTGCTGGGCACCGGCGCTCGCAGCACCGTCAACGACAGGACCTTCGCGCCGACCGTGCACCCGCAGGCCTGCGGTGACCCGTACTCGCCGCACGATTCAGTCTGCAACCCGACAAGCGACCCGTACTCGCCTCACGACAAGCTCTAGTCATGTCGCGCACACGTGGCCGTCGCTAGAAACGGCGGCCACGCACGTGCTCGATCGAGAACTTCGCGGTGTCCGCGATGAGCATCACGGCCATGACCCCGGCCTCGACCGGATCGCTCACCACCACGTCCGCCGCCTCGGGCACCGAGCCGGCCATGCTCGTGCATAGGACGATGATCCCGGCCTCGCGGATCTCTCGCACCGCGGTGGTGATCTCGCCGCCCATCAGCGCGCCCGCGAGCACGAGCGCGCGAGCCCGGTGCAGCCGCGCGACCGCGCGAACAGCGTCGGCAAGCTGCTCCTCACCGACGAGAGGGATCGTATCCACCGAGATTCGCTCACCGCGGATGTTGTGACGGTCGGCTTCGGAGATCGCGCCTTGCGCGACCATGCCGACCTGCGCCCCGCCGCCGATCACGATCACCCGCTTGCCGTACGTCGCCTGAAAGGTCGGCACCACGCCGACGCGAGTGACGCCGGGAACGGCCTCGAGGTCCGCGATCAGTCGCTGCTGGTCGGGCGCACCCGACACCTCGAGCTGCAGCTCGGCGAGGGCCTCACGCCGAGCACCTCCCGCGACGTAGCTGATGTTGGCGCCGAGCTTGAAGATCGCCTCGGTGATGCGATACAGCACGCCAGGCTCGTCGCGGCATTCGACCAGGAGGCCGGAAACGTCCGCCATGGCGGAAAGATAACCGCTGTTCAGGCCTCGGCCGCGTAGGGCCACCGCGGCGCGCCCAGCTCACGTGACACGCCTCGTGCCGCCTCTCCCAGCGCGGTCGTGAGTCCATGGGCGAGACCGCGTGGAAAGATGCGGTCGGTGGAGTCGACGACTCCGATCGCGCCGACCGCCTGACCGCCGTGGTCGAAGATCGGCGCCGCGGCGCTCGACTCGCCGAGGACAGCCTCGTCGCGTTCCGTCGCAACCCCGCTGTCGCGAATGAGCGCCACCTCCCGCCGGAGGCCGGCTTCGTTCAGCGTCTGCTTCGTAAGTCTCGGGAGGGGCTCGGTGACCAGGTCGTCCAGCAGCTGCACCGGCGAAAAGGCGAGGACCGCCTTGCCCAGCGCGCTCGCGTGCAGGGGCAGCTGCAAGCCCACCTCGAGCACGCCAAATGCTGCATCGGGCCTGAAGACGTGGTGCACCACGACCACGCTCGCGCCATGCATGACGCCCACCCGCACGGCCGCGCCGGTACGTGATGCGAGCCGGTCGGCGTACGTGATCGATCGGGCGCGCAGCTCATTCAGGTCGAGATAGGAGTAGCCGAGCTGCAAAAGGCCCGGGCCGAGCTGGTACTTCTCCGAGTAGGCGTCCTGCTCGACGAAGCCGTGGGCTTGCAGCGTCTGGAGCAGACCGTGGACGGTGGGGCGGGCGAGGCCCAGCCGCTCGGCCAGCTCGCTCACGCCAAGACGCCTGGGGCCGCTCGCCAGGGCCCTGAGGATGGCGGTTGCGCGGTCGATCGACTGGATCGAGCTGCGGCGCTTTTCGCCTCTTCTGTTATTCGGCATTGCTGAATTGTTGTCGGTAGTGTAGACTGACGGCGTTTTGAGGGGACGCTGAACTTTGGTCGGGATTGTACTGGTCTCGCACAGTTTTGAACTTGCCAGCGGCCTCGCCGCCCTGGCCTCCCAGGTGGCGGGTGACGGCGTGAAGGTGGAGCCGGCGGGCGGTGGCCCGGACGGGAGGTTGGGCACCACTGGCGACGCGGTCTGGCACGCGATCACGCGGGCCGAGTGTGGTCAGGGCGTCGTCGTCCTGGCCGACCTTGGCAGCTCCATCCTCACGGTGCGCCACCTGCTCGACGAAGGTCGCGGGGACGGTCATGTCCGGCTGGTCGACGCTCCGTTCGTCGAAGGCGCGATAGCCGCGGCGGTGATGTCGTCCGCCGGCCAGGGCCTCGACGACGTGGCGCGTGCGGCTGAGGAGGCGCGCGGTGCAAGCAAGTTCTGAGAGCAGGGTAGCGCTGCCGGAAGCAGTCGCCCTGCACGCGCGGCCGGCCGCAACCTTCGTCAAGACCGCAATGCGCTTTCGATCACGTGTTTCGGTGGGGGTCAACGGCAAAGTCGCGGACGCCAAAAGCATCCTCGCGGTGCTTGCACTCGGCGCGACCGGGGGCACCATGCTCAACCTCAGCGCCGAGGGCGAAGACGCTGCCGCCGCGCTAGACGCGCTGGCGGCTTGCGTGACCGGCCTGGTGGAGTAGCTTCTCCGCCTCCTTCTCACATACTGCGAAGTCGAGCTCGCGCACCAGCTGCCGGACCAGGCCCACCCGAGCCGCAGCGACGCTGAGCTCATCGACACCAAGGCCGATCAGGATCGGCATCACCGCCGGATCGGAGGCCGCCTCACCGCAGACGTCGACGTCGATGCGCGCCGCGTGACCTGCTCGCACCGTCGCGTCGATGAGAATCAGGACCCGGGGATCCATGACCGGCGCCCTGCGCGACTGCTCACGGTCGAGGCCCAGGACGAGCTGCGTCAGGTCGTTGGTGCCGATGCTAAGGAAGTCGGACGCCTGCGCGATCTCGGCCGGGGCGGACGCGGCCTCTGGCGTCTCGATCATCGCGCCGACCTGCGGGCCAGAGCCGACAGCCTCGCGCACCGCAATCAGCTGGCTCGCGCTGCTCACCATCGGCACGAGTATGCGCAGACGAGCGCCGCGACTCGCATCAACCACCGCATTGACGTGTGTCCGCAGCGCCTCCGGCTCGTCGAGAAGCACGTCGATCCCGCGTTTGACGATCCCGCTCAAAAAGGGCGGCGTCTTGTCCCCGCCGAAATCGAAGAGTCGAACTGTGGCCGTTTGATCTTCGAGGCGTGCCAGCACCGGCCTGAAGACTTCCACTTGTCGCTCATAAGAGGGCCAGGCGGTAGCTTGGAGGAAGAGAAGCTCGGTGCGCATGAGGCCGACGCCCTCGGCACCCTGCCCCCTGGCCTCTTCCAGCTCGGCCGCGGTCGATGCGTTGGCGAGGACCCGAACCCGATGCCCATCTCGAGTCTTCGCGGGCTCGAGGCGTCGAGCGATTGCGACCTCGCGCGCGAAGTGACGTCGCTCGACGTCGGTGCGTGCCTCGGCCGCCCGCTCCGCATCCGGCTCGCGCAGCACCAGCCCATGGTCGCCGTCCACCAGCACCTCTTCCCCGTCCTCGACCTCGAGCAGCTTCGCGCCGGCGCCGACGACCATCGGCAGTCCAAGCGAGCGCGCGACGATGGCGGCGTGGGAAGTGATACCGCCGGCGGCGAGCGCGATCGCGTTCACCGTGGGTGCGAGCTCTGCCACGTCAGCCGGCCCGAGTGAATCCGCGATCAACACTCCACCCGCAGCGATCGTGGCGTCGCCCTCGACATGCGCGGCTGCGCGGCGACCGAGGCTTCGGACGTCATCGGCGCGCAGGGCGAGGGTCGGGTCCGGCAGCCGAGACAGCTCGACAGATGTCTGCTCCGTCGCTTCACGCAACGCGTCGGCGGCACAGAGGCCGGAGTCGAGGATCAACGTCTCCACGCGGGTGATGAGCTCCGGATCCATGGCCATCAGGACGCCCGTATCGACGACGTCCGCCTCGGCGGCGCGACCGGCGTCTCGCAGCCCCGCAGCCAGTCTCTCCAGGTCCGATACGGTTTGCTCGAGGGCATGCCGTGCGCGATCTGCTTCGGCCGAACGATTCGTGACCTGCACCGTGTCGGCGTGGCGCACGGCACGACCCAGTACCAGCGCCTCACCTATGGCGACGCCGGGCGAGGCGCTGACCCCGTGCAGGGTCCGCATTACGACTCCCTGGTGACGGCCTTCTGGAGTGCGCGGACGATGAGCGCGGTCGAGGTGGCGCCAGGGTCTTGATGACCCACCGACCTTTCGCCGAGATAGGACGCCCTGCCCTTGCGCGCCTGCAGCGGAATCGTGGAGCGCATGCCTGCTTCCGCCGCCACGGCAGCGTCCTCGAGGGCTTGATCCAGATCCGCGCCATCGGCCAGGCTTGCACGCAGCGTGTCCACCGCCGGCTCCAGCGCGTCGACCATCGTCTTGTCGCCGACGGCAGCAGTCCCAAGGTCTTTCACGGAAGCCAGCGCGGCCGCCAGAACCTCGACCAGCTGGGATCCATCGAACGAGGCCTGCTCGCCGAGGACGCGCCCGCCACTGCGCAGCGCGGAGCCCCAGAGCGGTCCGCTCGCGCCGCCCACGGTCGACACGAGGGTGCGTCCCGCCAGGATGAGCAGCTTGCCGGGCGGCGAGCCGCCATCCCCCTCAAGGGCCTGAACGACCGCCTCGAATCCCCTGGTCATGTTCGTTCCGTGGTCTCCGTCACCGATCGCCGCGTCGAGCTGGACCAGGTGGTCCCGCTCGGCGCGCATGGCGACGTCGATCTCGCGCATCCATGTGGTGATTGTGGCTGCGTCCATTGCCCTCGCGGAGATCAACTTAAATCCTCAGACGCCCCAACGCAGTGCCGGCGTGTGGACGGGCGCGTCCCAGAATCCGGTCAGCTCGTCGTCGAGCTCGAGCACCGTGAGTGACGCCCCGGCCATCTCGAGCGAAGTGATGTAGCTGCCGACGAGATTGCGCACCGGTTCCATGCCGGCCGCGCGCAGCTTCCTGTCGACCTCGGCGTAGATAAGGTAGAGCTCGAGCAGCGGCGTCCCGCCCATGCCGTTCACGAAGGCGAGCACCTTTGCTCCCCTCTTCGGCTTCAGGTCGGACACGACCGCCTCGACCATGACGTCGACGACTTCGCTCGCCGCACCGAGCGGGGCGCGGCGCCGGCCGGGCTCTCCGTGGATCCCGATGCCCAGCTCGATCTGTCCCTCAGGCAGCTCGAAGATCGCCTTGCCGGACGCCGGTGGCACGCACGAGGAAAGCGCCACGCCGAACGAGCGCGCGCGCTCGTTGACGCGCTTGACGGTGTCGGTCACCGTGGACAGGTCGGCGCCGCCTTCCGCCGCCGCGCCCGCGATCTTCTCCGCCAGCACCGTCGCGCCTACCCCACGGCGGCCCGCGGTGTAGAGCGAGTCCTGCACGGCCACGTCGTCGTCAATGACGACGGATGTCACCTTTATGCCTTCGTCGGCCGCGTCCTCCGCCGCGAGCTTGAAGTTGAGCACGTCGCCGGTGTAGTTCTTGACGATGTGCACCACCCCCGCTCCGCCGTCGACCGCTTTGGTCGCGGCGAGCATCTGGGCCGGCACCGGAGACGTGAAGACCTCGCCCGGGCACGCAGCGTCGAGCATGCCAAGCCCGACGAAGCCGCCGTGCAGCGGTTCGTGGCCAGACCCTCCACCTGAGATGAGCGCAACCTTGCCGCGCTTCGGTGCGTCCTTGCGGACGATGATCTGGTCGGCCGCGTCATATCGGACCAGGTCCGGGTGCGCGGCGGCGAGGCCGGCGAGCGATTCCTTCACCACTCGCGCGGGGTCGTTGAGGAACTTACGCATGAGGTTGGTTTCGACTGCCATTGTGTCTTCTCTCCTTACCTTGCCGTGATCAGCCCGCCGCCGCGTGCGCTTCTTCGCGCGTCACGGCTTCCTTGATCGGCTTCTCGACCAGACGCGGGTTGGCTAGGTAGTCGTAGGTGAAGGCAGCCGCGGCCGCGCCCAGGAGACCCGGAACCAGGTAGACGGGGAGGTACTGCGTCCAGAACGTCGCGCCGCCGGCGATCGCCTGTACCAGCTCAGGTCCGAGCGCGCGCGCCGGGTTGAGAGACGCGCCGGTGACGGGACCGAAGATCAGGATGATGCCGACGACCGCGCCGCCGATCACCAGGCCGGCGAGCTGCTGCGGCGAGCGGCTGTCGACGATGCCGAGGATGGCGAGAAGCAGCAGTCCGGTGCCAAGAAACTCCGCCAGCGCCGCCTGCATGTAATAGGACGTCGACGCGTCGGCCGCGAAGTGGGTCTGGCCCATCCCGAAGGTCACCGCACTCTGGCCGAACACGCCCCAGATTGCGAAGGCGCCGATGACCGCTCCGACGTACTGGGCGGTCCAGTACACCGGAACCTCCCGCCACGGAAAGCGCCTCGTCACCGCGAGCGCGAAGGTGACGGCGGGGTTGATGTGGCACCCGGACACCTTGCCGAGCGCGTAGACGAGCGCGGTGATGATGAAGCCGAAAGCGAAGCTGATCCCCAGCAGGTCTGCCTCGGTCACGGCAGGCACCGCCTTGCCCGCCAGCGTTAGCGTCGCGATCACTGATCCAGGCCCGACTAGGACCAGGGCGGCCGTACCCAGCACCTCGGCCAGCGCGCGTTGTCGAATCGAGAACATCAGCGTGAAACCCCCTCGTTAATTCTGACTTCTGTTCGACATTGTCGAATCAGTTTCGCAAACCGTACGCCCGCCTGAGTGCTTTGTCAAGAGGTGGATTGAAGTCCACCGGTATGTCGGCGCCGCACTAGCAAGTGCGGCCGATTTTGGCGGCCAAAGCCATACGCGCCCCTCGGTCGGTGCCCTAGCCTTCAGGCAGCATGCGCGACCAGCGCTTCATTGCGATCGAGATTCGCAGGGGAGGTCCCCCGACTTAGCGCGCAGCTGACGTCGGTTGGACCTCCCACCCAGAAAGGGTCGGGAGGTTTTTTTATGTCTGCCAGGAAGGTTGTCGTATACGACACGACGCTGCGCGATGGCGCGCAGGGTCCGGCCGTCTCGTTTTCCGCCGACGACAAGGAACGAATCGCGCGCCTTCTGGACGGCCTTTCCTTCGACTACGTGGAGGGCGGGTTCCCGGGCTCGAACCCGAAAGACGAGGAGCTTTTCTCGCGCCTGGCGGAAAAGCCGCTGCGGCACGCGCGGCTCGCCGCGTTCGGCGCCACCCGGCGCGCGGGCGGCCGGTGCGCGGACGACGCCAACCTGCAGTCCCTGATCGCAAGCGCCGCTCCGGTCTGGACGCTCGTCGGCAAGAGCGACGTCTGGCAGGTCGCGACGGTGCTGCAGACCACCAACAACGAGAACCTCGCGATGGTCGAGGAGTCCGTCGCGTACGGCGTCGGCCTCGGACGCGACGTCATCTTCGACGCCGAGCACTTCTTCGACGGCTACGCGCGCGATGCCGAGTACGCGATCGAGGTCTGCCTTGGCGCTGCTCGCGCGGGCGCAAGCTGGGTCGTCCTGTGCGACACCAACGGCGGGACCCAACCGGCCGAGATTCGACGGGGCGTCGAGGGCGTCGTCGCCGCGCTGGTCGCTCAGGGCACCCCGGCCCGAGTCGGCATCCATACGCACAACGACTGCGAGCTCGCCGTCGCCAACTCGATCGAGGGGGTGATGGCGGGAGCGGACATGGTGCAGGGGACCATCAACGGATACGGCGAGCGCTGCGGCAACGCAAACCTAGTCTCCGTGGTGTCGAACCTCGTGCTCAAGCTCGGCCTGGAGGCGCTGCCCGAAAGCTCGATCCAGCAGTTCAGCGAGCTGTCGCGCACCGTCGCCGAGCTCGCCAACCTCGCGCTGCCGCTCCAGCAGCCGTTCGTCGGCCACGGCGCCTTCGCGCACAAGGGCGGGCAGCATGTCGCCGCCGTGCTGCGCCACAAGGACGCATACCAGCACATCGATCCCGCGCTGGTGGGCAACGAGGCGCGCGTGCTCGTCTCCGAGCAGTCGGGCCGCGGCAACATCCTCGCCAAGGCGCGCGAGTTCGGCCTCGAGCTGGACCGCGACGACCCGCAGACTCGATGGCTCGTCAACCACCTGAAAGAGCTCGAGCACCAGGGCTACGCGTACGAGGCCGCCGACGCGTCATTCGAGATGCTCGTGCGCCGTCTGCAGCCCGGCTACGCCGCGCCGTGGACGGTCGCGGACTTCACCACGCAGGTGCGCAAGAACGGCGGGTCGGTCCACGCCGAAGCGACCGTCAAGGTCGAGGTCGCCGGTATGACGTATCACACCGCGGCGTCGGGCAACGGACCGGTCAACGCCCTCGACGCGGCGCTGCGCAAGGCCTTGGGCCCGCGATTTCCTGCGCTCGACAACGTGAGCCTGCACGATTACAAGGTGCGAATCCTGAACGGTGACGCCGGAACCGGCGCCACGACCCGCGTGTTGGTCGAGTCGGGTCAGGGCACGAGGCGGTGGACGACGGTCGGCTGCTCCACCAATATCATCGAGGCCTCGCTGCTCGCATTGATCGACTCGCTCGAATACGCCATCCTCTTGCCCGCTGAGTAGAGACACCGCCCGTCAGGAGATTCCGCCCGAGCTCAGGCGCGACGTGCGCATGCTCGGAGAGCTTCTCGGCAAGGCGATCGCCGAAGGCGGTGGGGCCGGGCTGCTGCGCGACGTTGAGAGGCTGCGCGGCCTGGTCATCCGCGCTCGCGACGAGGATCGATACGAGCGCCTGGCCGAAAAGCTCGTCGCCTCCTGGCCGCTCGAGCGAGCGGAGATGGTGGCGCGTGCATTCACGTGCTACTTCCACCTGGCGAACCTGGCCGAAGAGCACCACCGCGCGCGTGTGATTCGCGAGCGCGACCACGGACCCGAGCCGCTGCCCGAGTCGCTCGCGGCGACGGTCCGCGAGCTCAGGCCCAGGCTCGGCCGCAAGCGCTTCGATGCGCTGATCGCAGCGCTCGAGGTCCATCCCGTCTTCACGGCCCACCCCACCGAGGCGAGGCGCCGCGCGGTGGTGACGGCGATCCGCCGCGCCGGCGAGCAGCTGGAGCGCCTCGACGATCCCCGGATTTCAGACACCGAGCGTGTCGAGGCCGAGCGGCGGCTGAGCGAGGAGGTCGAGTCGCTGTGGCGCACGGCGCAGGTGCGCGCCGCCCAGGTGCGGCCACTGGACGAGGTGAGGTCGTTCATGGCGGTCTTCGACGAGACGCTGTTCCGCATGGTGCCCGACGTGGTCCGCGCGATGGACGCCGCCCTGGGCGGCGAGGCACGCTCTTTTCTCCGGTTCGGGAGCTGGATCGGAGGCGACCGCGACGGCAACCCCGCGATCACGGCGAAGGTGACCGCGGAGGCGATGGCGATCCAGTCCGAGCACGCGCTCCTCGCGCTCGAGGCGGTCGCGAATCGCATCGGCCGGGCGCTGACGGTCGACACCGCGACGACACCACCGTCGCGTGCGCTGCGCCGCCGGTTGCGACGCGCGTCCGCGGAGCCGCACCGCGAGTTCCTGCTCGACGTGGCGCGGAGGATTCGCGCCACGCGCCTGGGTGAGAAGTCCCTGGCCTATCGCTCGGCGAAGGACCTCATCGACGACATTCAGGTCGTCCGCGAGTCCCTGGCCGAAGCCGGCGCCGCCCACATGGCGCACGGCGAGATCCAGCACCTGGTCTGGCAGGCCGAGACGTTTGGCTTCCACCTCGCGGAGCTCGAGGTCCGGCAGCACAGCCAGATCCACGAGCGCGCGCTCGCGGAGCTGCGGGCACACGACGCGCGGTCCGACCTCACGCGTGAGGTGCTGGACACCCTCGGTGTCATCGCGTCTCTGCAAGACCGCTTCGGCGCCGACAGCTGCCGGCGATACGTGGTCAGCTTCGCCCGAGGCGCGGACGACGTCGCTGCGGTGTACGAGCTGGCGTCGCGGGCGAGGGGCCGCAAGGCGCCGGTGCTCGACGTCGTCCCGCTGTTCGAGACTCTCGATGACCTCGCCCGCGCGACCGCCGTGATGGACCAGGTCATCCGGCTCGAGCCGGTGCGCGAGAGACTGGCCGCAAACCATCGGCGCCTCGAAGTGATGCTCGGCTATTCGGACTCCGCCAAGGAGGCCGGCCCGCTGTCGGCGACGCTGGCCCTGCACGACGCGCAGGCGGCGCTGACCGCATGGGCGAGGCGGAATCGCATCCACCTCACCATGTTTCACGGCCGGGGCGGAGCGCTCGGCCGCGGCGGCGGTCCCGCCAACCGGGCCGTGCGCGCCCAGTCCCCGGGCTCCGTCGCCGGCCACTTCAAGGTCACCGAGCAGGGCGAGGTGATCTTTGCGCGCTACGGCAACCTGTCGATCGCCCGCCGCCACATCGAGCAGGTGACCTCGGCCGTGCTCGAGGCTTCGGTCCCGCGCCCCGCGGGCAGCGACCCGGCCCGCGGATTTCGGGAGCTCGCGTCCGCCATCGACCGACCGTCGCGCGAGGCTTACCGCAGGCTGGTCGACGCCCCTGGGTTCGAGCCCTGGTTTCTGCGGGTCAGCCCCATCGACGAGCTCGGGCGCCTTCGCATCGCATCGAGACCGGCGCGGCGCGCGGCGGGCCGCCGTCTCGAAGACCTGCGCGCGATCCCGTGGGTCTTCGCCTGGTCGCAGATGCGGCTCAACCTCCCAGGCTGGTACGGCATCGGCAGCGGGCTTGCCGCCGCCCCCCTGGGGGAGCTGCGACGCGCTTATGCCGAGTGGCCGCTGTTCAACGCCATGCTCGACAACGCGGAGATGAGCCTGGCCAAGACCGACCGCCGCATCGCACAGCGCTACCTGGCCCTGGGCGACCGACGCGACCTCGCGGAGATGGTGCTTCGCGAGTACGACCTCGCGATGGAGCGGGTGCTCGCGGTGACGGGACACCGGCGGCTGCTCGAGGACCGAAGGGTCCTCTCGTGGGCCATCGAGCTGCGCAACCC
>JBKPCF010000089.1:0-13864 GCA_046727235.1 Candidatus Dormiibacterota bacterium
CACCGCCAGGTCCTCCCGAAGTCGACGAGTTCAGGGACCTGCTCGGCCAGGCCGTAGGCCTGCGCCTGGACTCGGTCTCTCGCGAGTTCGGGGGACGCAACGAAACCCACGTGGCCGCCTTGCGCGAGGTCACCCTGGACATCGGCCCCTGTGAGTTCGTTGCCATCGTCGGGCCGTCGGGTTGCGGCAAGAGCACGCTGCTCTCGCTGATGGGTGGGCTCGACCGCCCGACGTCAGGCCACGTCTACGGCGCCGGGCTGCCGCTTGGCGAGCTGCCCGACCGCGACCTTTCGGATTACCGGCTCCAGCGCGTGAGCACGATCTTCCAGACCTTCAACCTCATCCCGTCGATGACCGTCGAGGACAACGTCGCGCTTCCGCTCACGCTGGCGGGCGTCGAGCTCGAGGAACGGCGCAGGCGCGCGCGCCACCTGCTCGCCTTGGTCGGTCTCGAAGACCGCGCCCGCACCCGCGCCGGACGGCTTTCGGGCGGCGAGCAGCAGAAGGTCGCCGTTGCGCGCGCCCTGGCGAATCGACCCGGGTTGCTCCTGGCCGACGAGCCCACCGGCAGCCTCGACTCCACCGCCGGGGAGGGCGTGCTCGAGCTGCTCAACGAGCTGAACCGCCGAGGCGCCACGGTGGTGCTCGTGACCCACGATCCCGAGGTGGCGCGGCACGCAAAGCGCGTCGTCCGCATGATCGACGGCCGCGCGATCGAGCTCGACGCGGGCAAGCCGACGGTGCGCAGCCAGGAGCCGGTCGACGTGCCCGCCCGCATGCACTGGAAGGACACGCTCAAGGTCGGCCTGGGAAGCGCGGGCCGGCGCCCCCTCCGGACCGCCCTCACCACGACCGGGGTGGCGATCGGCATCGCCGCTCTGAGCCTGATCGTGGCCCTCGCGGGCGGCCTCCAGGAGGCGCTGGGTGCGCCGGCGCTCGTGACGAGCCAGGTGCACCAGGTGGCCGTCTATCCGGTGGCCGATCCGCAGGTGCAGGGTTTCGATTCCGCCACCCTGGCGACGCTCGCCCGGCTGCCCCACGTCCGGGCGTCGTGGGGGCAGCTGGGGATGACGGGCACCTTCATCGGCAACCGCCAATCGCCGGGTGCGTCCGCCCCGGCTGCTGCCCCCACCGGCGCCCTGGTATCGCTTCCCCCGCTCGGCGCGTCGAGCGCGCGACCCACGCTCACGGCGGGGCGTATGCCCAGCTCGGACGCGGCGTCTGAGGCGCTCCTCACCGACAGCGAGGCCGTGGCGCTTGGCTACAGGTCACCGCCCGGCGCGGTAGGAACGCAGCTGAAGTTCAGCGCCACCTCTGGCGACATCGTTCCCGGAGGTGGTCGCAACAAGGTGTCCAAGCCAGCGGACCTGACCTTGCTCGTCGTCGGGATCGTGTCCAGCAACTACATGCCGTCGGGCGCGCCTGGAGCGCTCGCGCCCAACGGCCTGATGCGGGACTACTGGAGCAGGCTCGCGCAGCCGAACGCCTGGAAGGGCGGCGAGTTTTCGAGCATCACGCTCCTCGCGGACTCGGGCCTTGCGGTCGAGGGGCTGCGGCAGCGCGTGGATGCGCTTGGGTTCCAGACCCAGACGTTCGGCGACCAGTTCCGGAACTTCGAGGACCTCCTCGGCAAGCTGCGCGTGGCGCTGCTGGGCCTGGCCCTCGTCGCCCTGCTCCTGGCGTGTCTGGGCATCGCCAACACGATGTACACGGCGGTGCTCGAGAGGACGAAAGAGATCGGTGTGCTGAAGGCACTTGGTGCGCGCTCGCGCGACGTGATGCTGCTCTTCATCGCCGAGGCCGCCGGGATCGGTCTCGCCGGCGGGCTCGTGGGCGCGATCGTCTCCGTGGGCCTGGCGAGGCTTGGCAACGCCGCGGTCGACAAGCTCACGCAGGCGGTAACGCAGACGACGTTCGACGTTTTCCGGACCGACGTGGCGGTCCTCCTCGTGGCCGTGATCCTCGCCGTGATCCTGAGCACGATCAGCGGTCTGCTGCCCGCGCTGCGTGCGGCGGGCCAGGAGCCTTCGCGTGCCCTCCGCTACGAATAGTTGAGAGCTTCGACCTACCCGCTCATCGACGCCGACGAGGCCGCGGGCCTCGTCCTCGACCGCACCCCGGTCCTTCCCGTCGAACGCGTCACCCTGGCCGACTCCGTCGGACGCGTCCTCGCCGAGGACGTGATCGCCGGGGGTCCGCTGCCCGCATTTCCTTCCAGCGCGGTCGACGGCTACGCCGTGCGAGCCTCGGACGCCGGCAAGACGCTGCGTGTGCTCGGAGAGTCGGCCGCGGGGCGGCCGTTCGCCGGCGAGATCGGGCCGGGCGCCGCGGCCAGAGTCCTCACCGGTGGCGTGGTGCCGGACGGAGCCGACCTCGTCGTCATGGTCGAAGACGTCCAGGTGGCCGGCGACCAGGTCACGGTTCCGGCTTCGCTGACGGAAGGCTCGAATTACCACAAGGTCGGCGCCGACCTTCGGGCCGGGGACAGGATCCTGTCGGCGGGAACTCAGCTCGGGCCGGCCGAGATCGGCGTCGCCGCCGCCACCGGACACGCTCTGCTGCCCGTCCACCGGCGCCCACGAGTCGCGCTCATGTCGACGGGGGACGAGCTGATCGAGGTCGGGAAGACCCTGGGGAAGGGCCAGATCCACGACTCCAATCGCTGGGCGCTGCTCGCGGCGCTGCGGGAGGCCGGCACCGAGGTCGACGTGCTGGGCATCGCGCCTGACGAGGCGGGTGCTCTGCGGACGTTTGTCACCCGGGCCCTGGCGCGAGCGGACGTCCTTGTCACCTCGGGCGGCGTGTCGGTTGGCACTCACGACCTGGTCAAGCCGCTCCTCGAGTCCCTGGGCACGGTGCACATCGGACGCGTGAAGCTGAAGCCCGGGAAGCCGTTCACTTTCGCAACTCTGGACGGAGGGAGAGTGGCGTTCGGCCTCCCTGGTTTTCCAGTCTCGTCGCTGGTCACGTTCGAGGTGTTCGTGCGGCCGGCGCTGCGGAAGATGCAGGGCTTCGCCCGCCTTCAGCGTCCGAGTCTTCCGGTCAGGCTGGGCTATGACGCGAAGGCGACCCTGGATCGCACGGAGTATCAGCGGGTGACCCTGCGCCGGGAGGGGATGGAGCTGGTCGCCGACACGACCGGATCGCAGTCCTCGTCGCGGTTGATGTCGCTGGCAGGCGCCCATGCCCTGGTCAAGGTTCCGGCCGGCGACCACGGCCTCAAAGCCGGGTCGATCGTCGAGGCGATGATCCTCAGCCTGCCGTAAATCCACTACACGTGCCCCAGAACCGTGCTCCGAACGTTTGTGCGCCTTAGAATTATTCGTCGCCCATGCCCACCAGCTTTCGTGTCGACGCACCCTTCAAGCCGGCCGGGGACCAGCCGCAGGCGATCGCGCAGCTGGTCGAGGGCGTCAGGTCGGGCCTGACCCAGCAGGTCCTGCTGGGCGTGACGGGGAGTGGCAAGACCAATGTCATGGCGTGGGCGGTGGAGCAGCTGCAGCGCCCGGTCCTGGTGCTCAGCCCCAACAAGACCCTGGCGGCTCAGCTATGCGCCGAGTTCCGGCGCCTGCTGCCGAGCAACGCTGTCGAGTACTTCGTCAGCTACTACGACTACTACCAGCCCGAGGCCTACATCGCGCGCACCGACACGTACATCGAGAAGGACTCGAGCCGCAACGACGACATCGACCGTATGCGGCACTCGGCCACGCAGTCACTGCTCACGCGCCGCGACGTGCTGGTCGTCGCGAGCGTCAGCTGCATCTACGGCATCGGATCGGTCGAGGACTACATGGGGGAGTCGCTGCACATCGAGAAAGGCCAGTCGATCCGCCGCGAGGTTTTTCTCCGCAAGCTCACGGAGATGCTGTACGAGCGGAACGACTACGACCTGGCGCGGCTTCGCTTCCGCGTGCGCGGCGACGTCGTCGACCTCGTGCCCGCGAACGAGGAGAAGGTCTACCGCGTCGAGTTCTTCGGCGACGAGGTAGAGCGAATCCAGGAGCTCGACGCAACCACGGGCGAGATCCTGGGTGCCAGGAGCGAGTTCACGGTCTTTCCGGCCTCGCACTACGTGACGCCGGCGGACAAGCTGCGCCTGGCGATGGCCGACATCGAGGTCGAGCTCGAGGAGCGGTGCAAGTGGTTCGAGGACCACGGGCGGCTGCTCGAGGCGCAGCGGCTGCGCCAGCGCACGAACTTCGACCTCGAGATGATGCGTGAGACCGGCACCTGCGCCGGTATCGAGAACTACTCGCTCCACCTGACGCGCCGCAAGCCGGGCGAAGCGCCATACACGCTGATGGACTTCCTTCCCGACGACGCCCTGATCTTCGTCGACGAGTCTCACGTCGCGGTGCCGCAGATCGGCGGCATGCTCGGCGGCGACCGGTCGCGCAAGGCGGCACTGGTCGAGTATGGGTTCAGGCTGCCGAGCGCCTTCGACAATCGCCCGCTGAGCTTCGACGAGTGGGAGGAACGCGCCCACAACGTGATCTACGTCTCGGCCACTCCGGGTCCATATGAGATGCGGCGCTCGCAGCGCACCGCCGAGATGCTGGTCAGGCCGACGGGCCTGGTCGACCCGACCGTCGAGGTACGACCGACCGAGGGCCAGATCGACGACCTGTTGGCGGAGGTCAAGAAGCGCACCGAGATGGGCCAGCGCTCACTCGTGACTACGCTCACCAAGCGCTTCGCCGAGGACCTCGCCGACTACCTGCGTGAGTACGGCGTGAAGGTCCGCTACCTGCACTCGGAGCTCGATGCCATGCAGCGCATCGAGGTGCTGACCGCGCTGCGGACGGGTGAGGTCGACGTCGTCGTCGGCATCAACCTGCTGCGCGAGGGCCTCGACCTGCCCGAGGTGGCCTTCATCGGCATCCTCGACGCGGACAAGGAAGGTTACCTGCGCGCCTACCGATCGTTCATCCAGATCATCGGCCGGGCCGCGCGCAACGTCGAGGGCCATGTCGTCATGTACGCCGACTCGATCACGGATTCGATGCGGCAGGCGCTGGACGAGACCGAGCGGCGGCGGACGAAGCAGACCGCCTACAACGCCGAGCACGGCATCACGCCGGAGACGGTGAAGAAGGCGATCTACGCGCTCGAGATCAACGAGAACGACATTCAGGCGGACGCGATCGAGATCATGGCCGGCGCCGGCGTGCCGCGCGAGGACCTGCTCGCGATCGTCCGCGACCTGGAGAAAGAGATGCGGCGACTTTCGAAGGAGCTGCAGTTCGAGGATGCGGCGCGCGTGCGCGACCGGATCATCCTCCTGCGCAAGCGACTGTCGGGTGAGCTCGACGCCAAGGAGGACGACGCCGAGGTCGCGATGGCGATCGCGGCGGCACCCAAGCAGAAGACGACGGTTCGCAACTGGAGACGCACCCGACGCGGACCCTAAGCCTGCTCCGCGATCGACTTGACGAGTGTGATGATGCGTTTGCGGGAGCCGCGGAGCACGGGAAGGTTCGCGAGGCCGAGCAGCCGGACGATGAGCTCGGTCGTCTCGTCGATCACCTCGAGCGTCCGCAGCCTGCCAGGCGATCGATCGAAGATCCAGAAGTAGAGGATCGCCATCTGGTAGAGCCACAGCGTCAGCGGGAGGAGCTCGGCGAGGTCCGGGGGAATGCGCGCGTCAGAGCCACGCACCACCTCGGCGTAAAGCGCCACGACCTCCTGCCGAAGCGGCCTGGCCGCGCCGCCAAATGGGTTCAGCGGGCTCGCCGGGTTGGCGACTGTGCTGAAGATCGAGCCGGCGACGGCGTGGAAGGGCTCGCATGTGACCACCACGGCGCGGATCGTTCCCCGCAGTCGAGCCGCCAGGTCTTTCTCGCGCGCGAGCAGGGGGGCGATGGCGGCGACGTGGAGCTCGTGCGTGTGCCGGTAGAACTCGAGCACCAGGTGCTCCTTGGACGGGAAGTAGTGATAGGAGCTGCCGAGGGAGACGCCCACGCGGTCCGCGATGGCGCGCATCGTCGTGGCCTCGTATCCCTTCTCCTGGAAAAGGTCGAGGGCGGCGCCGAGGATGGCCGCCCTCGAGGTCTCACCGCGTCGTGTCTTGGGGAGCGCGATCGCCAACGGTCAGGCTCCCGGCGCGGGCTGCTGGTAGGGGTTGTAGTTCAGGGGCGGCATGGGCTTCTGGCGCAGCGGCCTGCGGATGACATGCAGGACGAGCAGGTTGTTGAAGTGCATGAAGCCGAGGACGAGGAGCACGACGCCGATCCTCGTCACGGTCTGCTTCAGCATGTCGGGGACGGTGGCGGGCGCTCCGCCGGTGTTGATCAGGATCGCGGCGGCGCCGAAGTTGATGAGGTAGAAGCCGACCACGAGAAGGCGGTTGACCGAGTCGGCCAGGCCGTCTTCCTTGAACACGGAGATCAGGAATGGGCGGCCGTTGCGATGGAGCGTGTTCCCGACCCAGACGGTCAGGAAAGCGCTCACCAGGATGTAGGTCACATAGTCGACGAGACGAAGGTCCATTTTCAGTTCACCCCAGCTCGACTTAGATTTTGAACATGTTCAAGTTAGAGCCTAAATGAGACAACGGGGAATGTCAACAAAACTTGAACACATTCAAAACTATGGCAGAGCGCAAGCCTTGCTGGAAGCCAGGCCCGACGGCTGGATGGCCACCCTCGGCGCCCGGATCGCGGAAGCCGAACCGGGGCGGGTCGTCGTCGAGCTGGTCGCGGGGCCTCAGCACCGTCATGGCGGCGGCGTGGTCCAGGGAGGCGTGATCACCCAGATCGCGGATGCGGCCATGGGCATGTCCCTGGCGACGCTCCAGGAGGACGGGACCTGGAACACCACGATCGAGCTGAAGATCAACTTCATCCGGCCCGCGATCGAGGGCAGGCTGCGGGCGGTTGGCCGGGTGATCGAGATGCGGCAGACCCTGCTCTTCAGCGAGGCCGACGTCTTTGACGAGCAGGACCGCCTGGTGGCCCGTGCGTCGTCTACCTGCATGCCGGTCCCGGAGGGCCAGGGGCGTGAATAGCTCTCCGGCGTGGACATGGCTCGGAATCCGCGAGGTCGACCTGGACGATGGGAAGGCCGTGGTCGAGATGACGCCCACTGAGGACATGGCCAACACCGCCGGTTTCGTGCATGGTGGGATGATCAGTGCGCTGGCCGACTCGGCCATGGGTCGGTCGCTCCGTACCATCAGGCCGGGGGTCGTGCGCTCGATGAGCTTCGACCTGAAGCTGAGCTTCATCTCGGCCGCAAAGGTCGGCGAGACCCTGCGCGCAACCGGCCAGGTGGTGCACGCGGGCCGGAGAACGGCGGTCACGGAATGCCGGGTCGAAGGGCCGGGCCACAAGCTCGTGGCCACCGCCAGCGGAACGTTTGCAATCACGAGAGAAAAGGAATAGCTAAGGGTTCGAATGCCGACTGACCAGATCACGATCCGTGGGGCGCGCGAGCACAACCTGAAGAACGTCACGCTCTCCATCCCGCGGGACAGGCTCGTCGTCTTCACCGGCCTGTCCGGGTCCGGGAAGTCCTCGCTCGCCTTCGACACGATCTACGCCGAGGGCCAGCGGCGGTACGTCGAATCGCTCTCCGCCTATGCGAGGCAGTTCCTCGGCCAGATGGAGAAGCCCGACGTGGACATCATCGAAGGGCTCTCGCCGGCGATCTCGATCGACCAGAAGGGGACCTCGAAGAATCCGCGCTCGACGGTGGGGACGGTGACCGAAGTGTGGGACTACCTCCGGCTGCTGTATGCGCGCGTCGGGCATCCGCACTGCCCGGTATGCGGTCGCGAGGTGCGCCGGCAGACGGTCGACCAGATGGCAGACCACGTCGAGAAGCTGCCGAAAGGCACCCGGATCATGGTCCTCGGCCCGGTGGTCAAGGGACGCAAGGGCGAGTACCGATCGCTGATCGACGATGTCAGAAAGTCCGGCTTCGTGCGGGTGCGCGTGGACGGAATCCTCTTCGAGATCGGCGAGCCGATCCCGATGGACAAGAACAAGAAGCACGACATCCAGGTCGTGGTCGACCGGATCGTCGTCGGGCCGGAGCAGCGGACACGGCTCGTCGATTCGATCGAGACCGCGGCTCGGCTGGGTGGCGGCGCGGTGATCATCGCCCCAGAGGCTGGTGATGAGATCCAGATGTCGCAGGACTACGCCTGTCCCTACGACGGGACGAACGTGCCCGAACCCGAACCGCGCAACTTCTCCTTCAACAACCCGCACGGCGCGTGCCCGATCTGCACGGGCATCGGGTCGCAGCTGGTCGTCGACGGCGACCTCATCGTGCCCGACCCGTCGCTGTCCTTGCGCGAAGGAGCGATCGCGGCGTGGAGCCGGTCGCAGTTCTTCTATCCGGAGCTGCTCGAATCGGTCAGCAAGTACTTCGGCATCGACATGGACAAGCCCTGGTCGAAGCTTCCGAAACAGCAGCGCGACCTGCTGCTGAACGGAACGGGCGAGAAGAAGATCCGGTTCGGTTACAAGAACCAGTACGGCCACTCGCGCTGGTACGAGGCGCCGTTCGAGGGCGTGATCGCGAACCTGCAGCGGCGGTACGAGGAGACGCAGTCCGAGTACCTGAAGGCGGAGCTCGAGCGATACATGTCGGACAAGCCGTGCCCGGCGTGCAACGGGATGCGCTTGAAGCCGGAGTCGCTAGCGGTGACGGTGGCCGACCGCAACATCGCGCAGGTCGCGCGGCTGTCGGTCAGCGCGTCCATCGCGTTCGTCGACAGCCTCGCGCTGACCGAGCGAGAGCAGCTGATCGCGCGTGGAATCCTCAAAGAGATACGCGAGCGCCTTCAGTTCATGATCGACGTCGGGCTCGACTACCTGACGATCGAGCGACCCGCGAACACTCTCAGCGGCGGCGAATCGCAGCGGATCCGGCTCGCGACGCAGATCGGGTCGAAGCTGATGGGCGTCCTCTACATCCTGGACGAGCCGTCGATCGGCCTCCACCAGCGCGACAACCGCCGGCTCATCAACACGCTTTTGAGCCTGCGTGACCTCGGCAACACGCTGATCGTCGTCGAGCACGACGAGGAGACGATTCGGTCGGCCGACTACATGGTCGACATCGGTCCGGCGGCGGGCGAGCACGGCGGCGAGATCGTCGCTGCCGGCACGGTCGAGCAGGTGCTGCGCGACCCGCACTCGATCACTGCCGCCTACCTGCGCGGCGACCGGATGATCCCGATCCCGCAGCGGAGGCGAAAAGGCAACGGCAAAAAGCTCGTCGTGCGCGGCGCGCAGGCGAACAACCTCAAAGACATCGACGTCGCGATCCCGCTCGGCTGCTTTGTCGCGGTGTCCGGCGTGAGCGGCTCAGGCAAGTCGTCGCTGATCACCGACATCCTCAGCCGCAAGGTCGCGCAGCATTTCTACCGGGCCAAGGAGAGGCCCGGACCGCATCGCGCGGTCGAGGGCCTGGAGTACCTCGACAAGGCGATCGACATCGACCAGTCGCCGATCGGCCGGACGCCGCGCAGCAACCCGGCGACCTACACCGGGATGTTCACCCACATCCGCGACCTTTTCGCAAGCATGCCCGAAGCCAAGGTGCGCGGGTACAAGCCTGGACGGTTCAGCTTCAACGTCAAAGGCGGCCGGTGCGAGGCATGCCAGGGCGACGGCATCATCCAGATCGAGATGCAGTTCCTGCCCGACGTCTACGTCCCGTGCGAGGTCTGTCACGGGACGCGGTACTCGCGGGAGGTGCAGGAGGTCAAGTTCCGCGGCCATTCGATCGCCGATGTGCTCGAGATGACGGTCGACGAAGCGCTCGAGGTCTTCGAGAACGTGCCGGCGATCAAGACCAAGCTGCGGACGCTGCACGACGTGGGGCTCGGTTACATCCGGCTCGGGCAGCCCGCGACGCAGCTCTCGGGAGGAGAGGCCCAGAGGGTGAAGCTGTCCTCGGAGCTTTCGCGGAGGGACACGGGACGGACCCTGTACCTGCTCGACGAGCCGACGACCGGCCTGCACTACGCCGACGTGGAGAGGTTGCTCGCGGTGCTGCACAGGCTGGTTGAAAACGGCAACACGGTCGTCGTGATCGAGCACAACCTGGACGTCTTGAAGACCGCCGACTGGCTGATCGACCTGGGACCGGAAGGCGGGGAGAAGGGCGGGTACGTCATCGCCGAGGGCACGCCGGAGCAGCTGATCGCCCGGCGCGAGTCGGCCACAGGCCAGTTCCTGCGCGTGCCGCTGTCGCGGGCGCGCAGGCCGGCGGCGTCGGCGAACGGGGCGGGTCGCTCCAGGCGCTCACGTGTCGCCGTCGGCGGCTAGCCCCCAGCTCGAGACCGACCAACCCTCCGGCTACCGCGCACTGCTGCGCGTCCGCGGTTTTTCGCGCCTGGTCGTAAGCCTGCTGCTCGGCCGGGTCGCGGGGCAGATGCTGACGGTCGGCTTCGTCCTGTTCGTCCTCTCCCGATACCACTCACCTCAGCTCGCCGGCGTGGCCACATTCCTGCTGCTGTTTCCGGGACTGCTCGTTTCGCCGATCGCCGGGGCGCTGCTCGACCGCTACGGGCGCACCCGGCTGATCACGGTTGACTACGTCGTGTCGGCGAGCGCGGTACTGCTCGTGGCCGCACTCTCCGCCGTGCACGCGCTGCCTCCTCCGCTTCTGCTCGGCATATGCGGCGTGTCGTCTCTGACCCTTCCTCTGAGCGCCGCGGGCGTGCGCTCGATGTTTCCGGCCATCGCGCCGGGGCATCTCTGGGAGCGCGCCAACGCGCTGGACAACAGCAGCCAGGTGCTGGCATCGGTGATCGGGGCGCCGCTGGCGGGTTTGCTGGTCGGCTTCGCCGGCGCCGAATGGGCGCTCGCGGCCGCAGCGTCGTTGTTCGCGTGCGCTGCGATCGCGATGCTGAGCGTCACGGATCCGTCCGTGCGGCGCCGTGAGGGTGGCATCTTCGGGGAGGCCTGGTCGGGACTGACCTATGTCGTCCGCAATCGAACCCTCATGGGCCTCGCCCTGACCTTCTTCGCCATGGGAATCGGCTGGGGATGCCTGGCGATCGCTGTGCCCGTACTCGTCCTTGGACGCCTCCATGGGGGCCCGGTTGCGGTCGGGTACCTCTGGGGTGCGGTAGGAGTTGCGGGGTTCATCGCCACTCTTTTTGCGGGCCGGCTCAAGACCTTCGGTCGAGAAAGAGAGCTCATGGTGATCTCGATCGCCGCGATGGCGGTGGCGATGGCCTTGCTGCCGGTTGCGGGGTCGGTTCTCGTCGTCGGCGCGGCGCTGGTCGCGGTCGCCATTGTCGAAACGCCGTTCGACATCGCATTCCTGACGCTGCGGCAGCGCAGAACGGATCCGGCGCGGTTCGGCCGTGTCTTCGCCGTCTCGATGTCACTGAACGTCGCCGGCACACCTGTCGGCTCGGCGCTGGCGGGCCCCTTGATCGCGTGGTCGCTCACAGGCGCGCTGTGGGCGGCGGTCGCGGTGACGCTGCTCGGCGCCCTGGTTCCGATGCTCGTGATCCCGGCGAAAGATGAGAGCTAAGGTGTTGCGGTGATCCGGCTCGTCACCGGCGGCACGGGGTTCATCGGACGGCACCTTCTGCGACTGCTTGCGCGGCGCGAAGGCACGACGTACGTGCTGGTCCGTCCCGCGTCGCGTCAGCGACTTGACGGATTCATCGATTCGATCGGCGCCCGCGAACGCCTGGTGCCCATCCAGGGCGACATCACGGCGCCGGCCTTGGGGCTCACCGCGGAAGACCAGGGCCGGATCGAGGGCGCCGACATCTACCACCTTGCCGCCGTGTACGACCTCGAAGCCTCGGAGGATGCGAACCGCCGCGCCAACGTCGATGGAACGCGGCACGCCGTCGAGCTGGCCGAGCGCGCCGGTGCTCGCCTGCATCACATGAGCTCGATCGCGGTCGCGGGTGCTCGGTGGAGGGGCAAGTTCACCGAGGAGATGTTTGCCGAGGGCCAGGTCCTCGACCATTCCTACTACCGGACCAAGTACGACGGAGAGAAGCTGGTGCGGGACTCGTCGGCGAGGTTCCGGATCTACCGCCCCGGGCTCGTGATCGGGTCGTCAGAGACGGGGGAGGCCGACCGCATCGACGGCCCCTATTACGCGTTCAAGCTCATCCAGCGACTGCGACACGCGATCCCGGAATGGGTCCCGCTGATCGGCCTGGAGGGCGGCGACCTGAACGTCGTGCCCGTCGATTTCGTGGCCCGCGCGCTCGACGCGATCGGCCATCGTGACGGCCTGGACGGCCGGACCTTTCACCTGACCGACCCCAACGTGCAGCGGCTCGGCGACGTCACCAACGAATTCTGTCGGGCCGCCCACGCGCCGCAGTTCACGCTTCGCGTCGACAGCCGCGCGGCCGCGATGCTGCCGAAAGAGGCGACCGCGATGATGCAGCACTGGAAGGTCGCCCAGACCCTGAAGCGCAGGCTGCTCGAGGGCGTCCGCATCCCCGAGGAGGCGCTGCGATTCGCCACGAGCCGTGCCCGATTCACGTGCGATCAGGCGCAGTCCGCGCTCGAGGGCAGCGGCGTCTCCTGTCCACCGCTGCATACCTATGCGTGGAAGGTCTGGGACTACTGGGAGCGCTACATGGACCCTGAGGCGCTCACAGAAAAGAATCTGCGCCAGGCACTGGAGGGTAGGGTCGTCATCGTCACGGGCGCGTCGAGCGGCATCGGCCGGGCCACGGCGCAGCTCCTGGGGCGAAACGGCGCGCGCGTGATGCTCGTGTCGCGCACGAGGGAGAAGCTGGAGGCGCTGCAGCACGAGATCGAAGCCGGCGGTGGCGAGGCCTTCGTCTACCCCGCCGACCTCTCCGACCTGGACGCCTGCGACGAGATGATCAACCAGGTCCTCAAGGACCATGGGCACGTCGACATCCTTATCAACAACGCGGGCCGCTCCATCCGCCGGTCGATCGAAGCCTCATACGACCGGTTCCACGATTTCCAGCGCACGATGCAGCTGAACTACTTCGGCGCGGTCAAGCTTCTGCTGGCGGTCCTGCCCGGGATGCGCCAGAGTCGGCGCGGCCACATCATCAACATCTCGAGCATCGGCGTGCAGGCGTATCCGCCGCGGTTTGGCGCTTACGTGGCGTCGAAGTCCGCGCTCGCGGCGCTCAGTCGATGCATCGCGCCGGAGGTCGTCGACGACGGGGTCGCGATCACCAACATCCACATGCCGCTGGTCCGGACGCCGATGATCGCCCCGACCGGCATGTACAAGAACTTTCCGACCAGCTCGCCGGAGGAGGCCGCTGAGATGGTCGCCTCGGCGATCCTGACCCGTCAGCCGGAGATCTCGACGCGGCTGGGCAAGGTCGGCGAGAGCGTCAACACGGTCGCCCCGGGTTTGCTGCAGTTCGTGATGACCGGCGCATACCACATCTTTCCGGACACCGCGCCCAAGGATGGTCGGCGGGCGGAGCGACCGGCGGACGAAGAGATCTCAGTCGAGGCGGCGACGATGGCCTATTTGATGAAAGGAATTCACTTCTAGTGAGCGTAGGGGGAACCGTGCCCGGTTCCCCCTACGTCGTGGCGCTCAACGGCGCATCGCGATGTTGCCGGAGGAGGTTCGACATTGCGCGCCGGATTCGCGCCACTAACCCCTTCCGGAGAAGAAGCATCTTTCGCACTGGTCACCCACGTGCGACGCGTGGGCGACTTCTGGAATCGCGTGTCGCGGCCGGAATGAATCCGGCCGCCGGGGCAGTGGGAGATAGCCGGACCAGACGCGAACCGTGCCCGGTTCCCTACGGAGTTAGCCCGAAGGCGCGGGCGTCGGAGATGCGCCGATGTGCACCGTGACGCCCCAGACCGTCACGCCGACCACAGCGATCGCAATCACGAGCAGGACCAGGACGATG
>JBKPCF010000090.1:0-8202 GCA_046727235.1 Candidatus Dormiibacterota bacterium
CCGCCGGTGTTCTGCGCAGCATCAAGAATTTCGAAGGCGAGCTTCTCGCTCATACTCTTCCCGCCTCGCTGCCTCGCGAAACGCACGATCCAGCGGCGGGCGAGCGCCAGCCGGCGCTCCGGCCTGATCTCCACGGGCACCTGGTAAGTCGCGCCGCCGACACGTCGAGGCTTGACCTCGAGCAGCGGCGTCGCATTCCGCAGCGCCTGGTCGAACACCTCCAGCGGCTCCTTCTTGGCCTGCTTCGAGGCGCGCGCCAGCGCGTCGTAGACGACCTTCTCGGCGGTCGAGCGCTTGCCGCGGCTCATCACCACGTTGACGAACTTGGCGATGGCCTCCGACTGGTAGACCGGGTCGGGCGCGACGACACGCTTGACGGGACGGTTGCGGCGAGGCATCAGGCTGCCGCCTTGCCCTTTTCCCGCTTCGCTCCGTACTTCGACCGAGCCTTCTTGCGGTTCTTGGTCCCGGCAGTGTCCAGGGTGCCGCGGATGATGTGGTAACGGACGCCAGGGAGGTCCTTGACGCGGCCGCCGCGGATGAGGACGACCGAGTGCTCCTGGAGGTTGTGGCCGATGCCGGGGATGTAGGCGGTGACCTCGATCCCGGTGGTCAGCCGGACGCGGGCAACCTTGCGGAGGGCCGAGTTCGGCTTCTTGGGGGTCTGGGTGTAGACGCGCACGCACACGCCACGCCTCTGCGGTGAGCCGCGAAGCGCGGGCGCCTTAGACTTCGCTCGGGCCGCCTTGCGCCCAAGGCGGACCAACTGCTGGATGGTCGGCAAAGGTTTCTCCGAATGGCGGTTTTGATCCCGCGCGGCAATAGCCGATTGGGCGACAAGCGATGAGTATACCCAAAACCCACTACTTCGAAGCTCAGCCGGCGGTCACCTCGCGGCCGCGGGCACTCCGGCTGCGCCTGGGGGACCTCGAGTTGGAGCTGGCCGCCGACCGAGGGGTTTTCGGCTTCAGAGGCCTCGACGTGGGAACGATGATCCTCCTCCGGGAGGGCCCGCCGCCCCCTCCCTCCGGCGACCTGCTAGACCTGGGGTGCGGCTACGGGCCAATCGCGGTCGTGCTGGCCCGGCGCGCGCCCGCCGCCCACGTCTGGGCGGTCGACGTCAACGAGCGGGCGATCGAGCTGACCCGGTCGAATGCCTCCGCGGCCGGCGCCTCGAACGTGGCCGCCTCCCGGCCTGAAGAGGTGCCGGCCGACCTTCAATTTGACGCCATCTACTCGAATCCGCCCGTGCGGGTCGGGAAGGGGCCGCTGCACGCCCTGCTCCTCGAGTGGCTGCCGCGCCTGAAGCCGGGCGGAAGCGCTTACCTGGTCGTCCAGCGGAACCTGGGCTCAGACTCCCTGGCCGCGTGGCTGGCGACGCAGGGATTTGCTGTCCGCCGCCTCAAGTCGAAGAAGGGCTACCGGATCCTGGAGGTCAAGGCCGCGACCCCTTAACAGGCTGGGTTGACCCGCCTTTTCGAAATTTTCAAACTGATCTGAGGTAAGGCCGGCGGGGGAGGGCGCGGCAAGAAGAAGGGAGGGACCCCGCCAGGGGTCTACGCCTTGCGACTAAGCCTCAGGCCTGCCCGGCGAAGTGACACGCCGCCATCTGGTCCCTCGCCCCGTGCGGCTCCAGCTCCGGCTCCGTCTCCGAGCAGATTCCGGGCGCCCTCGCGATCGGGCATCGCGTATGAAACCTGCACCCAGACGGCGGGTTGACCGGCGAGGGGATCTCGCCTTTGAGCGTGATCGGGGCGCGTTCGCGCTCCACCTGCGGGTCGGGCACCGGGATCGACGACAGCAGCGCCTTCGTGTACGGGTGCTGCGGGTTCTCGTAGATATGGTTGCGGTCGGCCGTCTCGACCACCTTGCCCAGGTACATCACCGCGATCCGGTCCGACAGGTGCCGCACCACAGCAAGGTCGTGGGCGATGAACAGAAAAGTGAGCTTGAACTCCTTCTGCAGGTCCTGGAGCAGGTTGATGATCTGCGCCTGGATCGACACGTCCAGCGCAGAGACGGGCTCGTCGCACACGATGAACGATGGGTTCACGGCCAGCGCACGAGCGATCCCGATGCGCTGTCGCTGCCCGCCAGAGAACTCGTGCGGATATCGGTTGGTGAAGTTCGGGTTCAACCCCACCAGCCGAAGCAGCTCCTGCACGCGCCGGTGGCGGTCGCGAACCGACCCGACCGCGAAGTTGTCCAGCGGCTCCTGCAGGATGTCGCCCACCGTCATCCGGGGATCGAGCGAGGCAAACGGGTCCTGGAAGATGATCTGCATCTTGCCGCGCACCCGGCGCAACTTCCCGCCGCGCAGGCGCGTGATGTCCTGCCCGTCGATAACGATCTTGCCGCGGGTCACCGGCATCAAGGCGGTGATCAGCCGGGCCAGGGTCGACTTGCCGCACCCCGACTCGCCCACCAGGCCGAGCGTCTCGCCGCGCCGGATCTCGAGGTCGACGCCATCGACGGCGCGGACAACCGCTCCGCCCATGCCTCCTACCGGGAAGTGCTTGTAGACGCCCTCGATGCGGACCAGCACAGGGTCCGGGCTGTAGACGGTGAACCGCGCCTTCTCAGCCGGCTGTGCCATCGCCGCTTCCCACCGCCTTCAGCTTCTGCGCCGCCTCCAACGAGAGCGCGCTGACCTTGGCCGCCTCCATCTCGTCCTTCTTCACATTCCGCATCAGCACCCAGCACCGCGCCACCTGCCCGAGGTCGACCTCGGACAGCCGCGGCTCGGGCTCCTCGCGGCACTTGTCGATCACGAACGGGCAGCGAGGGTGAAATTTGCAGCCCGGGGGCGGATGTGTGAGGTCGGGCGGCAGCCCCCTGATCGAGACCAGGCGGTCCTTGCGCGCCTCATCGACGCGCGGAACTGACCGCAGAAGGGACCACGTGTACGGATGTTGTGGGCTCCGGAAGATCTGGTCGACGGGCCCCTCCTCGACGACCCGGCCCGCGTACATGACCACCACGCGCTGGCACATGCTGGCGATCAGCGCCATGTTGTGAGTGATCAGCATCATCGCCGTGCCCAGCTCGCGGTTGAGCTGCTTCATCAGCTGGATGATCTGCGCCTGCACCGTCACGTCGAGCGCGGTGGTCGGCTCGTCGGCGATCAGCAGGGCAGGCTCGTTGGACAGGCCCATCGCGATCATCGCCCGCTGCCGCATCCCGCCCGAGAACTGGTGTGGATAGTCCTTTGCCCGCGTCTCGGCTGCAGGCACCCGCACTCGCTTCAGGAGCTCGATGACGCGGCTCCGGGCGGCATGGGTCGTGAACCGGTTGTGGGCGGTCATCGCCTCCTCGATTTGCGGCCCGACCTTCGTGACGGGGTTCAGCGAGGTCATCGGGTCCTGGAAGATCATCGCGACGTCGTTGCCGCGGAAGTCGCGGATCTCGTCGTCGGTCATCTTGGTGACGTCCTCGCCCTTGAAGAGGATCCGGCCTCCGACGATCTTTCCCGGCTCCGGGACGAGCCGGAGGATCGAGAGCGCGGTGATCGTCTTGCCGCAACCGGACTCGCCCACCACCCCGAGGGTCTCCCCCGCCTCGATGTGCATTGTCACCCCGTCCACCGCGTGCACGACGCCACGGGAAGTGAAGAACTGAGTCTTCAGATCCTCGACCTGGAGGATCGGTTCAGCCACGTGTCCGCTTAGCGGCGCATCCGAGGATCGAGGGCGTCGCGCAGGCCGTCACCGATGAAGTTGAACGCGAGCATGGTCAGGGACAGGGCCGCACACGGAATCAGGACCAGAAACGGATATGAGTCCACCGCCGCGTAGCCCTCGAACACCATCGTGCCCCAGCTCGGCTGGGGCGGCCTGAGTCCGACGCCAAGGAAGTCAAGAACGGCCTCCGTAAAGATCGCCGCCGGGATGCCGAAGGTCAGGGACACGATCACGGGTCCCAGGGAGTTCGGCATCAGGTGCCGGAGGATGATCTTGACGGGCGGCGAACCGGCCGCGTGGGCCGCCTCCACGTACTCCTTCTCCTTGATCGACAGCACCTGGCCGCGCACAAGTCGCGCGAGCCCGACCCAGCTGACCAGGCCGATGGCGACAAAGATGTTGACGAACGTCGGGCCGAGCGCAGCCACGATGATCAGGACGAACAGCAGGTCGGGGAAGGCGTACATGATGTCGGTGAACCGCATCAGCGCGTTGTCGATCCAGCCGCCGAAGTAGCCGGCGACCAGGCCAATGGTGCCGCCGATGACCAGCACGATCGCCTGCACCAGGAGCCCGATCGCGAGCGACACCTGCGACCCGAAGATGACCTTGCTGAGCACATCTCGGCCCAGCTCGTCACTCCCGAACAGGTGGTGATGGGTGAACGGCGACGCGTAGCTGTTGACCACGTCCTGGGCGATCGGGTCCTGGATCAGACCGACCCGCTGCAGCAGCGGCGCGAGCACCGCGGTGATGATGAGAAGGAGGACGAAGGCGAGGCTGCCGACCGCGAGCCGGTTGCGCCGGAAGCGCATCCACGCGTCGCTCCAGAGGCCGATCTGCTCGGGTACTTCCCAATCGACTTCGGCCGCGACGAGGGCCGGGGCGGCCACTACTCGAGCCTCACGCGCGGATCGATGAAGACGTA
This sequence comes from Candidatus Dormiibacterota bacterium, assembly GCA_046727235.1. GTDB lineage: Bacteria > Chloroflexota > Dormibacteria > Dormibacterales > Dormibacteraceae > 40CM-4-65-16. The sequence goes on from JBKPCF010000090.1 coordinate 4,609, forward strand.
GGCCACGTCAACGATCAGGTTGAGCAGCGCGACCAGCCACGCATACAGGACGGTGGTGGCGAGGATCATCGGATAATCCCGCGACTCGATGGCCTGCACGTAGCTCCGCCCGATGCCCGGGACCTGGAACACCGTCTCCACGATCACGGAGCCGGTGATCAGTGCGGCGAATAGCGGCCCGGCAACTGTGACTACGGGGATGAGCGAGTTCTTCAATACGTGCTTGATCACGACCACCCGCTCCCGCAGGCCCTTCGCCCATGCCGTCCGCACGTAGTCCTGGCGGAGCGACTCGAGCGTGCTCGAGCGCGTGAGGCGCGCCAGGAAGGCGATGGGCAGGAAGCTCAGCGTCGCCACCGGCATGATCATGTGCAGGACGTCCTGCGGGTAGCCGCCGGTCGGTAAGAAGAAGGTGTACTGCGTGATCTTGTAGAGGAAGTTCGAAAGAACGATGATCAGGACGATGCCGACCACGAAGTTCGGCACCGAAGCTCCGATGGTGGCCACGCCGACCGCGAAGTAATCGACGAACGTGTTCTGGCGCAGCGCTGCGATGACCCCCAGCGAGATCCCCACGATCAGGATCACCAGGAAAGACACCGCCCCGAGCTTGAGCGTGTAGGGCCAGCTGTAGGCGATCAGCTGGTTCACCGACTGCCCCGGATGCTGGTAAGAGGTCCCGAAGTCGAAATGCAGCACGTTCCACAGGTAGTACGCGAACTGGATGTAGACCGGCTGATCGAGCCCGTACTTGACGTCCAGCTGGTGTCGGGTTGCCTCGCTTAGCTGCCGGCCCTCTTTGTCCCACGGCGAGCCTGGCGCGAGGTGGGCCAGGAAGAACGTGATCAGGATCACAAAGAGGAGGACCGGGATCATCCAGAGGACCCGCCGGGCGACGTAGATCCCCAGCGTCCACGTCCTGCTGGACGTGAACCCCAGCGGGAGGAGGGCGCCCCGCAGTGGGGCGCCCTGCGCCAATGCCTAATTCAGCTCCTAGTGCTGAGCGATCTGAACGGTGTACTGGTAGAGGTCGCCGAGGAAGTCGTCGTTGGGAGTGATGGTAAGCCCCTTCACGTAGGGCTTGACGAGCCACCAGTTGATTCGCTGGTCGAGGAAGATCACGGGAACTCCCTCCGTCAGCGCCTTCTGCGCGTCCGAGTAGGCCGAGTCTCGCTTCGAGTCGTCGGCTCCCGCGTCGCCCTTGGCGACCGCGTCGTCGTATGTCTTGTCGCTCCAGCCGCTGAACTGGTTGCCCGAGCCCGTCAGGAAGATGTCGAACCAGTCCTGCGAGTCGGGGTAGTCAGCGCCCCATCCCGAGAGGCCGCCGATCTGGTAGTTGAGCTTGTGCAGCCGGCTGCTGACGGTCTTGGAGTCGGTGCCGTCAGGAACGATGTTCACACCCAGGTTCTGCTTGAGCTGGGCCTGCATGAACTCGGTGATCGTCTTCTGGGTCGGGCTGTTGCTGTTGTACAGCCACTTGATGTTCATCGCGTTGAGCTGGTCTGCGGTGTAGCCAGACGCCTGGAGGGCTGCCTTGGCGGCCGCGGCGTCGTACTTCTGACCGAGGTCAGGCTGGTAGTTCCGCATTCCCTTCGGGACCAGCGAGAACGCTGCGATGCCGGTTCCCTTGAGCACGTTGGTGGCGTAGGAGTTGCGGTCGATGGCGAGCGAGAACGCCTTGCGGACGTTCGGGTTGTCGAAGGGCTTGGCCTTGATGTTGATGTCGATCCAGAACACGGTGAGCTCTGGGACCTTGACCAGCTCCGGGCTGTCCTTCACCGCGTCCACGTCGGCCAGCGGCACGTTGACCATGTCGAGCTCGCCGCTCTTGTACTTGGCGTAGGCGACCGTCGGGTCGTCAATCTCGTATTCAGTGATCTTCGTGATCGTCGGCTTCGGGGTGTTGCCGCTGTAGTTCGAGTTGAGCCCGAGCGTTATGTGGTCCTTGGGCACAACCTCGGTGATCTTGTACTGGCCGTTGCCGACCACGGAGTCGACGGCGGAGGGCGCCACTGCGCCCCACTTGTCGTTGCCGCTCGAGTCTTTGCCGTACTTCTGGACGATGTCCTTGCGAACCGGAGCGCCGGTCCACACGCTGGCGACCCACTTGAAGTAACCGGCCGGCGACTCGAGTGTCACCTGGAAGGTGTCGTCGTCAACCGCCTTCACGCCGAGGGTCTGAACCGCGGCGTCGAGGCCGGGGTCTTTGGGGTCCATCGCGTTGATGGTGGCGGCGTTCTTGACGATGTAATAGAACGACGCGTAGGGCGCCGCTACACGTGGGTCTTCGAGGCGCTGCCATCCATAGACGAAATCGGCGGCCTTGACCGGCTGGCCGTCGCTCCACTTCGCGCCCTTGTGCAGCTTGAAGGTGTAGACGGTGCCGGTGCTGTCGACGGAGTAGCTGTCAGCGGCGTTGGGAGCAACGCTCTTGAAGTCCTTGCTCGCCTTGAGTGGAGCCTCGAAGACCAGGCGGTCTATCGCAGCCTCGTAGTTCCATTGAGTTTGCCCGGGGTCGAAGCAGCACGGCTCGGTGGCGATGTTGACCCTGAGCTCCTGCGTGCTCGCGAGTGTCGTCCCCGTCGAGCTCGGGCCACAGGCGGCCGCAACGAAGAGTCCGATGCCGGCGAGCGCGATCGCGCGTAACCGGAAACCAGAATGCATACGCGTCTTACCTCTCAGACTTTTCCTGCAGCCTTCTTCCCGCGGGGCGGGGCGAGAGTGCGCCGGCGGCAGGTCTTACTCACAGCCCTCTTGGGCCATTCGAATTCTGTTGTGGGCGACTCACAAGTGTCAAGTTGTAGAGAGATTAAAAACCGAACGCCTGTTTGGGAATGCCCTTAACACCGCACTAGTGAGGGGCAATCGACAGCTGGGCAGGCCCGATCGCCCCCGGCCACTCGTCGACCGGCGAGATCGTCACGCCGCGCACGAACGGCTGCATCAGGTACCAGCTGACGCTCTGGGCCAGGAACCCGACCGGTGCGTCGCCGACCACCATCGACTGAGCCTGCATGTACTCCTGGTCGCGGCGGGCGCCCTGGACATCGGTCCGCGCCACCCGGACGAAGTTGTCGTACTGCTGGTTCTGCCAGAGCGAGAGGTTGTTCGAGTTGGTGGTCAGAAACAGGTCGAACCAGTCCGCCTGATCGGGGTAGTCGGCGGTCCAGCCGCGCGGGCCGGTCATCTGGAACTCGCCGACCTCCAGGCGCGAACCGAGCGTGTTGGGGTCGAGCGCCTGCAGGTTGAGCTCGATCCCGAGGTTCGCCTTCAACTGGTCGTGGACGAACCTGGCGGTCGCCCGGGCAAAGTCCGAGGTCGAGTCGTACGAGTACGTCAGCTGCACCTGGCTCGCCGAGAGACCCGAGGCCGCGAGTGAGGCGCGCGCCTGGGCGACGTCGAATTTCTGCGCGGTCAGGCCAGGGGCGTAGCCGTGCATGCCCTTCGGGATGAAGCTCTCTGCCGGAGCGCCCTGACCCGAGAAGATCTGGGCCACGAACGCGTTGCGGTCGATCGCCTGTGTCAGGGCCAGCCTGAGCCGCACGTTGTCCAGCGGCGGCGAGTTCACGCGAAACACGATCCAGAAGACGGTCA
>JBKPCF010000091.1:0-7299 GCA_046727235.1 Candidatus Dormiibacterota bacterium
CACGGCTCGTCCATCAGGATCACCTGCGGGCTGACGGCGATGCAGCGCGCGATTGCCAGGCGCTGCTGCTGCCCGCCGGACAGTGAGGTGGCCGGCTCCTCGAGCCGGTCCTTGACCTCGTCGAGCAGCGCCGCGCGCTCGAGGCTCTCCTCGACCGCGGCTTTGATCCGGCTCTGCCTCCAGCCGAGCAGCCGAGGCGCGAAGGCGATGTTGTCGCGGATCGACATCGGAAATGGGAACGGTCGCTGGAAAACCATCCCCACCTTCTGCCGCAGCTCGAGCAGCTTGCGGGTGGTGATCACGTTTTCACCGTCCATCACCACACTGCCCTGGGCCCGGGCGTTCGGGACCAGGTCGTACATGCGATTGAACACGCGCAGCAGGGTGCTCTTGCCACAGCCGGAGGGCCCGATGATGGCCGTGATCCGCCTCTCGGGAATCTCGAAGCTCACGTCGTTGAGGGCCTTGAACTTCCCGTAGAAGAAGGAGAGCTTGTCGACCTCGAGCTTGGCCGCCGCGGCGCCCGGCACCGTTCGCAGCCCAGGCCTACCCATTTGCGCCGGTGGCGGGATCAACGGGCTAGCGTCTGCCATCCCCGGTTTCAGGATAGGCGGCACCGGGTTAAGGCGACTTTATGTGCCCGTTAAGACCTGGCGGGGCAGGGAGATGTAGAACACCTGTCCGCCCTCGCGCGCGGCTTCCGTCCAGATCCGGCCACCCAGCACCTGGACCAGGTGCTTCGTTATGGCCAGGCCCAGCCCGAAGCCGCCCGCCTCGCGCGGCCGGGCGCGGTCGACCTTGTAGAAGCGCTCGAAGACCCGGCTCCAGTGCTCGGGAGAGATGCCCGGGCCACGGTCGCGAACGCTGAGCACGACCTCGCCGTCCACCACCGCGCCCTGCACGTCGATCGTCGAACCGGGCGGTGAGAACTTGGCTGCGTTGTCGAGGAGGTTGTCGAAGGCCTGGACCAGCTTGGTCCGGTCGGTCTCGACGACCAGGCCCTCCGGGACGGAGGAATTGACCGGATGGTCGACGGCCAGCCGGGCGATGCTGTCGCTCACGAGCTCACCGAGGTCGAAACGCGATGTGTCAACGGCCATCGCCCGCATCTCGATGTCGCCGAGCTGGCGCAGGTTGTCGATGATCTTGCTGATCAGGTCGGCCTCGCGGACCAGCCGCTCCGCAAACCGTTTCCGATCCTTCGGCAAGGGGTCACCCAGGAGGCTCTCCGCCGTCAGCCGGAGCGAGGTGATCGGGGTCTTCAGCTCGTGGACGAGGTTGGCGACGAACTCCTGGCGGACCGTCGCCAGCCGGCGCACCTCGGAGACGTCGACGAGGAAAAGGATCTTCTGTTCCGGTGCCGGTCCGTCGACCAGGTGTGTCTGGACCGTGCGCCGGTGATGGACAAGCTGGGCTTCGGACCTCAGGTCTCCGCCGTCGACGATCTCGAACAGGCGCGACTCGAGCGTGACCTCGACCAGGCTCGCGGGCAGCCGCGAAGGATCGATCGCGAAGAAGTCGCGCGCGGCCTTGTTCGCGCGCAAGACGCGACTGGTGGAGTCCAGGAGCAGGGCCATCACGGGCGCGGCCTCGAGGACGTCACCGAACGAGTCATGAGCGGAGCGCTGCGGCGGCTCGAAATCGCCGGCGCGGCGCCGGTCCCAGATCATTGCCGGAGTATATGAGTGCCTCGAAAGCACGGAGGTTTAAGCGGCGATTAACCCCCACTTAAACGGGCGTCCATAACGTGAATGCCATCACCGGTACGGAGCACATCAGGAGGGATTAGATGCTTCGACTCAGATCAATGGCGCGGTTGGCGCTCGCGGGCGGCATCGCAGCCTTGGTTTCAACCGCATGTGGGGGCTCGCCCAGCAGCTCGAGCTCGCCATCACCAGCGGACGTCGGACAGGGCTCCCTCACAGGGGCGGGTGCCACGTTTCCGGGGCCGTTCTACCTGAAGGCGTTCGCCGACTACTCGGCGAAGTATCCCCAGGTCACCATCAACTACCAGGCGGTCGGGTCGGGCGCAGGCATCCAGCAGTTCATCAAGAACACGGTCGACTTTGGCGCGAGCGACGTGCCGATGGGTTCTGCCGACATCACATCGGCGGGCGGAGCTGACACCCTGACCCAGATCCCCACCACGCTTGGCGTCATCTCGATCGCCTTCAACGTTTCCGGTGTCGACAACTTGAACCTGGACGCCGACACGCTGAGCGGCATCTTCCTCGGCCACATCACCAAATGGAACGACGCCAAGCTGACCGCCCTGAACTCCGGCACCAACCTCCCGAACAAGGCGATCACCGTGGTCCACCGCTCGGACGGAAGCGGGACCACGTTTCACTTCACCGACTACCTGGCGAAGGTGTCGTCGGAATGGAAGTCGACCGTCGGCCCAGCCTCCAAGTCGGTCAAGTGGCCGGTCGGCCACGGCGACAGCGGCAACCAGGCGGTGGCGCAAGAGATCAGCAGCACCGACGGGGCGGTCGGCTACGTCGAGCTGGCATACGTCGTGCAGACCGGCATGAAACAGGCGGCGCTCAAGAACCAGGCCGGAAAGTTCGTGAAGGCAAGCGTCGACGGCGCGACGGCCGCCGCGGCCCAGAACAACAACGTCAGCCCGACGAACTTCTCGATCACCGACATGCCGGGTGACACCACCTATCCGATCGCGGGCTTCAGCTGGGTCATCCTTCGCACGTCGTACAGCGACGCGGCCAAGGGCAAAGCGGTCGTGATCTTGTTCAAGTGGCTCGTCGGCGACGGCCAGTCTGACGGCAAGGACCTGCAGTACGCGCCGCTTCCACCTGCGGTCAAGAGCCTCGCGCTCGACAACCTCAAGACCATCAAGGCTGGGGGTTCAGCAGTCCTCAGCTGATCATCGGGTTGACGGCGAGGGTTCGAGCCCCTCGCCGTTTTTTCTTTCTAGAGCGGCTTGCGGGCGGGTATGCCCGGGCGCCGCGGATATTCGGAAGGAGTCGGCCGCACCTTGCTGATCGCCACCACCGTTCCTGATCTCCGGGCCTTTGATGGCGCCGGCAGCACCGCGACGAGCGACCCACCCAGCAGCTCGATGGCGCGCAGTGAGCTCGCTACCTCTTCCCTTTCCGTCTTCTGGGCGAGGAGCCTGCCGCCGACCCGGACGAGGGGCAGGCACAGCTCGGCGAGGACCGGCATCGGCGCTACCGCGCGCGCGACCGCGACGTCGAAGCGTTCTCGGTACCCGGCGTCCCTTCCGACGGCTTCGGCGCGACGGGCGACGACGTCGACTCCGGACAGCCCAAGCTCGGCGCAGGCCCGGACGAGGAACGCCGCCTTCGCCTCGTCGGCTTCGATGAGCGTGACCTCCAGGTCGGGCCGGGCGATCTGGAGCGGCAGGCCCGGCAGGCCGCCGCCCGAGCCGACGTCGACAAGGCGGCGCGCGTCTCCGAGGTGTTCCAGCAGCACCAGCGAATCCTCGACGAGGTCCCCGGCGGGGCCGGACGCGAGGCCAGGCCATTCCGAGATCAGCCGCGCCAGCTCTGACAACTTAGAATCGTTCACTGAGATGCCCATCTACGAGTATCGGTGCGAGAGCTGCGCCGAGAAGTTCGAGGTCCTCACCCACTTCGCCGAGCGCGACCGCGCCCAGGTGTGCCCTGCATGCGAGTCGACGAAGACGCGGGTCCTGGTCTCGAGCTTTGCCGTCACCGGCGCGAGCGAGTCGTTCGCCTCGGACCTCACCGGTGAGAGCACCGGTGGCGGATGCTGCGGCGGCGCTTGCGGCTCTTGCGGCTCGAGCCCGAACTAGCTCTCTAGCGTTGCTATTCCCGGTCACGTACCGGGTCAACGCCGCCGGCCACATGGAGGTGGGCGGGTGCGACCTCGTCGAGCTTGCGCATGAACATGGCACGCCGCTCTACGTTTACGACGAGGCCACGGTCCGCCAGCGCGCGTCGGAATACGTGGCGGCGATGGACGGCGCCGGGCAGGTCCTGTATTCGGCCAAGGCGTTCGCCTCCCCGCAATTCCTGCGCGTCATCGCCGAAGTAGGGCTTGGGCTCGACGTCGTCTCGGCGGGTGAGCTGCACCTGGCGCTGAAGTCGGGATTTCCACCCGAGCGCATCCACTTCCTCGGCAACAACAAGAGCAGCGAAGACCTGGAGGCGGCTTACCGCGCGGGCGCGGTCATCGTCATCGACGGCGACCACGAGTTCGAGCTCCTGCGCGCCGTCGTCCCGGAAGGCGAACGCACACACGTGATGCTGCGCATCGCGCCAGGGGTCAAGCCCGACACCCACGACCACATCTCGACGGGGCAGCTCGACTCCAAGTTCGGCTTCTCGATCGAGTCCGGAGCCGCGCGCGAGGCGGTCGAGGCCGCGCTCCATCATCCGCGGCTCGAGCTCATCGGCCTGCACTCGCACATCGGGTCGCAGATCTTCGCGCTCGGTGCTTACGAGAAGGCGATGGAGATCATGCTCGACCTTCTCGTCGAGCTCCGGGACGACATCGGATTCGAGCCTCGCAAGCTCGGGGCCGGGGGAGGCCTCGGCATCGCGTACACAGAGCGCGACGACCCTCCGACGCCGAGGCATTTCGTCGAGACCGTTCGCCACGCCATGGTCGCCGGCTGCGAGCGCCGGAACCTGAGGGTGGCGGAGCTCGTGGTCGAGCCGGGACGTTCGATCGCGGGGCCCGCGGGCATCGCCCTCTACACCGTCGGATCGATCAAGGACATCCCCGGCGTGAGGCGGTATATCGCGATTGACGGCGGGATGGGCGACAACATCCGGCCGAAGCTGTACGGCGCTCGCTATGAGGCGTTTCTCGCCTCTGCCCCCGATCGGGCGCCGGACGGCATGGTGACAATCGCCGGCAAGTACTGCGAATCGACCGACATCCTGATCTCCGACATCGCGATGCCCAGCCTCCGCCCCGGCGACGTGATCGCGGTTCCGGCTTCAGGCGCGTACAACCTGGCGATGGCCAGCAACTACAACGGAATGCCGCGGCCGGAGGTGGTGATGGTGCGCGACGGCGAGGCGCGAGTCATGCGTCGCCGCGAAACCCTTGACGACCTGCTGGCGGCGGAGGTGTTCTAGACGCCAACGCGGACCGCGTTGGTGTAGGCGCAGCACTCGGCGACTACGTATGCGTCTGAGCCGACGAGGATTCCCGTCGGGGTCTTGAAGCTGACTGGTGCATTGGAGCCGCCACCGACCGACACGGTGCCGGCGCCACGGCAGGTGCCGTTCTGGCAGACGAACACCTTCGTGCTCCCGCCGTAGAAGTAGTGGAACGTGACACTGGTGTTGCCAAGCTGCGACACCGAGTTCAGCGTCACCGATGCCTTGGGCGTAGGCGTCGACTTCGGTGGCTGCGCGGTCGGTTGCGAGGTAGGGGCTGGCGTCGGGCTGGTCGTCGGCCGGGTCGTCGGGCTGGAGCTGGGCGTCGGGCTGAGGCTTGCGGGTGAGCTCGGACTGGGGAGGGTCGCCGTCCCTATGACGACGCGAAGCGCAGCGTCTTTGTAACACGCGTTGTTCCAGCAGATCTTGACTGCATGCGTTCCCGCATCGATGTCGTTAGGAACCGTGATATCCATCGCGACCTTGCCACTGGAATCGGCCTGGAACGCATATGAGTGCACGACGCTGTGCAGCTGGATCTCGCCCTCCTGGTTCGCCGGAACGTGACTCGCCGTCACGTGCACCGTTCCGCCTGGGGCGACCCGGCTGGGGTTCACGCTGAGGGTGGTCGCATTCGCCGCGACCGCGCACACGCCCAGGGCAATGACCAGGAGCAGGGCCGCCGCGAGCCCGATCAGCGATCGCCGGCCGAGGCGACGCCTTGCCGCGGGCGGGGAGACCGCCGCGCCAGGCACCGTCGGCGCGACGGCCACGACTGAAGTAGAGGGCGGCACGACTACGGTCGTTGGACGAAATCTCGCGGCGGCTCGCTTCCTCGCCGGCGGCCTCGCGACCGGCACGGTCGAAGCGACAGGCGAGCCCATCAGCATCGTTGCACCGTTCGGCGCGGGGACCACAAGCGCCGTCTCGAGCGCGTCGACAAAGCCAGTGCAGGATTCCCACCGGGCGGCGGGATCCTTCGCCAGACCGCGCATGATGACCGAGTCGACCTCGGGTCCGAGGTCGGGGTAGCGCGAGCTCGGCGGCATCGGCTCGCGGTGGACCTGCGCGTACAGCAGCTCCATGAGCGCCTCGCCGTCGAACGGGATGACGCCGGTGAGCATCTCGTACGCGATCGTGGCCAGCGAATAGCGGTCCGCCGCGGGTCCGACCTGGCGACCCGCGACCTGCTCGGGCGCCATGTAGGCGGGGGTGCCGGTCGTCACGCCGGTCATCGACTTCAGCGACGAGCCCTGCAGCAGCTTGGCGAGGCCAAAATCCGCAAGCACGGGCTCGTCCTCGACGGTTAGCAGGACGTTCGCCGGCTTGACGTCGCGATGAACGACGCCGTGCTGGTGCGCGTAGTCGAGGCCTCGAGCGATGCCGTGCAGGTACTTTAAGGCTGTCGAGCGGTTGAGCCTGCCGTGCGCCATCCGGGTGGCGAGGCTTCCGCCGGGCACGTACTCGACGATCATGTAGGGCGTTCCCTGGTACTCGCCGAAGTCGTATACGTCGACGATGTTGGGGTGGCGCATCTTTGCGATCGCCTGCGCCTCGTGTCGGAACCGGGCCACACTGTCCGCGTCGGGCGTGATCGCCTGCATCACCTTGACCGCGCCGGTGCGCTCCAGATCCGGGTGGTAGGCGCGGTAGACCAGGCCCATGGCCCCCTGGCCGATGAAATCCTGGACCTCGTATTGACCCAGCTTGGTTCCTGGCGCGACTGACACGGCGGCCCCTGATTATGCCCGGGCCCAGTTCGAGCTCAGCCTTCGTTAACTGAACCTTGACCGTTTACCGAAGAAAACATCGTTAAATGAAAACTGACTCGGCGGCGGACTACCGCTGTGGGGTCTGCTTCCAGCCTCCGCGCCCGCCCCGCCGCACGGCGACGAGGCCGGCGAGGATGGAGAGCGCGATCTCGTTTGCAGTTGCTGCGCCCAGGTCCAGACCGACCGGGGACTGGATCCGCGAGATGACGTCTTCCGGCACCCCTTTGGCGCGAAGCGCTTCGAGGTGGTGTCCCGTGTGCCGGCGGCTGCCCACGAGTCCGATGAACCGCGGATTGTGCGTCAGCACCCCCTCCAGCGCCTGGACCAGGTCTTCGGCGTCGTGATCGGTGTGCACGACGTAGAGCTGGTCGGGAAGCTCATTCGGCAGCTCGGCTGCCGACTCGAGCAGCGCG
>JBKPCF010000092.1:0-7213 GCA_046727235.1 Candidatus Dormiibacterota bacterium
TCAGAGCAGGCGGGTTTGCTCGGTCGCGGGGCTGGGCGGCGCGAGGCGCAGGTGCCGATAAGCAAGCTCGGTGGCCACCCGGCCGCGAGCGGTCCGGGCGAGGAACCCGATCTGGATGAGGTACGGCTCGTGCACGTCCTCGATCGTCTCCGGCTCCTCAGACAAGGAGGTCGCGAGGGTGTCGAGCCCAACCGGCCCGCCCTTGAACTTGACGATGACAGTTTCGAGAAGCTGCCGGTCGAGCGGCTCCAGGCCGATCTCGTCGACCTCCAGCATCCCAAGCGCCACGCGCGTCAGCTCGACGGTGGCCCTTCCGTCGCCGCGAACCTGCGCGTAGTCGCGGACCCTGCGCAGGAGGCGGTTGGCGACCCGCGGGGTGCCGCGGGCACGCCGGGCGATCTCCGAGACGGCGTCTTCGTGGATCTCGATGTCGAGGATGCGGGCGGACCGGGTGACGATCTTCTCCAGCTCGGCCTTGTTGTAGAAATCCAGCCGATACACCGCCCCGAAGCGATCACGCAGCGGACCGCTGAGCAGCCCCTGACGGGTGGTTGCGCCCACGCACGTGAAGTGCGGCAGCGGCAGCGTCGCGGCGCTCGCGCCCACTCCCTTTCCGAGCACCGCGTCAAAGCGGAAATCCTCGAGCGCGGGATAGAGCGATTCTTCGACGACCGTGTTCAGGCGGTGGATCTCGTCGATGAAGAAGACGTCCCGCGTGGTGAGGTTCAGGAGAATCGAGCCGAGCGCGCCCTGGTGATCGATCGCCGGACCCGAGCTGACCTTGATCGAGACGCCAAGCTCGTTGGCGATGATGTGCGCCAGGGTTGTCTTGCCGAGGCCGGGCGGCCCGCACAGCAGGACATGCTCGACCGGCTCATCCCGGCGGCGCGCAGCCTCGAGCAGGATGCTGAGGTTCTCCCGAACCTGCTTCTGCCCGACGTACTCGGCCAGAAAGCGCGGGCGAAGCGTGAGATCGAACTGGTCGTCGTCCGACCGCGCGTCGAGGACTTTGTCCTTCGTCATTTGCGACCGAGGGCTTTGAGAGCGGACGCCAGCGCCTCTTGCGTCGACGGCGAAGATTTCCAGTCGACGGATTCGATGCCTGCGCGCGCTTCTTGAGAGGAATAGCCGAGGTTGCGAAGCGCCGCGTCGACGGCTTTCGGCACTTCGCCGTCGCCCGCCGCCATCGCCGCTCGCGGCACAGCTTCGAGAGCGGCCACCGCGTCGAGTCGCGGCTTGAGCTCGATGATCACCTTGGCTGCGGTGCGAGGCCCGACACCGCTGGCCCGCCTGATCGGGGCTGCATCCTCGCTCATGATGGCGCGCTTCAAGACCTCCAGGCTGGCCGCGCTGAGGATGTTGAGCCCGACCCTTGGACCCACGCCATCGACCTGGATCAACATCTCGAAGAGATCCAGCTCATCCACCGACGCGAAACCGTAGAGCGAGAGCTGGTCTTCGCGCACGTGGGTGTGGATGTGCAGCTCGACGTCGCCGCCTGGCGGCGGGAGCTGCTGCCGGGTATGCGAGGCCACGGTCACCACGTAACCCACGCCGCCGACGTCGAGCACCACGAAATCAGGACCCGCGCGGCGCACGACTCCGCTGAGATGCCCGATCACCTCAGCGCGGCCCGCGCAAACTTCCTGCTGCGTGCGTGGCACAGCGCGATCGCGATGGCGTCGCGCGCGTGATCGTCGAGCCGTCCCTCGGGCAGCTTCACCTGCGCCGTCAGCATGCGCCCGATCTGCGATTTGTCGGCGTTGCCGTATCCCGTGAGGATCACCTTGACCTGGCTCGGCTTGTACTCGAAGACGGGAACGCCGCACTCCTCGAGCACGTTCAGGATCGCGCCGCGCGCTTGCGCCACTCCCACCGCGCTGGTCGCGTTGCGGCCCATGAAGAGCTCTTCGATCGACGCCTCCGCGGGTGGATGCTCCGCGATGAGTGCGCGAAGATGATTCGTGATCGTCAAGAGCCGTGCGCCGTCGCGGCCGGGGATCGTGACGACCGTTCCGCACGAGACGACGACGTTGGGTTCGGCAAAAAGCGCAAAGCCCGTGCCGGCGAGGCCTGGGTCGACGCCGAGGATCAGCCCGTTTTTTCTGCCCGGCATATGTCCATCAGGTTTTACACCTGTGCTGAGACGCGTTCAAGGACGTTGGTCGGGATGTCGAAGTTGGCGTATACCTGCTGGACGTCGTCGTCCTCCTCGAGTGACTCCATCAGACGCAGCACGGCGGCTGCTTTGTCCTCGCCCACGGCCACGGTCTGCTTGGGCTGCATGGTGATCTCGGCGTTGTCGACCGTCACGCCGAGTCCTTCCACCGCGGCCTTCACCTTTTCAAAGGTCGAAGGGGGCGCGGTGATCTCCACCGACTTCGCTTCGACCTGCACATCGTCGGCGCCGGCCTCGATCGCCGCCAGGCCTACCTCTTCGGGGTCGGCATTGCCTGCGTTCGCGCTGATCACACCTTTCCGCTCGAACATCCAGCCCACCGAGTTCGTCTCGCCGAGGTTGCCGCCCCCCTTGCTGAAGAGGTGCCGGATCGACGCCGACGTGCGGTTGCGGTTGTCGGTGAGCGTGTCGACCATCACCGCCACGCCCGCCGGACCGTAGCCCTCGTACCGGACCTCCTCGAGCCTGTCGCCGGCGAGCTCCCCGGTGCCGCGCTGGATCGCGTTCTTGATCCGGTCGGCCGGCATGTTTATCTCGCGCGCCTTCTGGACCGCGAGCCGCAGCCGGAAGTTGCCGTCGGGGTTGCCGCCGCCCTCGCGAGCGGCGATCGTGATCTCACGGCTGGCGCGCGTGAACGCCTGGCCGCGCTTGGCGTCGACGATGGCCTTTTTGTGCTTGATGCCGGCCCACTTCGAGTGGCCGGACATTACACGCAGCCTCCGAACATGCTTTCGGCCATTTTACTTCACGACAAATCGCATCCAACGGCGTTTTCCGACCTGCACGACCTGGTTCGGCTGCAGCGGATCGTCGCCAGTGGCCACGACTCCGTCGACTTTTACGCCTCGCTGCTCAATCAGCCCGCGCGCCTGGCCATTCGACTTTGCAAGGCCGCTGGCGACCAGCGCCTGGACGAGCCGAATCGGAAAGGCGACCGCAAACTCCTCGATCTGGTCCGGCGTCTCGCGCTGGCGGAACTTCGTGTCGAAGTCATCTTCCGCCCGCTTGGCCGCGTCCTCGCCGTGCAGGCGCCTGACGAGCTGGCGCGCGAGCGCCGCCTTCGCGTCGCGCGGCTTCATCGTCAGGACCTCGTCCTGCGCCTCGCGATCCAAACCAGAGATAAGGCGCACGTACTTCTCCGTCAGCGAGTCGGGGATCGACATCGTCTTGCCGTAGATCTGCTCGGGCGACTCGGTGAGACCGATGTAGTTCGGCAGCGACTTCGACATCTTCTGCACGCCGTCGGTGCCCTCGACCAGCGGGAAGACGGCGATGTCCTGCGGCTCCTGGCCGTACGCCTTCTGGATCTCGCGGCCGAAGAGCAGGTTGAAGAGCTGGTCGGTGCCGCCGATCTCGACGTCGGCCTTGATCGCTACCGAGTCGTAAGCCTGGTTGAACGGGTACAGGATCTCGTGGGCGCTGATCGGCGTCCCGGCCTTGATCCGGTCCGCGAAGTCCTCGCGCTGCAGGACCTGCTGCAGCGTGGCCTTGGCCATCAGCCGCAGGATGTCCGCTGCACTCATCGACGCGAGCCACTCGGCGTTGTGACGGACCTCGATCTTGCCGCGATCGAGCACCAGGTCGAGCTGCTTGAAGTACGTCTCCGCGTTTCGCGAGATCTCTTCGTCGCTCAACATCGGCCGAGTCACCGAGCGTCCGCTGGGGTCGCCAATCAAGGCGGTGTAGTCGCCGATGATCACGACCACGGTGTGGCCCTGGTCCTGGAACATTCGAAGTGTGTCGAGCACGACCAGGTGCCCGACATGGAGATCTGGCGCCGTCGGATCCAGGCCCAGCTTGACCCGCAGCCTCTCGCCGCGCTCCAGGCGATGGTGCAGGTGATCCTCGACGTGGATCTCGACTGCCCGCTCGCGCAGGCGGGTGTAGAGGTCCCGACTCATTGGGGACGAGCTTAGGGGTTTACGATCCCCGGTCCGAAGAAGGCGTTGGGGTCGGTGGGGAGCAACGGTTGAAACAGATTGATGATCGGCCGGCCGATCGCGTTCACCAGGTTGACCATGTAAAGCGAGTGGTGGATGGTGTCTCGCAGGTTCTGCTGAAGCGGGTCGAGCTGCGATCCACCGACAGGGTTGGCGGCGGCGCCCAGCTCGTAGACCACCACGACCGACAGCAGGATTGCGGTCAGCGCACCGAGCGCGGTGCCAAACGTGCGGTTGAGGATGATCGCAGGTATCTGGATCTGCGAATGCGCGATCTGGGTCGCGACCTCGACGATCAGCAGCACCGCGGCGATGATTCCGAAAAAGCCGTAGACGCGTCCGTCGGCGGTCTCGAAATTGGACGTCTGCTGCAGGATCGCGCCGGCCTGCAGCCCCATGTTGGTCGCGGCCCAGACGGCGACGAACAGGGCGACGATGCCGATGAATCTGCGGATCAGGCCACTGAAGAAGCCGCCCGCCGTGTAGGCGATGAGCAGCACGATTGGAAAGATGTCGATCCACGTCACTTGGTGCTTCCCCCGGAACGGCACGCAGAGCGTGCGGAATTCGCGCCGGCTCTCACTCTCTGAACCTGGCGCCGTGTCGTTTCTCCAGCCCCAGCCTGATCTCCGCCATCACTCCGTCCACTTCGGCGTCCGTCAGGGTGCGCTCCGGGCTTCGGAAAGTCAAGGTAAACGCGACGCTCTTGCGCCCTTCCGCGACCTGCGCTCCGCGGTACTCATCGAAGGCAGTGGCGGACTCCAACAGGTCACCGCCAGACTCAGTGATTGCGGCGAGGATGGCGCCCGCCGCGACAGTCTCCTCGACTACGACCGCCAGGTCGCGCTCGACGGCCGGAAACCTCGGCAGCGGTTGTGCGCGCGGAATGCGTGAGGCCGCGAGCACCGGCTCGACATCGACCTCGAAAGCCACGAACCTGCCCTCGAGCTTGGCGCTCGACGCCACGGACGGATGCAGCTCGCCGATGTAGCCGAGCTGCCGGCCGTCCATCACGACCGCGGCGCAGCGTCCGGGATGGAAGAGCTCCGCCGCGGCCCGCTGATACGCGGCCGGCGGCCCGGCGAGTGCGCCCATGCAGGCGTCGAGCACCGACTTCAGGCTGTTGAAAGCGGCCCTGCCGTCTTCTGCGGACACTCCAGCGGAAGCCACCGCCGCGACTCGCAGCGGCTCCTCGGGCTGCGCGTTCTTCTCGCCAACGCGGGCCAGGTACGCCTCCGCGACCTCGTACACCCGGACGTCGACGCGACCCCGGTCGCGATTGAGAGCCGCCACGTCGACGAGAGACGGCAGGAGCGAGGTCCGCAGCGTGTCCATGTCGTCACTCAACGCGTTTTGCACTTGCATCGCGCGAGCCGAGATCCGAAGCTCTTCGAGCTTGCGTCCGGCCACCAGCGCCGGGTTCCACGTCTCCGTGTACCCTGCGCCGGCCATGACCTCACGCGCGGCGTCGAGGCGGCGGTCGATGCTCGAGGCGAGCGGCGTCCAGGTGCTGGTGCGCTGCCCCGGTAGCGTGGGCGGAACGCGATCGTAACCGTAGACCCGCCCGACTTCCTCGACCAGGTCCTCCGGGATGGTGACGTCGAGGCGAAACACGGGGGGCAGGACGTCCCAGTGCCCATCCCCTTCCACCTTGACGTGGAAGCTGAGGCGCTTGAGGATCGACTCCGACTCCTCTAGCGGCACGTGCGTGCCCAGCACGTCGTCGATGAGGGCCGGACGGAGGTTGATCCGGACCGGTTGCTGCGGGCGCGGGTACACGTCGGCCCACTCGCGATGCACCTCACCGCCGGCCAGCTCGGCGATCAGGGAGGCGGCGCGGCGCGCGCCGGCAAGAGCGAGCTCCGGAGGAAGCGCCCTCTCGAATCGTGCGGACGCCTCGGTGCGCAGACCGAGTGCGCGTGACGTCTGCCGAACGCTCGGACCGTTGAAGTTCGCCGACTCGAGGAGGATGTCGGTGGACTGGTCGGTCACGGCCGACTCCTCACCGCCGATCACGCCCGCGATCGCGACCGGCCGCTGAGCATCCGCGATGACGAGCATGTCGGGCGTCAGCTCGCGCTCCACCCCATCGAGGCACAGCAGCCTCTCGCGCGCGCGAGCCCTGCGGACCCGGATCTCGGGACCCTCGAGCTTGCTCAGATCGAACGCGTGCAACGGCTGCGCGTACTCGAGCAGCACGTAGTTGGTGATGTCGACGATGTTGTTGATGGGCCGAACGCCGCACGCCCGCAGACGTCGCTGCATCCAGTCGGGACTTGGACCGACCCTGACGTTCTTGATCACGCCGCCGATGTAGCGACTGCAGAGCTCGGGATGCTCGATGGTCACCCTGACCAGGTCGCGTCCCGGCGGGTCGGCGGTGCCGGTGAAGGCCAGCATGAAATCGCGCTTCACCGGCCGGTCGAGCCCTGCCGCCAGCTCGCGGGCCACGCCCATGTGGCCCATGCAGTCCGGCCGGTTGGACGTGACCTCCGCCTCCATGATCGCCTGGTTGGGAATCACGCTCG
Organism: Candidatus Dormiibacterota bacterium; assembly: GCA_046727235.1. Classification (GTDB taxonomy): domain Bacteria; phylum Chloroflexota; class Dormibacteria; order Dormibacterales; family Dormibacteraceae; genus 40CM-4-65-16. The sequence goes on from JBKPCF010000092.1 coordinate 6,648, forward strand.
TCAGCGGCTCGCCTGGCGTGCCTCGGTCGAGGATCAGGATGCCCGAGTGGTCATCGCCCAGCATCAGCTCGGCGGCGGAGGCGAGCATGCCGCTCGCCCGTTCGCCGGCGATGTTCATGTCCCGGACGACCTTGCCGTTGGGCACCGTGATGCCAGGCAGGGCGACGGGGACAATGGAGCCGGGGATCGCGTTCGGAGCGCCGGCGATGATTTGCTCGGTTCGCCCGCCGAGATCGACCTGGTGGATCCAGAGCGGATTGCGCGACCTGGGGTGCGGCTTCTGCTCGAGCACCTTGCCGATCACGATCTGGGAGAGGTCGACCTGGGTCAGGGACTCGACTTCGACGCCGAGCCGTGTCAGCACATCGGCCGCCTCTTTCGGCGTCACACCATCGAGGTCGACGAAGTCACCAAGCCACTCGTAACTGACTCGCATCAAAACTGCTCGAGGAAACGCAGGTCGGACTCATAGAAGAGTCGGATGTCGTCGACGTCGTGCTTCAGCATCGCCATCCGCTCGATGCCGAATCCCCACGCGTAGCCGTTCCACTGCGTGGGATCGATGC
>JBKPCF010000093.1:0-41446 GCA_046727235.1 Candidatus Dormiibacterota bacterium
CCCGCGAGTCCCTTGTCAGTCGTGACCAGGATCATCACCGCGCGTTTTCCCTCCCGCCGGATCAGGAACGGGTGCTTGTACTCCGTCGCTCTCCCGCTCACTGTTTGAAGGACCTCGAGCATCTTGTCCGCGTACGGCCGCGTGGCCTGCACCGCAGCCTGCGCTCGCCGCAGGCGAGTGGCCGCCACCACCTGCATCGCCTTGGTGATCTTCTGCGTGTTCTTGATCGAGTCGATGCGCCGGACGATGTCGCGGAACGCAGGCAACTAGGTGGCCTTCTTCGCGGCGGCCGGCTGTGCGGCCGCGGCTGGGTCGGGCTGGTCCTGGTAACCCTCGACCCCGAACTGGTGGTTGAAGGTCGAGATCGCGGCGTTCAGCCGCGCGAACAGGTTGTCGTCCAACGCTTTCTGCTTGTCGATCTCCTCGAGCACGCTCGGACGCTCACTCTTCAGAAAGCGGACGAAGCCGGCCTCCCATTCACGAACGCGCGTGACGGCGACCTTGTCCAGGTGCCCCTGGGTGCCCGCGTACAGAACAGCCACCTGCTCTGGCAGAGGCACCGGCTCGTACTTGTCTTGCTTGAGCAGCTCTGTCAAACGGGCGCCACGCTCCAACTGATTGCGGGTCTGCGTGTCCAGGTCGGAGGCGAACTGGGCGAACGCCGCCAGCTCGCGGTACTGCGCGAGGTCGAGGCGGAGCTTGCCCGCAACCTGGCGCATCGCCTTGGTCTGGGCGTCTCCGCCCACGCGCGACACCGAAATTCCCACGTTGAGCGCAGGCCTCTGGCCGGAGTTGAACAGGTCGGACTGGAGGTAGATCTGGCCGTCGGTGATGGAGATGACGTTGGTGGGGATGAAGGCCGAGACGTCGTTGGCTTGCGTCTCGATGACCGGCAGTGCCGTGAGCGAGCCGCCGCCGTGCGCCCGGCTCATCTTTGCCGCCCGCTCGAGCAGGCGGGAGTGCAGGTAGAAGACGTCGCCCGGGTAGGCCTCACGGCCGGGCGGGCGCCGCAAGGTCAGTGAGAGCTCGCGGTACGCCCACGCCTGCTTGGTCAGGTCGTCGTAACAGCACAGCGCCTCCTGGCCCTTCTCCAGGAAGTACTCGCCCATCGCGCAGCCCGCGTACGGCGCGATGTACTGCAGCGAAGCCGGGTCGGACGCGGCCGCCGCGACAATGATCGTGTAGTCCATCGCCCCGTTCTCTTCCAGGGTCGCCGCGACTCGAGCGATCGCAGCAGCGTTCTGGCCGATCGCGACGTAGATGCAGAAGAGGTCCTTGCCCTTCTGGTTGATGATCGTGTCCAGCAGGATTGTCGTCTTGCCGGTGAACCGATCGCCGATGATCAGCTCGCGCTGGCCGCGCCCGATCGGGATCATCGCGTCGATCGCCTTGATGCCGGTCTGGACCGGGCTGTCAACCCTCTGTCGGGTGATGACGCCCGGAGCGATCCGCTCGACAGGCAGCGTTTTGCTGGTCTTGATCGGCCCCTTGTCGTCGAGCGGAATACCGAGCGGGTTGACGATGCGGCCGAGCAACTCGTCGCCGACCGGAACTTCGAGCAGGCGACCGGTGGTCCTGACCTCGTCGCCCTCGTGCAGATGGCCGAAGTCTCCGAGAATGACGGACCGCACCTGGTCTTCTTCGAGGTTGAGGGCCAGCCCGTAGACCTCGTGGGGAAATTCCAAAAGCTCCCCCGCCATGGCGTTCTGCAGGCCATAGATCTGGGCGATGCCGTCGCCCACCGCGACGATCCGGCCCACGTCGGCCGCAACAAGGCTCGCGTCGAAGTCCTTGAGCCGCTCCTTGATCACATCCGAGATTTCTTTCGTGCTTATGCCCACGCTTTCGTTCTCCCTAGGTCGCCGCCAGCCGGCGGCGGAGCTGCTGCAACCGGGTAGCCACGCTCGCATCCACGACCCTGTCGCCGTACTGAACTTTCAGCCCGCCGATGATCCGCGGGTCCACGACGACTTCCATGCGCACGTCCTTGCCGAGACGCTTTGAAAGCTCCCTCTGCACGCGGTCGCGATCCTCGCGTGGGAGGTCGATTGCCGTGGTCAGCGTGGCCCGGACGCGACCGGCTGCCTCGTCGGCGAGGCGGTGGAACTCGTTCTCAATCGCAGGCGCCTCGCCGACGCGTCCCGACTCGATGAGCAGGCGGGCGAGGTTGCCCCCCTCCTCGTCGATGAGATGCGGCGCAGTCGCGACCAGGGCCTCACGATGCTCGGTCGCGATCGTGGGGTTGCTGAGCACCGCGGCCACATCCGGGTCACCGAACAGCTCTCGGATCTTCGCCAGGCGGCGGCCCCACCCCTCGAGCTGGCCGTCGGCCTGAGCCAGCTCGAAAACGGCCTTCGCGTAACGCTTGGCGGCGCGGCTCGTGCCCGTCACCGGATCTTCGTCCCCCATGCAGCCGCCTGGATGGCCGAATCTCTCAGTGCCGTCACGAGCCACTCCGCCCGCGGCTGCCGTCGCCACTCGCGACCTCCTCTATGGCGCGCTCGATCAGCTGCCGGTGCTTGCGATCGTCGAGTGCCTCGCCGATCACCTTCTCGGTCGCGGTCACGACCATCCCGGCCAACTCCGAGCGAACCGACTGGACGGCCTTTTCGCGCTCGGCCTCGATCTCCTTCCGCGCGGCCTCGGTGATCCGCTTCGACTCCTCGTCGGCCTTCTGCCTCAGGTCCTGCCTCAGCTGCTCGGCCGACTTGCCCGCCGCGTCCACCACCTGCTGCGCCGTCTTGCGCGCGTCCTCGAGCTTGGCCTGCGCCTCCTGGAGCCTTGCCTCGGCATCCGCCCTTGCCTGCTCTGCTTCGCGGAGCTGCTCCGCGATGGCGCGCTGCCTCCCCTCCGCGACCTTGACGATCTCGGGGTACACCCACCGCGCAAGGATGGCCAGCATCACCAGGAATGTCAGCACCTCGACGATCACCGTCCCGTTGATGTCGATGACGCCGGCCGTGCCTTCGGTGGCCAGGAAGGTCATCGCGACTACTTGGCCGCGGGCACGTTGGACAGGAACACGAAACCGAAGGCGAGGTTGATGAAGTACATGGCCTCGACGAGGCCGACGATCGTGAACAACCACGGGATCATCCGGCCCTGAGCCTCCGGCTGGCGCGCGACGCCGCCGATGAACGCGTTGCCGGCGAGTCCGTCACCGAAGGCGGCGCCCACCGCGCCAAGTCCGATCGCTAGGCCGAAGCCGACGAGAGCGCCGGCGAGAACGATTCCATGGTCTGTCATGAGTCCCTCCTAATGCTGTTCGTGTTCGAGGCCTTCTCGGGCCGCGCCGAAGTAGATGACCGTCAGCAACATGAAGATGAAAGCCTGGATGAAGCCGATGAAGATGACGTCGAACGCCTTCCAGATCGCAAGCAGGATGGTCCCGAGCACCGTCCCGCCGACCACGCCCACCAGCGGAAGCGACAGGGTCCCGAAGCCCGCGATCAGAGCGATCATCACGGCGCCGGCAAAGATGTTGCCGAACAACCGCAACGAAAGCGTGACCGGCTTGACGATCTCTTCGAGGATGTTGAACGGCGAGAAGCCGATCCGAAAAGCGAGAGGCATCTCGAAGGGCTTCGTGAAGCGGCGGAAGTAGCCGCGCCAGCCCAGGACCCGGACGCTGTACCACTGCACGACGCCGATGACGACCAGGGCCAGCGCAAGGGTCTGGTTGAGGTCGGCATTGGCTCCGTGCAGGATCGGGAAGATCGCCAGCGGAAGGATCTCGATCCAGTTGGCGACCAGGATGTAGAGAAACAGCGTCAGGGCGAGCGGGATGATGAAAAGCGCGTCATCCGAGACGTTGGTTCTGATCAGCGATTTCAACTGGTCATAACCCCACTCGAACACCGCCTGGACGCGTCCGGGTTCTCCACTTCTCAGCTTAGAGCGAATCCAGAAGCAGACTCCGAGCGTGATCACGATCGCGACCAGGCTCGAGATCACGCTGTCGTAGTTGAAGGTGCAAAGCGTTCCGCAGCCGAAGTCGACGGTCGGATGCGTGCCGAATCCACCCTCGCGCAGCATCATCGCTGCAGCCCCGTGCGAATGCCGACGCCGACCATCACCAGTTGCGCGACGCCGATTCCCAGCGCGACGGTCCACGCCTCGCCGCGCAGGACGAAAGCCGCGAGCAGGACGACCGAGCTGAAAAAGACGATCCGCATCAGGCTCGAGGCGACAAACGGGGCGCCTCGGCCCATGAGGCCCTGGATCAGGTAGCCGTTGAGCGAACCAAGCAGCAGGCCCCCCGCCACCCCAAATCCGTGCCCAGGGTACCCGGCTGCCGACGCCACGACGACGACGGCGACGGCGAGAATCGCGCAGCCCACCAATGTCTGCCGCAGCAAGGCACCCGACGTCACCTCGAAAGCTCCCTAACCTTCACATAGACCGCGGCTCCGCCCGCCGCCAGGCCCACGACCAGTCCGACCAGGACGAAAACTGGTGCCGTGTGGAAAACCCTGTCGAGGGCCACGCCACCGAGCAGAGGTAGCAAGACGGCGGCGGCGAAATAGATCCCTATTCCCGCCATGTCGGCCCCGCTGGGACCCTGACTCGCTGGGCGCATGCCCGACCTAAATGCTACCGGGAAGCGGGAACGCCGAGAAGGCGGCGCAACCACGGGGCGGGGACCCGCCACCCTGCATGCTGCAGCAGGTCGGCGGCCACCGTCGAGACGAGCACGGCCGTAGCGACCAGCACCACGGCGAGGATGCGCCCGTGCCCGAAGAGCGTCAGGGCGAGCCCGCCGAGCAGCGCGCTCGCCGCGTAGAACACGTAGCAAGTCTGGCGCGGGTCCAGCCCGAACGACTGCAAGCGGTGGTGCAGGTGGAGGCGGTCGGGTGTCGCGACCGACATGCCCTCCCGCCGGCGGCGGAGGATGGCCCATCCGGTGTCGACGATCGGGAGCGCCAGCGCCACGACGGGAGCCGCCAACGCAAACGCGACGGCGACCTTCGCCACCCCGAGGATCGAGATCATCCCCAGCGCGATGCCGAGGAAGTGCGCGCCCGAGTCGCCCATGAAGATGCGGGCGGGATGGAAGTTGAAGAGAAGAAACCCGGCGCAGCAACCGGCGAGCGCGCCGCTGAGCTGCACCACCTCCGGCTGCTTCAGCTGGCCGGCCGCCAGCATCAGGATCGCCGCGACGATGGCGACGACCCCCGCCGCCAGGCCATCGGAGCCGTCGAGGAGGTTGACCGTGTTCTGCATGCCGACGAGCCAGAACACGCTCACCGGGGCCATCAGCAGACCGAGCTGGATCAGATGTCCCCCCGGCAGGCTGAAGAACCGGATCTCGATGCCGAACACGACGACGGCGAGCAGGGCCAGGGCGATCTGCACGCCTAGCTTCACCAGCGGAGCCATCGACCACCTGTCGTCGATCGCCAGTGCAGCCATGGCCAGACCGGACACCAAAAGCACGCCCCACGTCTGCACGCTCAACGGGACGAAGATCAGCACCGCGAGCGCGAAACCGCTCCACATCGCGAGCCCGCCGAGGAGCGGCGTCGGGCTGGCGTGTGCGTGGCGGCCGCCGGGTAGGGCGATCCAGCCGAACCGGCGTGAAAGCCAGATCGCGAGCGGCACCACGGCCACGCAACCGACGAAGGCGACGAGCAGCGGCCACAGGCCTGGGAGCAGGTGCTCGCTGATGTTGGTCAGCGCCTTGTCGCTGAAGAAGTCAGTCAAACGCGTAGGGGATCGGGAACTTGCGGCAGAGCTCGAGCGCGCGCTCGTGGACCGAGTCCAGCGTGGCCGGGTCATCGATCCGCTCGACCAGGTCGACGATGCAATCCGCGATCACGACCATCTCCGCCTCCCGCATCCCGCGCGTCGTCACCAGCGGTGTGCCGACCCGAACGCCGCTGGGATTGAACTTCGACGCGTCGTCAAACGGGATCGAGTTGCGGTTCAACGTGATGCCGACCGTGTCCGCCACGTCCTGGACCTGCTTCCCCGTCCTCTTCTGAGGCCGGAGGTCGATGAGCATCAGGTGGTTGTCCGTGCCGCCGCTGACCAGGCGCAGGCCGCGCGACGTCAACCGGTCGGCCATGGCTTTGGCGTTGGCCACCACCTGCTTCGCGTACTGCTTGAAGTCCGGCTTCAGGGCTTCGCCGAAGCACACGGCCTTGGCGGCGATCGCGTGCATCAGCGGCCCACCCTGCGTGCCCGGGAAGACGGCGGAGTCGATCGCCTTCTGCCAATCGCTCTTGCAGAGGATGATCGCGCCCCACGCACCGCGCAGCGTCTTTTGGGTGGTTGTCGAGGTGATCGCCGCGTGTGGTATCGGCGACGGGTACACGCCACCGGCGACCAGTCCCGCGACGTGGGCCATGTCGACGAAGAACGTGGCACCGACCGAGTCGGCGATCTCTCGCATCCGGCCCCAGTCGACGATCCGCGAGTAGGCCGAGAATCCGGCGAGGAGCATCTTCGGGCGGACCTGTTCGGCCTGCTTCTGGACCGAGTCGTAATCGATGCGCTCGGTCTGGCGGTCGACACCGTAGGAGTGGATCTCGTACAGCTTCCCCGAGAAATTCGCCGGACTCCCGTGCGTGAGGTGGCCGCCGGCGCTCAGGTCCATACCCATCACTCGGTCGCCCGGCTGGCACACCGCCATGTACACGGCGGCGTTGGCCTGGGAGCCCGAATGCGGCTGGACGTTGACGTAGTCGGCGCCGAAAAGCTGCTTTGCACGGTCGACGGCGAGCGACTCGATCTTGTCGATGACCTCGCCCGTGCCGCCGTAGTAGCGGCGACCCGGATAACCCTCCGCGTACTTGTTGGTGAGCAGCGTGCCGAGCGCCTCGAGGATTGCGGGGCTGGTCAGGTTTTCCGAGGCGATCAGCTCGAGCGTGTCGGACTGTCGCCGGAACTCGTTGCGGATCAGCTGCGCGACGGCGGGATCCTCCCGGTCCAGGGCCCGGAAGGTCATGGTGGTGATCTCGGTCACGCCACGATCCTATCCGGCTCGCGGAGGCGGAGCCCCAAGCAGCTCCGGTGTCGGAATCGCCCCTTCGCGCAGTACGTGTGGTTCGGGGCCCGTCAGATCGAGCACCGATGAAGGTGTGCCTCCAGGCGCGACTCCTCCGTCCACGACGGCCATGACCCCGGCCAGCTTCCCCGCCTCCAACGCGTCCATCGCCGGATCGCGACCGTGGAGGTTGGCGCTCGTGGTCATCAGCGGTCCCGCGTGCCGCAGCAGCTCGAGCGCCACCTCGTGCTTCGGGATGCGCACGCCGAGCGTGCCGCCGCCCACCGCGTGCAGGATCAAGGTCAGCGGCCCCGGCCACCAGCGCCGCATCATCGCCTCGGCGCGCGAGTCGACGTGGACCAGGCCCTCGAGCTGTGATTCAGCGGCGGCCATGAGGATCAGGGGCAGCCCGACCGGACGCCCCTTGATCTGGTAGATCCGTTTCTGCGCCACCTCGTCGTCGGCGCTTGCGCCGAGGCCGTACACCGTGTCGGTCGGAAACGCCACCACTCCACCGCTTCGGACGATCTGGGCGGCTCTCTGCATACCTTCGTGCGTGGGATTCAGGACCACGCTTCTAGAACTCGCTCATGGCCTCCGGCATCACGCTGCACCCGATGCCCTGCGAAATTGCGACCCGCGGATTCCGAGACGACGCCGAGGATAGAGGGGTCGATCTCGGCCAGGATTCGGCCGCCACGTGCGAGCCGCGCGGGCGCATCGTCGAGGAGCCGGCTGACGAGCTCGGCGCCGCTCGGGCCGGCAAGCAGCGACCCGGCGGGCTGCGCCGCGACCTCTCTCGCCAGATTCGCGCCCGCGGCCACGTAGGGGAGGTTCGCGCAGACGAGGTCGAACTCACCCATCATCGGACTCATGAGATCCCCGCACACCAGGTGAACTCGTTCGCCGACCCCGTGCCGCGCCACGTTGCGCTCGGCGAGCGTCAGCGCCTCAGGGCTGATGTCGGAGGCCCAGACGTCGACGTTCGGCGCGTAGTGGGCGACCGCGATGGCGATGCACCCGCTGCCGGTGCCGACGTCCGCCACCCGGAGCGGGCGCTGCGCCTCGCGCGCGATCTCCACCGCCCGCTGCACGAGGACCTCGGTGTCGGGATTGGGCACCAGGACTTCGGGGGTGACCTCGAAGTCAAGGCCCATGAACTCCTTGTGTCCAACCAGGTAGGCCACCGGTTGGCCTTTGGCCCGCCGCGAAACCAGGGTCCTGTAGGAGCTCAGCTCCGTCTCGGCGAGCGTGCGGTCGAACTTCAGGTACAGGTCGAGCCGCCGCATCCGCAGCGCGTGCGCGAGCAGGAGCTCGGCGTCGAGGCGAGGCGAGTCGGAACCGTGCTTCTGGAGGTAGTCGGAGGAGAGCTTCAGGACCTCGACAATGGTCAACTTGCCGCCGCTTCGGCGCCGCCGTTGAGCTGCGCCGAGCGCTCGGCGGCGATCAAAGCCGACACCAGGTCGTCGAGGTCACCCTGCATCACGCGGTCGAGCTTGTGCAGCGTCAGGTTGATCCGGTGGTCGGTGACGCGGTTGTCTTTGAAGTTGTAGGTCCGGATCTTCTCCGAACGGTTTCCGCTGCGAACCATGCCGCGCCGCTGCGCGCCGATCGCCTCCTGCTGCTCGGCAAGCTTCATCTCGTAGAGACGAGCGCGGAGGACGCGCATCGCTTTCTCCTTGTTCTGGAGCTGCGACTTCTCGTCCTGGATGCTCACCACCAGGCCGCTCGGCCGGTGCGTGATGCGGATCGCGGAATAGGTCGTGTTGACGCTCTGACCTCCGGGGCCGGTCGAGGTCGAGGCTTTGACCTCGAGGTCTTCCGGCCGCAGCTCGACCTCCACCGGGTCAGCCTCCGGCAGTACCGCGACGGTTGCCGCGGAAGTATGGATGCGTCCCTGCGCCTCGGTCTTGGGCACGCGCTGCACCCGATGCACACCACCCTCGTACTTGAGCTGTGAGTAAGCGCCGTGCCCGTGGACCTCGAACGTGATCTTGTCGTAGCCGCCGATGCCGGTCGGCGAGGCGTCGACCACCTCGACCTTCCAGCCTTTCTTCTCGGCCCATCTCGCGTACATGCGGAAGAGATCGGCCGCGAAGAGCGCCGCCTCGTCCCCACCTTCGGCGCCCTGGATCTCGACCACCACGTCGCGGTCGTCGTTCGGGTCCTTTGGAAGCAGAAGCAGCTTCAGCTTCTCGTCCAGCTCAGCCAGCTGCTCGCCGGCGCGGCGCTCCTCCGAACGAAGGTACTCCTGCATGTCGGCGTCCTTCTCGTGGCGGAGCATCTCGCGCGCGGAGTCCATCTCGTGGCGCGCGCGGCGGTACGCGTCGTACGCATCGACGATCTCGCGCAGCGAGCGCTGCTCGCGCGCGAGCTTGGTCAGCTTCTCGTGGTCGGTCGCCACGTCAGGCTGCGCCATCTCGTTTTCGATCCCGCGGTAGCGCTGCGCGATCGACTCGAGCCGATCAATCATCCCGCAGCTCCCGCGTTGCCCGGCTTTGCCGGGCAACCGCAACGTCGCGACCATGGCATGTGCGGCTCAAGCCCATGGGGGGTTCCCCGCAAGGGCGGCCTGCCCCCTTGCGAAATGGGTCAATCATCAGGCCGCCGCTCCGGTGGTCTCCTCTTCCCCCTGCCGCGCGCTGTTGAACGCGCAGATGGCGACCTCGAGCATGTCGTCGGTGGGTTCGCGCGTGGTGAATTTCTGGGTACCGAGGACCGGCAGGAGCGCAACACGGACCACGGGGTTGGTGCGGTTTCGGGCCATGAACCGGATGAGCTCGAAGCCGGCGCCCGCAATCAACGGGATGGCGAGCACGCGGCTCATCACCAGCCAGAAGAGGTTCGGGTGAAACAGCGCGACCAGGCTGAAGACGATCACGCTCACGACCAGCACCACGAGCAGAAATCCGGTGCCGCAGCGCGGGTGGAGCGTGCTGGCGCGCCGCACCGACGGCACGTCGAGCTGCCAGCCTGACTCGAAGGCGTTGATCGTCTTGTGCTCGGCGCCGTGGTACATGAACACGCGCCTCACGTCGGGCAGGAGAGCGATCGCCGCCAGGTACCCAAGCACGAGGCCGACGCGGATCAGTCCCTCGACCAGGACGAAGAGGAAGCTTCCGCTGCGATGGACGGCGAAGCTCGCCAGGAGCAGCGGCAGCCCGATGAAGATGACGAGCGCGAAGACGCCGGCCACCGCGACCGAGCCCGTGATCTCCTTCTTGCCGATCTCGATGTTCTGGCTTCCGGCGTTCATGTTGGCCGACCAGATGAGCGACTTCATACCGAGGTGGAGCTGCTCGCCGATGAGCGCGAGACCGCGCACAAACGGGAGCTTCCAGATCGGGTGCGTGTAGATAGGCGCCTTGAGCTCGCCTCGGTCGACCACGATCTCTTTGGTGTTGGGCAACCGAACCGCCACGGCGTAATGGCGCCGACCCCGCATCATCACGCCCTCGATGACGGCCTGTCCGCCGTAGAAGAACTGCTCTTTAGCTGCCTTCGGCGTCGCCGCGGCCTCCGGAGCGGTTGCCTCCGGGACCGCCATCTATACCCTGGTCTTGGCAGCCCGCTTCCGGAACCGCTCGACCTGACCGCCGGTGTCGACGATCCGCTGCGTGCCCGTGAAGAACGGGTGGCAGACGGAGCAGATCTCGGTCTTGAGCTCCTTGCGCGTGGAGCCGGTCGTGAACGTGTTCCCGCACGCGCAGGTCACGACCGCGTCTTCGTAATAGGTGGGATGGATCTGTAGCTTCATTGGATCTCCAGGGAAGGGTAGTTTACCGAGCGAACGGAGCGAGCAAGGTGTTGGCCTGCAGGCTCATGACTCCGAGATAGATGACGAGCCCGATCCACGCCAGCCCCATCGCCCAGCGCCCCGATTCGGCGACCGACGTGTAGTACGGATTGCCGGCGTTGCGAAAACGAGCGATCAGGCTCGGGATGCCCAGGAGGGCAAAGATGACCAGCAGCGGGCTGAGGAAGAAGTGGAGGGTGAAGGCGCCGATTCCGATCACCGCCAGCGCCACGACCTGGAACCAGGGCGACACGGGGCCGAGGATCCACGCTCCGTCCAGCTGCCAGATTGGAATCAGGTTGAACAGGTTGATGTAGAAGCCGATCCAGGCGGCCAGCAAGAAGACGGGCTCCTGGGTCGCGTTGTACATGACGAAGGCCGCCGTGGCGCCTAGGGTGCCCGCAATCGGCCCCGCGATGCCTATCTGCGCCTGCTTCAGGGCGTCGGTCGGATGAGAGCGCTGGAAGATCGCGGCGCCCAGGAACGGGATGAAGATCGGCGCGGTGGCGGTCATGCCCTGGCGCCGGATCTCCACGACGTGGCCCATCTCGTGGACCAGGATCATCACCACGAGCGCGAGCGCGAACCACGGGCCGTAGAAGAGGGCATAACCCCCAAAGCTCACCACGAGCGAGATCAGGGTTCCGGCCGCAGGTAGCTTGACCAGGAAGACCAGGCCGTATTTGACGACGGCCCAGGCGGCCAACATGGCGGAGATGAGCCCGCCAAGCGCGCCCCGTTCGTTCTGGCGGGGTGCGCCAGAGGTGTGGTGCGGCGAGTCCGGCGGGATGTCGGAGGCGCCGTTGTAGCGCTGCGGCGGGATGTACTCACCGCTCGTCGGCGGCAAGTGGGGCTCGAACTGGCTCATGGGATACCTACTTCTTGATACCCGCTACCCGGGCCGGTTAATCCTGGTTGCGGCGGCTACGGGCGTGCGTGATGCCGGGTGGTGAGGCGGCGGACGGTGGCGTGGCGGCTCGACATCACGAGTGAGGAGGTCTCGGCGTAGCCGCTCCCGAACGTCAGGCCCGGAAGCAGCGGGCCGCCCGTGACCCCGGTGATCGCGACTGCTATGTCGGCCGCGGGAACCAGCTCGGCCATCCCGTAGACGTGGGACGCCATCTCGCCCACGACCTTCCGCTCCTCGTCGTTGCGAGTCATCAACCGGGCCAGGAACTCACCGCCCAGGCACTTCACGGCACAGGCCGCGATCAACGTGGCATGCAGGTCGCCGATGCCTATCGCGGCGTCGATACCAGTGTCGGGCAGCGCCGCCATCACCGCGCTGGCGAAGTCTCCCTCCTCGAGGGTCCTGATGCGCGCTCCCGCGGAGGCGATGTCGGCGATCAGCTCCTGGTGGCGAGGGCGCTCGAGGATCGCGACCGTGAGGTCCTGCACGCGGACGTCGCGAGCGAACGCGATCCGGCGAAGGTTGTCGATCATCGGATCGTCCACGTCGATGGCGCCGCGGGCGCCTGGACCGGCGACGAATTTCTCGACCTGGGATACCGCCGGCAGCAGAGGAAAGCCTCCAGGCTCGACGGCCACGAGCAGCGATACCGCGTTGATGTGACCGCGGGCGACCTGGCTCGCGCCTTCGACCGGGTACACGCCCAGGTCGACCTTTCGGTCTCCGCCGTTGATGACCAATCCGACCGGGAGGTGCGCCTGCGGGCGAGGGCTCAGCACGACGGTGCCGGTCAGGCTCGACCGTTCGAGCGCCTCCCGCATCGCGTGTCCGGCCGCGTCGCTGACCGCGTCCGCATCGCCTTTGCCCAGCAGCCCCGCGCATGCCAGCGCCGCCGCCTCGGTCGCGTGGACGAGCTCGAGCGACAGCTCACCGCGCGCCGCGAAGGAAGGAATCCCGCTCCTATGCTGTTCCATGGGTCTTAGTGCGTCTCGGGCTCGTCGAGCAGCTCCGCGGGACGAAGCTCCATCTGGTCGATGCCGCTCTGCAGGAACGCAGCTCTCACGAAATCGCGGAAAAGCGGGTGCGGGCGATTGGGACGAGAGCGGAACTCCGGGTGGAACTGGCTTGCGACGAACCATGGATGGTCGGCCAGCTCGATGATCTCGACCAGGCGCCCGTTGGGCGACAGGCCCGTGAACAGCATGCCCGCCTCGTTCATCACCTCGCGGTACTCGTTGTTGAACTCGAAGCGGTGGCGATGGCGCTCGTAGACGACCTCTTCCCCGTATGCCCTGTGCGCCAGGGAACCGGGCGTGAGCTTGCACGGGTACAGGCCGAGCCGCATCGAGGCGCCCATCTGGTCGACGTTTCGCTGCTCGGGCATGAGGTCGATCACCGGTGTGGATGTAAATGCGGCGAACTCCGTCGAGTTGGCATCCGGAGCATCCAGCTTCTCGCGCGCGAAGTCGATGACCGCGCACTGCATCCCCAGGCACAGCCCGAGGTACGGGATCCGGTTGTGGCGCGCGTAGCGCGACGCCTGCACCTTGCCCTCGATGCCGCGATAACCGAATCCACCCGGGACCACGATGCCGGCCACCCCCATCAGCGGAGATGTGTCGCCGGCGTCGAGCCTCTCGGATGAAACCCAGTGGATGTCGATGTCAAGTCCGTGGAAGACACCGGCGTGCCGCAGCGACTCGATGACGCTCAGGTACGCGTCCGGGAGCTGGATGTATTTGCCGACGATTGCGATCGGCACCGAGGCGCGCGGGTGCTTGATCCGGTCGACGAGCTTGATCCAATGCTCGTGGTCGGGAAGATGCGCCGCGTCATCGAGCTCGAAGTGTTTGGCCATCACCTTGCCCAGGCCCGCCGCCTCCAGCATCAGGGGCACCTCGTAGATCGACTGCACGTCGGGCACCGAAACCACCGCGTCGCGCGGCACGTCGGTGAACAGCGCGATCTTCTCCTTGAGGTCGTTGTCGATCGGCAGCTCGGAGCGGCAGATGATCGCGTCGGGCTGGATGCCAATCGCTCGCAGGGCCTGGACCGAGTGCTGGGTCGGCTTGGTCTTCATCTCCTGGCCGCGCACCACGGGCACCAACGAGCAGTGGACGTAGAACACGTTCTGTCGTCCGAGGTCGTTCTTCAGCTGGCGAATCGCTTCGAGGAACGGGAGGCTCTCGATGTCTCCGACCGTCCCGCCCACCTCGACGACAACCACGTCGGCCTGTGGGTCCTTGGACGCGCGGAGGATCTTTTCCTTGATCACGTTCGTCACGTGTGGGATGACCTGGACCGTGGCACCGAGGTAATCGCCGCGCCGCTCGCGCGCTATGACGTCCTGGTAGATCTTCCCGGTCGTCACGTTCGACGCGACGGTCAGGTTCTCGTCCACAAACCGCTCGTAGTGCCCAAGGTCGAGGTCGGTTTCCGCGCCGTCGTCCGTGACGAAGACTTCGCCGTGCTGGTACGGGCTCATCGTGCCGGGGTCGACGTTGAGGTAGGGGTCGAGCTTCTGGAGGGAGACGGTGAGGTGGCGGGCCTTCAGGATGTTCCCGATCGACGCCGCGCTAATTCCTTTGCCTAGGGAGGAGACGACACCCCCGGTCACGAAAACGTACTTCGACATGGACGACCTCCAGGGCGGTTTTTCAAATGTTACCGGAGACGGCCGGTTGCTAAACCTTCGGCTCCGCCCTGGGCTCAAGCACCACGACCTTGGTCTCGTACTCGGAGACGGACGACTTCTGCACGGAGAGCTTCGGCTGCGCGTCGGCCATCGCCACCCCCATCTCCTTCAGGAACCTGTCGATCGGATCGAGCTGCAGCTTCAGGCCCGGGATCGCGTAGTGCATCGGCACGACATACCTCGGCTCGAGCTGCCTCACGACCTCGGCCGCCTGGGCGGCGTTCATCGCGGTGCGCCCACCGACCGGCACGAGCAGGACGTCAGGTGAGGAAACGGCCTCGGCTTCGGCGTCCTCGAGCTTGTGGCCCAGGTCGCCGAGGTGGCAGATTCGGACGTCGTCGATCTCGATGAGGTAGACGGTGTTGCGGCCGTGCTTCGCGCCCTTGTCGGCGTCGTGATAGGTCGGCACGCCGATCACGCTCACCCCGGCGACCTCGTACTCGCCCGGACCGCGTATCTCGTAGGCCCCGTCGCGCACCACCTGCGTGTAGCTGTGGTTCTCGTGCTCGTGGCTGACCGTCACGACCTCCGCGTCCATCCGCGAGAGCTTCAGTCCGATCGCAGGCGGGTATGGGTCCGTGACCACCGCCGCGCCGCGACCACGCAAACGGAAACAGCCGTGTCCAAGCCAGGTGACGTCCACTGCCTCTTGCTCCTACATCCTTTCCGGCGCGCTGACTCCCATCAGGTCGAGCGCCGTCTTCAAAGTGTGACGCGCGGCCCGGCACAGCTCCAGCCTCGCCCTTGTCAATTCGGGATCGTCGACCACGATGCGATGCTCGCTCTGAGCGTTGCCCGCGTGGTAGAAGCGATGGACCGCCGTCGCGAGATCGTGCACGTAATAAGGAATGCGATGCGGCTCGAGGAGAGTCGTCGAATCCTCGACCACGTCGGGCCAGAACGCGATCTGCCGAGCCACGTCGAGCTCCCACGGATGCGTGAGGAGGCCGACGTTGGCTTCCTCGGGGAGCCGCGGATGCCGCTCGCCGGCGGTCGCCTCGACGTTGGACAGCCGCGCGTGCGCGTACTGCGCGTAGTAGACCGGGTTCTCGTTGCCCTGCGTCACCGCCAGCTCGAGGTCGAACTCGATCGTGGTGTCGGGGGATCGCAGCAAGTAGAAGAAGCGCACGGCATCGCTTCCGACCCGGTCGACGAGCTCGTCGAGCGTGACGAAGCGCCCGGCGCGCTTCGACATCTTGACTTTTTCGCCGCTGCGCGTGGCGCCCTCCTTGAGGTTGACCATCTGGTGGAGGATGATCACCAGCTTCTGCTGGTCGAAGCCGAGCGCCGCGGCCGCCGACTTCATCCGAGGCACGTACCCGTGATGATCGGCGGCCCATACCTCGACGACGCGGTTGTATCCCCGCTGCTCGAACCGGCTGAGCAGGTAGCCGAGATCTGAAGCGAAGTACGTCGGCTGGCCGTTGGCCCGAATGACGACGCGGTCTTCTTCCGTGTCGTCCGGCTCGCCGAACCACAGCGCGCCGTCGCGTTCCTTGATGTGTCCGGACTCGCGCAACCTCTCGATGGCCTCTTGCGGGAGGCCTGACTCCCAGAGCCGGTTCTCGTAGTACCACTCGTCGTAGCGCACGTTGACTCGCGCGACCGTCGCCTTGATCAGCTCGACCATCTTGTCGATGGCGTACATCCGCAGCCTGGGCTCTGCCTCTTCCTCCGGCAGCGTGTCGATGCCGGGCAGGTCGTGGCGCGCCATCTCGGCGAGCTCTTTGACGTAGTCGCCGGTGTAGCCGCCCTCCGGCGGCTCGAGCCCATGCAGCCGCGCGTACACCGACGCGCCGAACCGGCGGGTCTGCGTGTTGTCGGAGTTGACGTAGTACTCGCGCTGCACCGAATGCCCAGTGAACTCGAGAAGGCGGCACATCGAATCGCCGAGCGTGACCCCGCGGCCGTGTCCGATGTGCAGGGGTCCCGTCGGGTTGACGCTCCCGAACTCGACCTGCAAGCGCTCGCCGCGGCCGATGTCGCGCGCACCGTAGCGGGGCTCGACGCGCCCGACGAGGCGCTGAAGCCATGGATCCGCCAGCCGGAAGTTGACGTAGCCGCCGACCGCCTCCGCCGTCGCCGCCCGCTCGGCCACCTGCACCGATCCGGCGATCCGCGCCGCGATCGCCTTCGGATCCTGCCGCAGCACACGCGCCAGCTTCATGCCCGCCGAGCTCGCGTAGTCGCCGTGCCCCGGCACCTTCGCCCGGCCGAGCTCGAGGTCCGGAATGTCGCCCTCGACGCCGAGCTCGTGGACGGCGCTGATCAGCGCGTCGTTGATCCACTCACGAACGCTGCCAGATACGACGGACGTCACGAGCAGGTCGGGTGCTGGGTGGTCAGCGTCAGCTCGGTCTGCGTCGACGCGCCGTTTCGCGAGTAGGTGACGGTCACGCGCTGGTTGGCGTGAAATCGCGACCGCAGCAGCAGCGAAAGCGGATGCGCCGAATCGAGGCGAACATCGTCCAGCTGCGTGATCACGTCACCCGCCTTCAGGCCGGCGCCTGACGCCGGTCCACCCTTGTCGACGCTCACGATCTCGCTCCCTTGAGGCACGCCGCCGAGGGCCGCGACCTCGGAGCTGACGTCGCTGGTCGTTGCGCCGAGCGATGGCACCACGACCTGGCCGGTCTGGAGGATCTGTTGGACGTCATCCTGCACGTCGGCGACGTTGAGCGCGAACCCGGCCCGCGTGACGTCCGACTCCATCGCGATGCCCACCACCTGGCTGCCCACGTTCAGGAGCGGCCCGCCCGAGGTCCCACCGTCAAAAGGGGCGCTGGTCTGGATCGTGTCGCTGAACTGCAGGGAGCCGCCTAGGTTGACCGGGTCCTTGACCGAGTTCAGACGGTGCATCGCGCTCACGTAGGCGGGCGTGATCGCGCCGCCGTCCACCGGCCCACCCACCGCGACGATGACCTGGCCCTGCACCAGCGCGTTCGGGTCGGCGAATGCCAGCGTCGGCAGTCCGCTCGCCTTGTCGATCTTGATCACGGCCACTCCCGTCTGGCAGTCGTAGTCGACCAGCCTCGCGTCGTGCGCCCTGGTATCGCCCGGAACCAACACCGTCAGCCCGCTCGCGCCGGCGATCACGTTGACGTTGGTTACGATGTAGCCATCGCTGGTGGCTAAGTAACCGGAGCCGCGAACGAGGGTCGGCTGCTGCTGGGTCACGACGCTGACCACGGCCGGCCTCGCCTTCCCCGCCGCGGCGATGATGGCCGAGTCCTCCGTGATGCTGACGCCTGTCTGCAGGTTCACCTGCTGGGTGTTGGTTCGGGATTGTGTCCGCAGCACCGCCAGGGTGACGCCCGCGGCAACCAGTCCGGCGACCAGCAGCACTGCAGTGACCACAAAGACCCGGCCCAGGACTGGACGCATGGAGACGATGTTAAGTGCGGACGGTCGGGCGGCTTAGAGGGGGTTGGCGGCCTCGGTCGGGTACCAGGTCAGGACCAGCTGGCGGTTGGCCTCGAACCCGGCCGACCGATAGAGCTTCACCGCGGCCTCGTTGTCAGGTCGGGTCCACACGTAGGCCAGCGTGACCCGGCGCTCCGCGAAAAGCCGCACCGCCTGGCGGACGAGCATCTCGCCGATGCCCTGGCCGCGGTGGCCCTCGGCGACGTACAGCTCCGCGACCTCGCCCTCCAGTCCCGTGCCCGGGTCGTAGAGGACGATCCAGCAGAATCCGACGACCTGGCCCCCGTCGTCGCGGGCCGCGTAGATGACGTTCTCGCCGCGGAACGCAGAGGGGATCTGCGTCAGGTAGCGCTCGATCTCCTCGCGCGGGAGCTGCGGGTGGTCGGAGTAGTGCACCTGCTCGCCGAGGTGCAGCTCGACGAGGAGCGGCTTGATCAGGGCATAATCGCCGGTCGCGAGTCGTTCGACGTCGAGTGTTCGCATCCCCGACCCGATGTTAGCCTAGGGTTTCTTCGCATCGCCAAATTTCGCGCCATTTGGTGAGATCGCCGACGTAGCTCAGCTGGCAGAGCAGCCGCCTCGTAAGTGGCAGGTCGTGGGTTCGAATCCCACCGTCGGCTCCAGCGGTGACCCAGCCAGGCGGGGTCCCGGGACACTGCCCAAGCGCCTTATCCCGCCGCCAGCTCCTGAAGCGCCGGCTCCAGGCGCTCCGCCAGGTCGCGATCGATGAAGCGAGCCTCCCCGAGCAGGCCGTCCATCGCGACGCCAAAGGCGCGGCCGAGCTCGTCGCGCTCGAGCGCGCGCACGAGTGCTGCTTCGAGCGGCCGGGCGACGTCCACCGGAAGTCGATCGATGCCGCGGGCTTCCGAGACCGGCAGTCCGTGGCGAAGACAGGCCATCGCCAGGACCTGGTCGCGAAGTCCGCTGACCATGTACTCCGCGCTCCAGAGCTTGCCCCGCCGAATCGACGAGCGGGCGTGGAGCGCGTACAGCCATCCCCATCCCAGCAGGAGCTCTGCCCGGGCCGCGGCAGGCCTGGGCAGCTCAACCGCGGATCCGAAAACCAGGTGGAACGTCGGCGCCCGCGGGCCGAATTCGGCCTCGGGTGCGAAAGCGAGGTCGACCTGCAGCGTGCTGACCAGCAAGAAAACCCGATACGTCCAGTTGCCAACCTGGACGTCGAGGTGATGCAAGGCGCCGTGATCCCGGTACATGAGACGGGTCCAATCGCGCAGCACGTCAGCGATGGCCGCGCCACCCGAGACACCAAAAGCCAGGTCGACGTCGGACCAAACGTCTTCCGTTGCGCCCGCGGCCGATCCCGTCAGAGCGGCCCCGGAGATCCGGGGGTCAGAGCGCGCCGCCTCGACCAGGGCGGTCCTGAGACGTTCGCGATCGTCTGGCGTGAACACGACCGGATTCTATTCACCGTCGGCTCAGGCGGCGGCTGAGTCCGACCGACTGCCTCGTGGTGTACCGACAAGGCTCTTCGCCTGGGGCCCGGGCCAGGCAAGGCTCAACAGCAGGGCCGCCTCGGCGAGCAGGATCGGCACCGCAAGGACGATGAGGGCCAGCTCGAGCAGCCCGTAGCCCACGAGCATCAGCCCGACCTGCAGCGACGTGGCACCCGAGCGGACGATGAGCCAGCCCGCGACGACGAGCATCGCGAAGTCCTGGAACCCGACGTATGGCGTGAACAACAGCGACGCCAGGACGCCGGTCGCGTAGAGCCGGCCGACGTCACGTTGCCTGTTCCGCCACGCCGCGATCGCGGCCATCCCGACCACCAGCACCTCGACCGCGTAGACCTGGGGCCCCAGGCCGAGCGGGCCGGCGATCGCGTAGCGCCGCGTGGGCTCCCACTGCGACGCCATGGACAGGACGTCGCGGTAGCGCTGAACGCCGTCGCCGCCCAGCAGCACCAGCGCGACCACCCCGATCACCGCAGTTGCGGCGAGCCAGGTGGCGAAGATTCGCGTTCGTCCGGCCACCAGCAGGCAGAGCGGCACGAGGAGCGCCAGCTGCGGCTTGAGCACGATCAGGCTCAGCACCAGGCCGGCGACCACGGGACGCCGGCGCTCCGCGAGCCACCACGAAGCCGCCAGGACGGCCGCCACCAGCGCGACCGGCTGCCCGACCATCAGCCCGAACGCGGTCGGGAACAGGCCGAGAAACAGCGCCAGGTGGGCGGCGCGGGTGAGGCCGGCGCCCGGCGCGACCACCCACCACGCGAAAAGCGCGGCCGCTACCAGCAGGCTCGTCCAGAGCAGGATCGCGACCTGGAACGGCAGCGCGAGGAACGGCGTCGCGATCCAGACGAGTGGCGGCGGATTGAGAAAAGGCGACCAGTAGGCGCCGAGGCTCTCGACCGCCTCCTTTTGCCCCGCCAGGTCGTAGAGGTTCCTGTAGCCATGCGCCCACGCGTTGAGCGCCGAGCCATAGACGAGTCGGAAGTCGTTGCGCACGAGGTACTGCGGGACGTAGGTGGTGAAGGCGGCGTAGAGGTCGAAGGCGACGAGCAAGGTGCCGCCCCAGAGGCCGCCCGCGGCCCAAAGGCGTGTCCTGGCGCGGAAGTATTCGACCAAGGCAGGCAAAAAATAAGGGCTCGGACCAATGTCCGAGCCCTTAGTGGGAACTTCCCTTAATTGACCTCGCGGTAATCCGCGTCGACTACCTCTTCGTCCTTCTTCTTCTCGCCCGACTCGCTTCCGTCCGCAGGAGCCCCGGTCGGAGCCGAAGCCCCGGCCTGTTGGTAGATGTGCTGGCCGATCTTCTGGAGCGACTCGTTGAAGTCGTCCATCTTCCGCTGCAAGTCTTTGGTGTCCGAGCCCTTGGCCGCGCCCTTCAGCGCCTCGAGCTTGGTGTTGACCTCGCTCTTGACGTCCTCGGGGATGCGCGCCTCGTTCTCCTTGATGATCTTCTCGGCCTGGTGGATCATGTGGTCCGCCTGGTTGCGGAGCTCCACCTCTTCGCGCTTGGCGCGGTCCTCCGAGGCGTGCGCCTCGGCTTCCTTGACCAGCCGGTCGACCTCGTCCTTGTTCAGGGTCGAGGACGCGGTGATCGTGACGGACTGCTCGCGGCCGGTTCCCTTGTCCTGAGCTTTTACGTTCAGGATGCCGTTGGCGTCGAGGTCGAACGTGACCTCGATCTGGGGCATGCCTCGCGGCGCGGGCGGAATGCCGTCCAGGTGGAACCGCCCAAGGGTCCGGTTGTCGCGTGCGATCTCACGCTCGCCCTGCAGGACGTGGACCTCGACCGAGGTCTGGTTGTCGGCCGCGGTCGAGAAGACCTGCGAGCGAGAGGTCGGGATCGTCGTGTTGCGGTCCACAAGCCTGGTCATCACGCCTCCCAGAGTCTCGACGCCGAGCGAAAGCGGCGTCACGTCCAGGAGAAGGATGTCCTTGACCTCGCCCTTGAGCACGCCGGCCTGGATCGCAGCTCCGACGGCGACCACCTCGTCGGGGTTGACACCCTTGTGAGGCTCCTTGCCGCCGAGCAGCTCTTTGACCAGCTGCTGGATGACCGGCGTTCGGGTGGCGCCTCCCACCAGCACGACCTCGTCGATCTGCTGCGGGGTCAGGTTGGCGTCCTTGAGCGCGGCGAGGAACGGACCCCGGGTCCGCTCGGTCAGATCCGCGGTCAGCGACTCGAACTTGGCGCGCGTGAGCGTCATCTCGAGGTGCTTGGGACCGGTCTGGTCCGCGGTGATGAACGGCAGGTTGATGCTCGTCTCGAGCCTGCTCGAAAGCTCGATCTTGGCCCGCTCCGCGGCCTCGGTCAGTCGCTGCAGAGCCTGGCGGTCGGTCTTCAGGTCGATGCCGTTCTGCTTCTTGAACTCGTCGGCGAGCCAGTCCACGATGCGGCGGTCGTAGTCGTCGCCGCCGAGGTGGGTGTCGCCGGCGACCGCCTTGACCTCGAAGACGCCATCGCCAACGTCGAGCACCGACACGTCGTAAGTGCCGCCGCCGAGGTCGAAGACCAAGATGGTCTCGTTCGCCTTCTTTTCCAGGCCGTAGGCCAGTGAGGCGGCGGTCGGCTCGTTGATGATGCGCAAGACGTTGAGGCCCGCGATCTGCCCGGCGTTCTTGGTCGCCTGGCGCTGCGAGTCGTTGAAGTAAGCGGGCACGGTGATGACCGCGTCGGTCACCTTCTCGCCCAGGTAGGCCTCTGCGTCGGCCTTGAGCTTCTGCAGGATCATCGCCGAGATCTCTTCGGGCGTGAATTCCTTGTTGGCGTTCGGCACGACCACGACCGCCCGATCGTCCTTGCCCGGCTTGACCTGGTAGGGCACGATCTTCCGCTCGGAGTCCACCTCACCGAACTTGCGGCCCATGAACCGCTTGATCGAGTAGACGGTGTTCTCGGGGTTGACGGCCGCCTGCCGGCGCGCCAGCGTGCCCACCAGCCTCTCACCGCTCTTGGTGAAGGCGACGACGGAGGGAGTGGTGCGCGAACCTTCGGAGTTAGGGATCACCACAGGCTCGCCGCCTTCCATGACGGCGATGACCGAGTTGGTCGTCCCCAGGTCGATTCCTACGGTTTTTGGCATATGTCAGCTGTCCTCCAGATTGGTGGGATGGTTGGATTCGAAATGAATACGTCTGATCTTCTTCCCACTCGCAAGGGCTCCAAAACCAACCAACCCCTACTGTTGTAGCGATGGCCATTTACGAGCTCGACCCGGTCGACCGCATCGAGGTCGCGGCGGTCGGCGATCCCGGGCAGAGGCGCTTTTTCCTCATGGCCACCGGGTCGGGGCGCACGCTCACCCTGGGGTGCGAGAAGTCGCAGATCCAGGCCCTCGTGGTTCGCCTCCACCAGATGCTCGAAGTGCAGAAGATCGAGACGCCCGAGCCGGTGCAGGGCGTCGCTTCGGACGGCCCAGTTCCCGGTGACCCCGAGTGGCAGATCGGCGAGATGGGGCTGGGTTACCACGATGCACGCCACATGTTCGTGCTCGTCGCCAGCCAAGGGCCCACCGGCGAATCCGCCGAGTCGACCGAGTCCGCGGCCGAGGACGCTCCCAGCGTCCGCTTCTGGCTCAGCCCCGACCAGGTGATCGCATTCTCGAAACAGGCGGAGTCGGTCCTGTCCGCGGGGCGGCCGCTCTGCCCTCGATGCGGCCTGCCGATGGATGCCTCAGGACACCCATGTCCCGTGATGAACGGTGCGCGGCCAATCTTCTGACCCGACCGAAGCCCTTCTCCTCGACCTCCCGGACGTCAAGATCCTGGGCCTTCTGCACGGCGCCTCGAACTACACCTTCCTCGCGAGCCTGGGGCCGCATCCGCCGTCCGGCCTGAGGGCCGTCTACAAGCCGGCACGTGGCGAGTCACCCCTGTGGGACTTCGAGGCGGGCACCCTTTACCAGCGGGAGGTCGCCGCGTACGAGCTGAGCAAGGTCCTGGGCTGGCCCCATATCCCACCTACCGTGGTCCGCGAAGAGGCACCTCACGGCGTCGGCGCGATGCAGGCCTTCATCGACGCAGACGGGCGACATTTCCTGAGCGAGAACCGGCGGTACCGCGACACGTGGGTGCGCGTCGCGCTGTTCGACGTCGTCACCAACAACGCCGACCGCAAGTCCGGCCACTGCCTTTTCGACGCGCAAAACCACGTGTGGGTCATCGACCACGGTCTCACCTTTCATGTCGCTCCCAAGCTGCGGACGGTGATCTGGGATTTCGCCGGCCGGCGCCTGCCCGACGACCTGTGCGGCGACGTGGAGCGCGCGCTTGCACAGATCGAGCGCGGACCGCTGAAGAGGACGCTCGAGCAGCTGCTCAGCCAGGTGGAGGTACGTGTCTTGAGGAAGCGTTTGCGCGAGGTCCTCGACCCGGAGTGGCGCTTCCCCGAGCCGGCCTCTGCGTGGTCGATCCCCTGGCCCCCGGTGTAACCAACCGGCTTCTGCTATCGTTCCCGCGCTTCATGCGTTTGTCGGGGGGTCCTCGGTTCGGTCCAGCGGTCGCCATCCTCGCTGCAGCCGCCTCAGCCTGCTTCCTTTTCGCCGCCGCGCCCCCAGCGCGGGCTGCAATACTCAGGGACTGTCCGGCCAGCGGGCCGTGTCCGTCGCCCTCGCCCAGCCCAATCCCGGTGCACGCATTCCTTTCCCTGGACGTGACGTCCGGCGATGCGACGACCGTCATCAACGTCACCGGCGGCCAGTTCAATCCCAACCAGCAGGTAGGTCTCTACTGGGACGATGCCTCGAAAGTGGCCGGTGGCGCCACCACTGACTCCGGCGGCAGCTTCAACACACGAGTCAAACCGTTCTCCGCCGACGCTCCAGGCCCTCACAAGCTCTGCGCGAGCGTCGCGCCGAACCCGTGCGCAACGTTCACCCTGGTCGCGCCCACGCCGGTCCCGGCGTCCCCATCGCCCAGCCCGTCCGCGTCGCCATCCGCGTCGCCCGACAGCACTACTGCATTCACAGCAAGCCCAAGCCCCGTTGCCGCGCTCAGCGGCTTCGACGTGATCACGAGCCCGCCGTTCGTCTTCCTGCCCATCGCCGGCGCCTTCGCGATCCTTCTATCTATCGGCTACTGGCTGTTCTCTGTGGCCAGGCGACCACGTGTGAAGCCCATGCCAAGCGCGGCTGTGGTGCACCGCGCTACGCGACCCGACTACACCGCGAGCTTTGGCGCGGCGCCGGCCACGCCTACGCCGACGACCGAGCCGTCAGCCTGGAGCGAGCACATGCCGTCTGCGGCGCCGCCTGGGTCGGCGCCGGTCCCGCCGCCACCGCCGCCCGATCCCGAAACTCCGCCGTCGCCAGGCACCCCCGCCGCCGAATGGGGTCCTCCAGTGGAGTGGGGCACCGGCAGCGCCGACTGGGGTTTCCCTGAACCACCCCAGGTCGACGCCGACGATCCGGACATCCCGAAGCCAACCGACTAGTGGTAGGCAGAGCCGTCCGAACTTAGTATTCGGCGGATATGGCGCTCCTCGACGTCCGCGAGCTGAGCGTGCGCTTCGGGGGTGTGGTGGCCCTGGACCACGTTTCGTTTGGCGTCGAGGCAGGCCAGGTCGTCGCGCTGATTGGCCCCAACGGCGCCGGCAAGACCACGCTGTTCAATGTCGTCACGCGCGTCTACCGGCCGAGCACCGGCAGGGTGCTGATCGATGGTCGGTCCGTGGCCTCGATCCGGCCGCACCACGTGATCCGGCACGGGCTCGCGCGTACCTTTCAGAATGTCGCCCTCTTTCGCTCGATGACGGTGCTGGACAACGTGCTCGTCGGCGATCACACGCAGACAAAGAGCGGATGGCTCCAGGCGTCCGTGCCACTGCCCGGCGCGGTCGCGGCCGAATCCGCGTCTCGCAAGCGCGCGCTCGAGATGATCGACTTCGTCGGACTCGGCCCCCGCGCCCAGCTCCCCGTGATGGCGCTGCCGTTCGGTCTGCAGAAACGCGTCGAGCTTGCTCGCGCCCTGGTTTCAAAGCCCAGGCTTCTGCTCCTGGACGAGCCGGCGGGCGGCATCAGCCACGAGGAGGTTGACGAGATGTCGCGGCTGCTTCGGCGCGTGCACACAGACCTGGGCGTGACGATGCTGCTTGTCGAGCACCACATGGCCTTCGTGATGGGGATCTCCGACCACGTCGTCGTGCTGGACTTCGGGAAGAAGATCGCTGAGGGAAGTCCGGCAGAGGTTCAGCGCAACCCCGCCGTGATCGAGGCCTACCTGGGCGCCGCCTAGCAGTGGCCCTCCTCGAGCTCGAAGACGTCCACGCGGGTTACGGGCCGACCTCGGTGCTCCACGGCGTGTCGCTGTCGGTGCCGGAAGGCGGCGTGGTCTCGCTGCTGGGCGCAAACGGCGCCGGCAAGACGACGACGCTGCGTGCCGTCACGGGCGGCGTGCGCTGGAGCGGGGACATCCGGTTCGACGGCCGCTCGCTGCGACGCATGGCGACCGAGGACATCGTGCGGCGCGGCATCGCGCACGTGCCCGAGGGTCGAGGCATCTGCACGGAGCTCACCGTCGACGAGAACCTCAAGCTCGGGGCCCATCTCCGCAAGGATGGCGCCGAGGTGAGAAAGGACTACGACCGCGTTTTCGAGTACTTCCCGGTCCTGAAGGAAAGGCGACGGCTCTCGGCCAGCACGCTGTCGGGCGGTGAGCAGCAGATGCTCGCGGTCGCCCGGGCCCTGCTCATGAAGCCGCGCCTGATGCTGCTCGACGAGCCGTCGCTCGGCCTCGCGCCCATCGTCGTCCGATCCATCTTCGAGATCATCCGGTCGATCAACCAGACGAGTCACGTCGCCGTTCTGCTGGTCGAGCAGAACGCGCGGATCGCCCTCGACCTTTCGAGCACCGCGTACGTGCTGGAGGTCGGGCGCGTGGCGGTTCACGGTGAAAGCGCGCAGCTGCAGGGCAACGAGTCGGTCCGCCGCTCGTACCTCGGGTACTAGGCAAGTGCAGGAGTTTCTGCAGCAGGTCGTCGGCGGCATTGCCAACGGCGGCATCTTCGCGAGCCTCGCGCTGGCGCTCGTCTTGATCTACAACGCGATGGGCCTGGTCAACTTCGCGCAGGGCGAGATGGCGATGTTCGCCACGTTCGTCGCCTACGCGATGGTCACGCGCGGGATGAGCTACTGGGTTGCGCTTCCGATCACCCTCGTGGTCGCCTTCGCGGGCGGCCTGCTGATCCAGCGAGTTGTCATCCGCCCCGTCGAGCACGCGCCGATTCTGACGCTGGTGATCATCACGCTCGGTCTGGCCGCACTCGTCAACGGACTTGCAGGATTCATCTTCGGCTACGTCCCTCATTCGTTTCCCAGTCCGTTCCCGGCCGACACGGTCGACCTTCTCGGAGTGTTCATCAGCTACCGCGACCTCGGGGTCATCGGCGTGTCCGGCCTGGTGCTGCTTGCGATTTACCTCCTGCTGCAGCGCACGACTGTCGGTCTCACCCTGCGCGCCGCCGCGCACCATCCCGAGGCGAGTCGCCTCCTCGGGGTGCAGGTGAGCTGGATGCTTGCCCTGGGTTGGGGCCTCGCATCAGCGGTCGGAGCCGTGTCCGGGATCATGGTCGCCCCGATCCTGCTGCTCGAGCCGAACATGATGCAGTCGATCATCATTTACGCCTTCGCCGCGGCGGTGCTGGGTGGGATCGAGAGCCCCCTGGGCGCGGTGATCGGTGGGCTGATCGTGGGTGTGACCTTGAACCTCGCGGGCGCCTATATCCCCGGCGTCGGCGGCGACCTCCAGCTCGCGGTCGGCCTGGCGATCATCATCGTGGTGCTCATCCTCAAGCCGAACGGCCTGCTCGGGCGCGCCGCGACTCGCCGCGTTTGATGCAACGGCTGCGCAACGCTCCCCCGCGCTACTGGCTCGTCGGCGTCGCGGTCCTGTTCTTCCTTGGACTGCCGACGGTGATCTCGAGCTTCCAGACCAGCCTGTGGTCGCAGGCGCTGATTCTCGCCATCGCGATCATGGGCCTCAACGTCCTCGTCGGCTACAGCGGTCAGCTTTCGCTGGGTCATGGCGCCTTCATCGCGCTCGGGGCGTATACGTCGGCGATCCTGGCGCATCGCTACAAGATGGATCTGCTCCTCACCATCCCGATCGCCGGTCTCTTGACAGGCGGCGTCGGGTTCCTGTTCGGCATCCCCGCCCTTCGCCTTTCGGCCCTTTACCTGGCTCTTGCGACCTTTGCGCTCGCGGTGGTCACGCCGAGCCTGATCAAGCGACCCGAGCAGCTGACCGGCGGGGTGCAGGGAATCCTCGTTGTCCAGCCCGACCCCCCGACCTTTGCATACGACGCGTTCACAGCGATCACCGGCACGGCGATGACGAGCGACCAGTGGATCTACTACGTCGTGCTGATCTGCACCGTGATCCTGTTCTGGCTGGCCTGGAACATCGTTCGCCACCGCCCCGGCCGAGCGATGCGCGCGATCCGCGACGGCGAGGTGGCGGCGGCCGCCTCCGGCGTCAACATCCCCGGCTACAAGACCCTCGCTTTTGGAATCTCTGCCTTTTACGCAGGCGTGGCCGGCGGCCTGTTTGCGCTCGCCACCGGCTTCGTCAGCCCGGACACCTTCCCCGTGTCGCTTTCGATCCAGCTCCTGGTGGGCGCTGTGGTCGGAGGACTGGCCTCCATCCCGGGCCCGCTGTTGGGCGCCGTCTTCGCCTACTTCCTCCCGATCGAGTCGAACCAGTGGGTGCCGAGCCAGACCTGGCTCCCCGACCAGATCACCTCGACGGTGAAGAACGCCGGCCCGGCGGTCTCCTACGGCGTGGTCCTGATCCTGGTCATGATGTTTGCGCCCAACGGCATCGTCGGCCTCGTCACGCGGGCGTACACGGCGCTGAACCGGCGGCTGCGCGGGGCGGGTGATCGGGAGACTGGACAGATGCCACCCGACCCCCAGACTGTTTAAATACATGCTCATCAAAAGGGGAGGACTTTCTATGGCGAGAATCGCACCACGATTTGCCGCGGTCGCGGCCTTTGTCGTCGCGCTCGCCGCCTGCGGCGGCTCCAGCAACAACGTGACGGCGACCGACGTCGGCGTCACCAACGATTCGATCCTGCTCGGCACCACGATCGCCATCTCCGGCCCGGCCGCCGCCTACGGAACGATCGCCAACGCCGAGAACGCGTACTTCACGTACGTCAACAACACCCAGGGCGGCGTGAACGGCCGCAAGATCAACTTCAAGATCCTGGACGACGGCTTCAACCCCGCCCAGACGGTGCCGCTGACCAAGCAGCTCGTCGAGCAGGACCAGGTCTTTCTGATGTTCAGCGGCCTCGGCACGCAGGCCCAGACCTCGGTCCGTGACTATCTCAACTCGAAGAAAGTGCCGCAGCTTTTCGTCGCCACCGGCGCCACGACCTGGGGCAAGGACTTCGGCTCCACGCCCTGGACCCTGAGCTGGCAGCCGCCCTATCAGGGTGAGGCGCACATCTACGCCAAGGACGTGCTGAAGAACCACGCCAGCGCCAGGATCGGCGTGCTGTACCAGAACGACGACTACGGACAGGACTACCTCAAAGGCCTCACCGACGGCCTTGGCGACAAGGCCTCGATGATCGTCGCCAAGGAAAGCTTTGACGTCACTGCGGCCAACCCGTTTGCCCAGCTCACCAAGCTGAAGGCCGCCGGGGTCGACACCCTTTTCCTGTTCTCGACCCCCAAGCCGACGATACAGTCACTCGCCTTCGTCACCGGCGTCCACTGGGCGCCCACGATCTATCTGAACTCGGTCTCGAACCCGCAGGTCTACATGCTCGCGGCCAAGAAGGCGGGCGCCGCGCTCCAGAACGTGACGAGCGTCAGCTACATCAAGGACCCGACCGACCCGCAGTGGGACGGCGATGCGGGCATGAAGCTGTACAAGCAGGTCATCGCCAACTGCACCACGTGCAACGTGCAGGATGGCTTCAACATCTACGGCGTCGCGGTTGCGTACACGATGGTCGACGTGCTCAAGAAGGCCGGCACGAACATGACGCGCAAGAACATCATGGACATCGCGGCCAACCAGCTGAACGAGTCAGGCGCGAACGCGAACCCGTTCCTCCTGCCGGGGGTCGTGCTCAAGACGACCTCGAGCGACCACTTTCCGATCATGCAGGAGCAGGTGATCACCTGGGCCGGCACCGGTTGGACGCTCCAGGGCAGCCTCATCGACGAGCGGGGAAGCATCAAGTAACCAGAAAGGTCATTCGCGGCGTGCAGCCGTACTGGCTGCACGCCTACCTCCTCGTCTACACGCCGCTCGGTCTTTTCGCGGACAGCCGCATCACCGCTCGCTGGCAGCAGTACGTGCTCGGAGCGCTCACGTTCACCGTGCTCTACCTCGCCGCGCTCAAGGCCCCGCGTGGGCAGCGAGCCCAGATCTGGACCTGCGTCGCGGTCGCCACCTGCTTCGAGATCTTCGGCTCCCTCATCTGGGGCGTCTATCAATACCGGCTCCACAACCTGCCCCTGTTCGTGCCGCCAGGTCACGGGATCGTCTACCTCTTCGGCCTGCTCGCCGCGCAAACGCCGGTCGTGGCGCGGCACGGCCGCCGAGTCGCGCACGTCGTCCTGGGCGTGGCATGCATGTGGGCGCTCGCCGGCCTCACATTGCTGCCCCTCATCAACGGGAGGGTCGACCTCCAGGGAGCGCTCTGCCTTCCGGTCTTCGCCTACTTCCTGCTGCGCTCGCCGCGGTGGCCGCTTTTCGCGGCGATCTTCATCATCGTCAGCGAGCTCGAGATCTCCGGCACCTCATTCGGCAACTGGTACTGGATGCCCGTGGCGCCGTGGACGCACATACCTTCGGGGAACCCGCCGTCGGTCATCGCGGGAGGCTACTGCGTGATCGACGCGTCCGTTCTGGCTGTCCTGTGGTTCTACAGGGTCGGCTTGAACACCATCATCACGAGGATGATCGCGACGAGAAGTCCGAGGATCGGGCCGAGAGTCCTGCTTCGGTTGGCGAGGCGCGCGAACTCCGGTGAGGCCGTATCGCCCGCGTCCACCAGCCTGATCTGATTCCGCAGCAGCGGAGTGAAGACGGCGAATCCCAGGATCGCAACCACGACGAACAGCACCAGCGCGACGATCACCCACAGCTTGAAGCCCCAGCTCCCGGCGAAGACCAGGATCAGGCCGGTCAGAAGAAGCACGCCGTAAGCCGGGTTCGCAATCCGGTTGTCGATGAACTGGATCCCCTTGAGGGTGAACCCAAGGTGAGCCGGCTCGCTCGCCGAGCGAGCGTTCCACACGGCGTACGTGATGTTGGCCCCGACCGCGACGATCGCGGAGAAGATGTGGATGTACTTGATGATCAGATAGACGATCGACATCAGCCGCGCAGCTGGACTGTAGCGCTTCCCAGGGTCGTCCGGTTGCCGGTCTCGTCCTCGCCCCAGACCTCGAGCGTGACCTCTTTCCCATCCACCTTTGCCACGCGCCCACGGCAGCGATATCGATGTGCCGGCTGGTCGATGCCGCGATAGCTGACCTCGAAGGTCTTCACGCTGCCTCGATCGCCGAGCCAGTCCGTCACGAGCTGGCCGAGAAAGGCGGCTTTCAACAGGCCGTGGAGGATCACGCCCGGCAGGCCAACGCTCTTTGCATACTCCTGGTCGTAATGGATCTCGTAGAAGTCGCCCTGCGCGCCGGCGTACTGCACCAGCTGGCGCGTAGTCGGGTGCTTGACCAGCTCGGGCAGCTCCTGTCCAACCTGGATGTTCATCTGCGTATCGCCGTTCCCCTGAGCCGAGCCACCAGCTCACCGCGCTGGTTGACGTAGTCGGTCTCGAAGATGATGAACAACAGGTTGCCGCTCGAGCCGGGCTTCTCGTAGACGTCGGCGACACGCCCGGTGGCCGTGATCTTGTCGCCGATCATCACCGGCCCGAAGTACTCGAAGCGGTTACCGCCGTTCAGCCAGCCCTTGCCGTACGTCTCCGCCTCGGCCAGGTGGAGCATGGCCGGCGCCAGCGCCACGAGAAAGGTCGGCGGCGCCTCCGTCTCCCAGCGAGGGTTCGCGTCGCCGATGGCCGCGACGAATCGACTGACGTGGCCGGCTTCGACGGTGGCGGTGATGGCCGCGCTGTCGACGCCGATGCGTGTGCGCAAGCGATCGATGACGCTCGTCACAGCGCTCATCGGCCGCGCGGGAGACCGAGGACGCGCTCGGCGATGATGTTGCGCTGGATCTCGGACGATCCGGCGTAGATCGTCTCCGCCTGGGCCCACATCCAGCCGTACTGCCAGCGCCCGTCCTCGATCGCCAGCGAGCTCTCGGGAGACAGCGCGCCGTACATTCCCTCCACACCGACGGCGGCCTCCTGCAGGCGTTTGTCCATCTCGCTCCAGTAGAGCTTGGTCACGCTCGCTTCCGGGCCCGGCGCGTGGCCATGCTGGGCCTTGGTCAGGTTGCGGAGGCCGATCAGTCGGAAGACGTGCGCCTCGATCTGCGCCTGGGCGATCTTCTGCCGCGTCGACGGGTCAGTGCCTGCACCCCGCTCGCGCGCAAGGGCGGCCAGCTCCGCGACTGCACGCTCGAAGCGGGCCGCCTGGGCGAGGCCGCCGCGCTCGAAGCCGAAGACCGTCATGGCGATCTTCCAACCGTCGCCCGGCCGGCCGACGAGATCGCGATCGTCGACCTCCGCTCCCGACAGGAAGATCTCGCAGAACTCCCCTCCACCGGTCATCTGCTTGATTCGCCGGACCTCGATTCCGGGCTGGTGCATGTCGACCAGGAAGAACCCGATGCCGCGATGCGGCTCGGCCTCGAGGTCTGTGCGTGCGAGCAAGAAGCTCTTGTGGGCGTAATGCGCGCCGCTCGACCACGTCTTCTGGCCGTTCAGGATCCATCTGCCGTCGCGAGGTTCGGCACGGGTACGCAGCGCGGCGAGGTCGCTGCCCGCGTCGGGTTCGCTGAAGCCCTGGCAGAAGATCAGCTCGCCGCTGAGGATCTTCTCCACGTACGTGTCCTGCTGCCATTGCGTTCCGTGGCCGACGAGCGTTGGCGCCAGCAGCGTCACGCCGAGGCGGCCGAGGATGCCAGGCGCTCCGGCCCGCGCCATCTCCTCCTGGTAGATCGCTTGCATCACCGGTGTGGCACCCCGCCCACCGGCTTCCTTCGGCCAGCCCAGCTTCAGCCAGCCACCTTCGTAGAGCGTGCGCTGCCACTCGCGCTGGAGTTCCGTGTCCTCCTCATCGCGATAGCCCCCCTTTCCATCCTGCCGCCACCCGGCGGGAAGTTTGGCTTCGAGCCAGCTTCGGACCTCTCGGCGGAAGGATTCCTCCTCGGTCGTGAAGCCGAGATCCACGGTTTGGAGGATAGCCAAAACAGGCAAACTGGGAAGGGATGGCAGCCGAGATTCTCTGCGGGCGCTGCGGGGCGCTCCTGACCAATCCGAATGCGCCATGTCCACGGTGCGGATCTCCGGCGTCAGGCCGCTACTACGCACCGGTCGCCCGACCCCGGAAGAGTCCGGGCCTGGCGGCGGCCCTCGCCGTGGTTCCAGGGCTCGGACACTTCTATCTGGGCCAGAACCTGAAAGGCCTTGGCTTCCTGGTCGGGATCGCGGGACTTCAGTTCTTCGGTTTCGACCTCGACCTCACAGTGATCGGCGCCGCCATCGGGGTGCCGATGGAGCTTGGCGGGGGCGGCCTCTGGGTATTCAGCATCGTCGACGCGTATCGAACCGCCAAGCACATGGAGGCCGGCTACGCCCCGCCCCGGCCGGCTCCGCCGGGACCGAACCCTTCTAGGTAGCTCGGCGCTTCCTCGTCGTGGTCTTGCGCCGGCGCCCATTCGCCGGGGCAGGCTTGCGACGCCGCTTCGTGGTCGTACCACCGAGAGCGCGTTGCACGCGCCGCGAGATCGTCCTGAGCGAGCGCTCCACCCCCTTGGTCGCCGCGGAGGCGCGGGCGCCCTGAGTGAGCTTTGCAACCTGTCGCTGCAATTGGCGGTTCTTGCTTATCAATTCGGCCACCATGGCGTTGAGCTGATCGACCAGGTCACCGCCGGCCGCGCGCTTGCGACGCGTTCGATTTTTCGAGCCAGGAGGCCGGCCGCGGCGACGCGGCGCATTTTGATGTGCTTCCTCAGGTGCCATTTCAACTCCTTGAACAAAAAAGAAATCGAGCGCAGCAATGATATCCGCGCTCGATGTGAAATCCCTGAAGGGGTTTACGCGGCCACGAGCACCTGTTGTTTGGAAAGACTCTTCAATCCCTCTCGCGCCAGTTCGTGTGCCGGATTCGCCTTTCGGCTCACGTAACGAACGACACGCCAGCCTCGCCGGCAGCGTTCGCGCACCTCGTGCACGGCGATACGAAAGCTGTCGCTCGATGGCATGCGGCTGCGGACAACCGGAGCGCAATCCGTGCGCACGATCACGCGGTGATGTGGCCACCGCGCGGCCGCCAGATCCAACGCGCCCGCGCAAACGTGCGCTTCCAGCTGTGCCGAGCCTCCGAGGTGCGAAAAGCCGAACGACTCCGTGTAGACCGCCCGCCCTCTAACGAAAACGGCCAGGCCGCATCCGGCCCGGCCGTGCTTGTCCAGCGCGGCGTCTACGTAGATCACCAGGCACTCCCGCAAACTGCTCTCCTCCCGTACGGCGGTATTTCCGTCCGGGCTCCAAACGGGTGCCCGTCAAGATTTCGGAGAGCCTAACACGATGTAGCACACTTGTCCCCAGGTCGCCACAAGATATGGGGTCAGTCAGCCGGCGGCAGCTCAGTCCCCATCGCGTGGTAGCCGCCGTCGACGTGCACCAGCTCGCCGGTGGTCATGTCCATGTAGTCCGAGAGGAGGACCGCCACCGCCCGGCCGACCGAAGATTTGTCCTGGAGGCTCCAGCCCAACGGCGCCCGCTTCTCCCACACTTCCTCGAAGTCCTTGAAGCCCGGAATTCCTCTGGCGGCCAGGGTTGCAAGCGGGCCTGCGCACACTGCGTTGACCCGGATCTTGTACCGACCGAGGTCGCGCGCCAGATATCGCGTCACCGATTCGAGCGCAGCTTTCGACACGCCCATCCAGTCGTACTTCGGCCACGCCTGGGTCGAATTGTCGAAATCGAGCGTCACCATCGAGCCGCCGTTTTCCCGCATCATCGGAAGAAATCCACGCGCCATTTCCTTGAATGAAAAAGCGCTTACCTGGAGCGCAGTGGCGACGCTCTCCCAGGGCGTATTCAGAAACTGACCACC
Source organism: Candidatus Dormiibacterota bacterium (assembly GCA_046727235.1). GTDB lineage: Bacteria > Chloroflexota > Dormibacteria > Dormibacterales > Dormibacteraceae > 40CM-4-65-16. The sequence continues at coordinate 34,485 of JBKPCF010000093.1, forward strand.
AAGCGCATCTGCGGGCGCAAATGCCACCGAATGCACGAGGCCATCCAGCCGGTCCCAACGGTTTTCCGTTTCTTTCACCGCCGCCGCGATATCGGATGGTTTGGTGACATCCATCTCGAGGATTTCCGGCACCGGATCGAGCTTTTTCGCTGTCATCTGAGTGATGCTCATCATCCGACCGAAGCTCGTCAGCAGGATCTCGGCGCCTTCCTTTTGCGCCTCCTGGGCGATTGCAAAACCGATGCTGCGCCGGTCGGACATGCCGGCGATGAGAATCCGCTTCCCATTGAGAATCACAGCCGAATACTAAGGTTCCGAGCCTGTTGCCACCGGGGCGTCGCGCCGCGACCAATCGCTCCACGCGCCCGCATACAAACGCGCATTGGGGAGGCCGGCGATCTCCATCGCCAGCAGATGCTGAGTCGCGTTGACACCCGAACCGCAGTAGAACACCGCGCCGCGCTCGGCACCAAGCGCCTCGTACTGGCGGCGCAGGTCTGCCGGCGTCTTGAAACGACCGTCCGCCGCCAGGTTGTCGGTGAATGGTGAGCTGAGGGCGCCCGGGATGTGCCCAGCCTTGGGATCGACCGGTTCTTTTTCCCCGCGGTACCTTTCGCCGGCGCGGGCATCGATCAGGGCAGTTCCTCGTAGAGCGCGAACCGCGTCGAAGTCCAGGATCCGTGATCTGTCCGGCGTTCCAGCCCGAAATTCGCCCGCCTCAACCTGAGGCACCGCAGCCTCGAGAGTTCCTCCCCACGCCTGGAGCCCACCGTCGAGCACCGCCTGGGCATCGTGCCCGAAGTACCCGAGCAGGAACCACAACCGCGCGGCGACCGAGCCGCCGCTGTCGTCGTAGACGACCACTCTCGTGGCCGGTCCGACGCCGGCGGCGCGCATCGCGCTCTCAAACTCTGCCGGCGTGGGCAGCGGATGGCGGCCGGCGCCCTGCTTACCGGTAACGTCCTCGAGGTCGACGAAAACCGCGCCGGGTATGTGGCCCTTCAGGTATTCGGTCCGTCCGTCTCGGCCCTGCAGGTACCACCTGAAGTCGATGACTCGGACGTCTGGGTCCGCGGAATGCCGTCGCAGCCATTCCGCATCGACCAATGGACCAGAGCTCAAAGCACGCGCGTGTCGTGGCAGAAGTGCACCGCATGCGGGTGCATGGCATGCACTCGCATCAGCGACCTGGTCCAATCATCACGATTCGCATGCTGGCCGGGCCACCTGGCCAGGTCTGCCTTGTCTACCTCGCGGTAGATGTCCGCCGTGTAAGCCGCGTCGCCGATCATCACCGCGCTGCCGTCCGCGGTGTCGACGAAGACGCTCTGATGACCGACGGTATGGCCGGGCGTAGCGACGACGCGCACCCCGTCCGCAATCTCGGCATCTCCGTCCAGCAGCTCGTAACGCGCGCCCGCGAAATCAAACCACTCCGACGAGCTGTCCTCCTTCCGAGCGCGGTCGAGCTCCGACCGCTGGATGTAGAAGGGCGCGTGCTGGAAAACCGCGTTCTGGCCGCAGTGATCGAAGTGCAGGTGGCTGTTGATCACGATCTTCACGTCGGCGGGGCTCAGGTCATGCTCCGCAAGCGCCTCTGCCGCGTGCCGGTTCACGACCCGCCACTCCTGGATCAGCCGTTCATTGCCCCAACCCACACCTGTGTCGACCAGAATCGCGCCGGCGCGGGGATGCTTGATCACGAACCCGTGCACCGGGATGTGGTTGAACCCAGCGATTTGCGCGAGGTGGAGTCGAACGATCTCGAGCAACTAGGCGATGAATGGGGACACGGCGAAGACGGCGAACAGCAGCGCAACGTAGACCATCGAATAGGTCCACAGCCTCCGCGTCCACCTGCGGCCCTCGAGGTCGAGCAGAGCGATGGCCACCAGGCCGATGCCCAGAACGATCGCGCCGGCGAGGTAAACCGGGCCGGCCGAGCCGGTGAAAAACGGGACCAGGCTCACCGCCACGGTCAGGGCGGCGTAGACGAGGGTCTGGCGCTTCGCCGATCTTTCGCCTGCAACCACCGGGAGCATCGGGATGTTCGCGCGCGCGTAATCGTTCTTGATCAGCTGCGCGAGCGCCCAGAAATGCGGAGGCGTCCAGAAGAAGATCACCCCGAACAGGGCGATGGCAGTGAGGTCGAGGCTTCCTGTCGCCGCCGCCCAGCCGACAAGCGGGGGCGTCGCGCCGGCGGCGCCACCGATGACGATGTTCTGCGGGGTCATTCGCTTCAACCAGATGGTGTAGACGAACACATAGATCAGGGCGCCGGCGAGCGCGAGTGATGCAGCGAGGAGGTTTGCGCCCACCCACAGCACCACGAAGGCAACGACGATGAGGAAGATGCCGAGGACGAGGGCGTGCCACGCCGGGATGCGCCCCTCAGGCAGGGGCCGCCGCCGCGTCCGGTACATCTCCCGGTCGATATCGCGGTCGAACCAGCAGTTGATGGCGTGCGCTCCTCCCGCGGCGAGAGTTCCTCCGGCGAAAACCGCGAGAACCGCGGTCCATTGCGGATGACCGTGCGAGGCCGGGATCATCACCCCCACGGCGGTCGCGTCGAGCAGCACGACCACGCGCAGCTTCAGCAGGCTCAGATAGTCGCGGAGCAGGCTCATGCGGGTTTGTTGTCCACCGCGAGGCGCGCAAGCGCCGGCGCGCGATCGGCGCGAGGCACGGTGAGAAGCGCGAGCGACAGCATCCCCGCCCAGACCAACGTGGCGAGCGCCACGTGCAGACCATTGAACAGGGCCGAATCCGTCACGGCAGCTCCAGCCCCGACGGCCACCTGGAGCGCGAGCACCACGAGGGTCGCTGCCGCGACGGGCCGTAGCGCAGGACGGCGCATCGCCGCGACCAGCATGTAGACCAGCAGGGCCCCGATCACCAGCACCGCGCCTCGATGGAGCATCGTGAACGCGTTCGCCCCCGCGAAGTCGAGGCCGAATCCATTGCCGCAGAGCGGCCAGGAGTGGCAGCCCTCGTCCGCGCCGCTCGCCACCACGGTCGAACCCGTGAGCAGGAGCACATATGTCGCCGCGGCGCCGGCAGCCGCAAGGCGGCGGAATCCCAGGCCGGCCAAAGCGGGCGCGGCGGGAAGCGCCATCACGGCGGTGGCGATCAGGAAGCCGAGGATGATCATCGCCAGGCCCAGGTGGGCCAGCACGAGCCACGACGCGAGCTCGTTGACGACAACCACGCCCCCCAGCCCGCCCTCCGCCGCGATGGCGACGAGCGATCCGGTGGCGAGCCACGCGACCAGGGGCCGGCGCTGCCGGTACACGAGCCACGCAAGCACCACCGTCGCGATCAGGAGCACGCCTGTGACCGTGCCGACGGTGCGGTGCGAGTACTCGATGATCGAGTGGACGTCCGCGGCGGGATACGGCCGGCCGTTGCACAGCGGCCAGTCGGGGCAGCCCAGCCCAGATCCAGTCACCCGCACGACTCCGCCCAGCGCGATCTGGAGGTACGCGAAAAAAACAGTCAGGAATGCAATGCGGCGGAAGAATGCGGCAGAGAGCACTCGGTGGCCAGTCTACTGACTGACCAGATTTGACAGCTCCGCGGCGAGGATCCGCTCGTCGAGCTCACCGACCTGCCACCGGTCGATCGTGCCGTTGGCGCGGACGAACACGGTGGTCGGGAGGGCGGCCACGCCGTATGCGCGCCCGACCTTCAGGTCGGGGTCAAGCAGGGTCGGCTCGTGAATTCCGATTCGGGCCAGGAACGTCTGCGCGCCGTCTGCATTCTCCCCCCAGTTGATCAAAACCAGCCGCGCCCCTGATGGTGATCCGACACGCTGCTCGAGGAGAGGAAGCTCCGCCCGGCATGGAGGGCAGTCACTGCGCCAGAAGTTGATCACCAGCGGCCTGCCAGTCAGGGACTCGAAACTGACCATTCCTCCCGCGGTGGAATCGAGGTTGAAGCTCGGCGCTTTGCCGCCGGTCGCTTGCGGCGACGGCTGCGGACCGGCGATCGTGAGCAGAGCCTGGAGGACGTCGGGGGCGCCCCAACCGTCACCGCCAGAGGCCAGCTCGCGCAGGCCCTCAGCGCTAAGCGAGGTGACGAGGCCCGGCGGGATGTTGTTGCCGACGTTGGGCGCGCCGCGGTACACGAGCCGAACGTAGCCGTGGCGGTCGACGAGGACGAGCGTCGAGGTGTGCGAGTCGCCGCTCGACAGGTCGACGCCGAAGGGCGTCCAGAAGGCTGTCACCTGCTCCGACGTCCCCGTGGCGAAGGCCCAGGTCGCGCCAACCGAGCGACCGTACGCGGAAAGAGCCGCAGGCGTGTCCGTCACGGGATCCGTCGTGACCTCGAGAAGCAAGACCGTCGACGGAACGCGCTTGGCGAGCTGGAGGAACAGCGCCGTGTAGAGCGGACAGGTCTCGTGGCAGGTCGTATGGAACGCGGCGATCACCACATCCATGCCCGCGATGCGGTCGAGGTTCAGCGGCCGTCCCGCCTGGTCGACGAGGTCGAAGGCGGGCATGGCGACAAATTTGCCGGCGAGCTCGCCAAGGCCGAGGTTCACGTCATCGTTGCCTGCGTACGCCGCCCCCGCCATCAAGCGTCCCGAATCTATCCCGAGCAAGAGGGGCTCGACCTGGCCTGCGGTGACGGTGATCGCGACCGGGGAGATGTCACCTCCCAGGCGGACGCCGTCGTAGCTGCCGACCGGGATCCCCAGCGAGAGCAGCTGGCGCTGGTTCGGAGCCGCGGGCACATCGCCGGAAACCGTGCCGAGCGTAGTCCACGACCCTCCACCCTGGCGCAGCATCAGCGTGGAGGCGGGAAGGGAGCCCGCAGTGCGCCCTGCGCCGATGACCACGATGGTTCCTGTCGGGCTCTGCAATCGGGGTATCAACCACAACCCACCGACGGCGAGGGCAGCAGTCGCGGCGGCCGCGACCCACAGGATCCGGGGTCGGCTCAGCGCGCTACGCCACCTTCACCGGTATTCCGCCGTACCGTGCGGCGACCTGGTCGATGTATGCGGCGCACATGTCGGCCACGTCCGCGCTCTCGATCTGGATCACGTTTTCAGCGTTGCTCTCACCGCTGTGCGAGAGGTTGAAGCTCCCGATGTAGGCGTAGTCGTCCGCGACGAGGATCTTTGCGTGCATGAAATCGTGAATCGAACCCTTCGCGTAAGGCGTCGATCGCTTGCCGCCGAAGCGGGCCCCGGCGATGATGCTGCGGAAGGCCGTGATCTTCCACGCGGCACCTGTCTCAGCTCCCCACTGTCGCTGGACCTCGTCCATCTGCGTCGCATCGTACACACCGGCGATGTCCACCCCGCCCTGGCCAACCACCTCTGCGATCGTGCCGAGGATCGGTCCCGAAGTGATGACCGGCGAACAGATGCGGATGCGTTTTTGAGCTGAGGCTATGGATCGCGCCATCGCGTGCACGAGCTTCAGGGCACGACCCGGGCAGAAGTACGGCCGCACCCTCGGACCGTCGACGAGGGACGACCACGGGGAGGCGGTGTGACCCGAGGTCGCGACGATGGGTTTGTCCCACAGGCCCTGGAAATTGACTGCGTAGTCGCCGGCGATCTCGCCCGACGCAACGGTCAGGATGACGTTCTCTTCGCGGTTCCACGAGTCGTTGGTCCAGTTGGTCGACCCTGTGAGGATGTACGCGGTGTCAGTGCCGGCGTCGCGGACCACGTACTTGTGGTGCATCAGGTCCGGCACGCCTGGCACCGCTTTCACCTGGACTCCCGCCGACCTGAGCCGGTCGATGTACGCCCAGTCGATCTCAGGCGGGGGTGGTTCGGGCATCGCGAGCGCGTGGTCCTGGTTGAACATCAGGCGCACGGTTACGCCTCGCTTGATGGCGGCGTCGAACGAGTTGAAGACTGTGTTTCCCGGCGATTCCTCGAGGCGCAGGTCGTAGATGGCAACGTCGAGCGTCTTGCTCGCCGCATCCAGAAATGCGGCAAGGCGCTGTGCGACAGCGTCGGCGGTCTGCGCGCCGTCGCGCAAGAAGAAGAGGTCGAGCGAGCCTATTGCGCGCCCGCCTTGGGCTCGCCCGTCTGCTCGCGCGCCACGTCGACGCGGACGGGGATCGGCCGGGTGGCCATCTCCGCCGCCTCCTCTGGATCGTCGGTGAGAGTCATCAGGTTCAGGTCGTCCGGAGCGATCGCTCCCATGGCGAGCACGTGCTCCGTGAGCCACTCCAGCAGGCCCTTCCAGTAGGGCGACCCGAACAGCACGATCGGGAAATGCTCGATCTTGCCCGTCTGCGCGAGCGTCAGCGATTCGAAGAGCTCATCCAGCGTCCCGAATCCGCCCGGAAAGATGACGAACCCCCGCGCGTACTTGACGAACATGTTCTTGCGCACGAAGAAGTAGCGGAACTCGACACCGAGGTCGACGTACTTGTTCAACGACTGCTCGTGCGGCAGCTCGATGTTGCACCCGACGGAGAGGCCGCCGGCATCATGGCAGCCCTTGTTGACCGCCTCCATGATTCCAGGACCGCCGCCGGTGATGACGGCGAACCCGCGGTCGGCCAGCGCCCTGCCCAGCTGCTCGCCTGCTGTGTAGTAAGGGTCGTCGCGCGTCGCCCGCGCAGAACCGAACACGGTCACCGCCGGTCCAACCTCGTTGAGGGCGTCGAATCCCTCGACGAACTCGGACAGGATGCGCAGCACGCGCCAGGGGTCGGCATGATGGCTGAGCTCTTCGATCGCGCTGCGCTCGAGCAGCGTTCGGTCCGCGGGGATCTGCTCCGTGGGAACGACAAGCCGGCCCGCGCGGCGGCGAACGGAAAGGCCGCGGCGTTCCGCGTCGTTCATCAGGCCTCGGCGGTCGGCTCGGAGGTCGCCTCAGGTTCCTTCGCGCTGTCCGACGCGACCGCGACGGGCTTCGTCTTCTTCGTCGCCTTGTCCTCCCCATTGGAGGCTACCGCCTCTGGGCTTGCCGCCGCTGGTTCAGGCTCGG
>JBKPCF010000094.1:0-18307 GCA_046727235.1 Candidatus Dormiibacterota bacterium
TCGCGGCGAAGGCCGCCGACCTCGGCCTCGATGCGCTCCAGGTTCGCCTCATACGCCTTGCGGAAACGCGGCGAGTGGATCGAGTCCGACCACATCACGATCGCGTCCTCGCCGTTGTCGGTGTAGTAGCCCTTGCGCCGCCCGATGACCTTGAACCCAAAGGCCTCGTACATCTTCATCGCGTTCTCGTTGCTGGTGCGGACCTCGAGCGTCACCCATTTCGCGCCCATGTCGTAGGCCGCCTGGACGAGGCCGGCGAAGATGATCCGCCCATACCCCCGGTGCTGGAGGTCGCGGCGAACGCCGATCGTGGTCACGTGCGCCTCGTCGTACATCCGCCACATCCCGCCGTATCCGATGATCGACGGGTCGAAGTCCGCGAGCCGGTAGCCGACCGGCCGGTCGACGACGCCTTCCTGGCGCAGGACCACGTAGTGGGCGCTGGCCCTCGACGCGAGCTCGCGGTAGTAGGCGTTGCGAGGCCATGGCGTGGCGAAGATCTCACGCTCGATCTCCTGGACCGTGTTCACGTCCGACTCCCGCATCGCCTCCAGCGTGAGCTGCTGCCTCAGCTGGACCATCTACTTCCTCTTCGCCGAGAAGGACTGCATGTACTCGATCTCGAGACTACGATACGGCACTTCACGAGCCCTTTCGAGGAGGATCTCGACGGCCTGCGCGAACGGCCGAAGCTCGCCGTCGAGCGTGAATCGGTGCCCCGCCGCGACCAGGGGCGCGCGGTCGGCGACGATGCCAACCAGGTCGTAAGCGGTCGGGATGTCGGCGGGCTCACCCAGCCGGGGCCCCTCGCCCGGCAGCTTGAAGTAGTACCTGCCGCGGCCGGCGTCGGTGACCGCGGTCACAGCGCCATCGCTGCGTGCCGCCTGCAGGTCGAGGGTGGGCAAGGGGACGATCGGGACGCGCAGGCCCATCGCGAGGCCCACGCCGAAGGACACGCCGACTCGTAAGCCGGTGAACGACCCCGGGCCTGTCGCAACCGCCACCTTCGTGATGTGAGATGAGCTGACCATTCGGCGGAGCGTGGGCAGCAGCTCCGGACTGCGAGCCGGCATGAACGCCTGGAACCGACCGCCGTCGAGCGTGGCAACCGCGACAGTGCTCGACGACGTGTCAATGGCTAAGATCACGCTTCGTCCTGATCAGGCGGCGATCGCCGCCGAGGTGCTCGATCTCTATCTCCGCCGCCCCGTCCACATCCAGCCGCTCCCCCCACTCCACGACGACCGCGCCGTCCGTCGCAAGCTCGTCCAGGCCGAGGTCTCGCAGCTCCGAGCTCTTCTCGACTCGAAAGAGGTCGACGTGTGCCAGCTGCAGGCGGCCTGGATAGATGCGGAGCAGCTGGAACGTCGGGCTCGCGACGTGCGCCTTCGACCCGGTTCCCTGCGCGACGCCGCGCACGAACGTTGTCTTGCCTGCGCCCAGCTCGCCGGTCAGCAGCACGACATCTCCCTGCTGCAGCCTCTCGCCAAGCAGCACCCCGGCGCGTTCGGTCTCGGCCGGCGAGTTGGTGACCTCGTCACGCAAAGTGGTCGTAGCCGCTGCTCGGAAGGTCCGCACCGATGACCCTCACGTCTTTCTCCGCGGTCAGCTCACCGACGACAGCGAGCCCCGCCTCGACGATGGCGTGATGCGGGCCCACGCAGACTAGCTCCGCCTCCTCCCCGCTCGTCAGGGCGTCTTCAATCGACGCGCCCTGCGCGCGCGGGACCTCGAGCGCATTCAGGACACAGCCCACCCCGGCCATCGCCGCGAACTTCTCCATCTCGCGCACGAGACCGTCCGAGATGTCGCCGCAGCAGAGGGCGAGCTCGTTGAGCCGGCGACCTTCTTCGATCCGAGGAGCAAGCCTGTCCACACGCCGGTCGCGCAGCGCGACGGCCGCGGCGCCGAGTGGACCGGTGACCGCGACCGACCACCCCGCCTCCGCCTGCGCTCGCGAGAGGGGCATGGTGCTGGTGCGTCCGACCACGGTCAGCGATATGACCGCCGGGCCGCCGATCGAGCTCATGTCGCCGCCCGCGATCGCGAGCTTGAAACGCTGCGCGAGCTCGGCCATGCCTTCATAGATCCCCGTCAGGTGCTCCACCGGCCATCGCTTCGGAATCGCCACCGAGGCCAGGGCCCAGGCCGGATCGGCGCCTTTCGCCGCGAGATCGCCGAGGGCCAGCGCGAGCGAGCGCCACCCGACGTCCTCGGCGGTCATCCATTCGAGGTCGAAGTGCACGCCCTCGACGAACATGTCGGTGCTGGCGACCACAAATCCAGTCGCGTCGGCGATGATGGCCGCGTCGTCCTGGCCCGCCCCCGCCGTCAGATAGGGCTTAATGCGCTCGAGCAGCGAGAGCTCGCCGACCCCATCGACGCTCACGCCGTCAGCATCGCACGCAAGCGGCGTGTGGCCGCTTCCGGGTCGGGCGCATCAGCCACGGCGCGGATGACGCAAGCGCGCCGGACGCCGAGGTCGACCAGCTGTTGGACGTTCGACTCGTCTATGCCTCCGATCGCGAAGACCGGGACGCTGAGCGCCCTGGTGAGGGCGGCCACCCCTCCCGGTCCGATCACCTGCTTGCCCTGCTTGACCGGCGTCGCGAAAACGGCGCCGCAGCCGACGTAGTCCGCGCCCGCCTGCACCCCGGCCGCAGAGGAGGCGGAGACACCGATGAGAAGTCGATCGCCCGCGACCCTGCGCGCCGACGCGACGGACAGGTCGTCGGGGCCGAGGTGGACGCCGTCGGCGCCGGAGATAAGAGCGATGTCGACGTGGTCGTTGACGATGAACAGCGGACCGGTGATCACCCTTCGCAGCCGCCGCGCAAGGGCCAGCAGCTCCCCCCGGGCGCTGGTCTTGTGGCGGAGCTGGATGGCGTCCGCCCCACCTCGCGCCGCGGCTGTCGCCAGGTCGATGACGCGAGCGGCCGAGGCGTCCGGGGTGATCACGTAAAGCCGCGCGGCGTCCAGCCGCCGGATCAGCTCAGGATCTGGCGCAGCTTCTCTCGTAACGTCGTCGGCGCGGTGTCGCACTCGCACGAGTGCTTCACCAGGCGCTTCAGGTGGGACTCGAAGTCGTAGTGCTCCATGCAGTCGGGGCAGCCCTCGAGGTGCAGCTGCACCTCCAGCGCCTCGGTGTTGTTCAGCTCCCGGTCGAGAAAGCGATCGAGCTTGTCAGCACACTCTGCGCACTTCATTGCTGTGGCACCTGCCTCGGCCGCACGATACCGGATTCGACGGCGTAGTCATATAGGGATTTCTGGAGCTGCTGCCGGGCCCGGTGGAGCCGGGACATGACTGTCCCGATGGGCACCCCGAGGGCCTGCGCGGCGTCCTTGTAGGAGAAGCCTTCGACGTCCACCAGCAGCACCACCTCGCGGTGGAGGGGAGGCAGCTTGTCCACCGCCGCGACCACCTCGGAAGCCGCGATCTTGTCCAGGACGTCCGATTCGGGCTTCGCGCCCTCGTCTTTGAGGCGGTCGTAGAGGACGAAGTCGCCGACGTCGTCCAGGCTGACGTCGTCTTTGCGCGACCCCTTGAAGCGATCCCAGAAAAGGTTGCGCATGATCGCGAACAGCCACGCTTTCATGTTCGTCCCTGCCTGATAGCTGTGCTGGTAGCGGATGGCGCGAAGGTACGCCTCCTGGACGAGGTCCTGGGCCGCGTCAGGGTCGTGGGTGAGCCGGAGCGCGCCCCTGTAGAGAGTGTCGAGATGAGTCAGTGCCTCCTCTGCGAAGGCAGTCTCTGCGGCGGGTTCCGCCATCAGTAATGCCAGTGTAGGATCACCTGCCTTCCATCCAATTGAAATGGCAGGCGATCTGGGCTATTCCCGCTTGCTGCGCAGGGCGATCATCGGGTGCTCAATCGGAAGGCTAGGGCAGGTTCGAGTGTTATCGTTGCCGCGAGTCCGAGTCCGCATGTCGTGGGGGAAACGTGATGAAGCTGTTGTCAGCAGCCTACCGTCCTCTTATCGAGTTGTGGAGCAATGAGCCGGTCGCAATCTCCGGCCTCATCCTTGCCTTCGTCAACCTGCTGATCGTGTTCTCGGTGCTGCACATGAGCGTGCAGCAGATCGGCGCGATCAACATGTTTCTGGTTGCCTTCTTCGCCTTCGTTGCGCGCGGAGCCGTGACCCCGATCGCGAACCCGAAGGACGCCGACGGCAACCGGCTGGTGCCACAGGCGACCTGGCAGCGCCAACGGGCAAAAGGCGAGTAGAACCCCCACACAAAAACCTGCTGCCCACGCTGGCGGACGTGCTCCGACCGGTTTTGATTACCCTTACGGCTTCCCAACCGGGACAACACGAGGAGGCTACGAATGTTCGTGATTCGCAAGTTCGTCGGTTGTGTCAAGGTCGTGGCAGGGACCGGCGCCGTGCTGGCACTGGCACTCTCTTCGCAGACTGCATCGGCACACTGGGTCGCGACGACGGACAGTGCTCCGGGCGTGGTCAGCCACACGTCGCAGGTGACTCTGACTCCTGAATGCACGGCGGCGATCCAGTCGCTAAAGGCGTTTTTCGCAAACGATCGCGCCGAGGACGTCATCGAGCGACAGGACCAGCTGGCGAATCCAGACCCGGCCGCCGATCGGGCCGAGGACGCAACCGAGGTGGCGACCTTCAAGGCGCAGTTCGCCGCGGTGAGGAGCGCGTGCGGCAGCGTGATCGCCGCGCTGAAGGGCAACGCGGAGTCCAACGCCCTCAAATCACCCGCGTGCGCAACTGCTCTGCAGGCGCAGCTGAAGAGCCTTGCCGAAGCCGCCCGGGCAGTATGCGGCTGGTCGACCTGGTCTGGCTGGTCGGAGCGGTCGGGATGGTCCGGCTCGACAAGCTGGTCGGGGCGGCGCTAGAAGACTGATCGGTGCCGGAGGCCCACGACTGGCCTCCAGCACTCAGGTCATGTGCCGGCGCTCGACCCGCGGGCCGATCGCGGTCAGGACCTCGTAGCTGATCGTGTTCGACCATTCGGCCACCTCTTCGGCAGTGATCGCCTGGTCACCGTCCCGGCCGATGAGCGTGGCGACGTCGCCCACCTCGACGTCGGGAACGTTGGTCACGTCGAGCGTGATCGCGTCCATGCTCACCATTCCGATGAGGGGCGCGCGATGCCCGCGCACGAGCACGTGGCCGCGATTGGCGCGGGCACGGTGCACCCCGTCGGCGTAACCGATCGCCACCGTCGCCACGCGCGCCTGCGTGCGCGCCTCCCAGAGCGATCCGTAGCCGACCGTCGCGCCTTTCTCCACCGTCTTGACGTGAGTCACGACCGATCGGAGCGACAGGGCCGGCCTGGTGCCTGGCCACTCACAGCCGTAAATGGAGATTCCGCATCGAACTGCGTCGAGTGCGAAGTCGGGGTGATTCAACGCGCCCGCGGAATTGCATGCATGGCGCAAGCCGGGACCCACTTCCAGGCGCGCCACCGTGTCCAGAAACAGCTCGAACTGGCGGCGCGTCATGACCTCGTCGGACTCAGCCCGAGCGAAGTGGGTCCAGGTACCGGCCAGTCTCAAGCCGCGCGCTCCATCGATCTGCCGCGCCAGCTCCGGCGCCTCTTCTGGCGGACAGCCGTAGCGGCCCATGCCGGTGTCGACCTTCAAGTGGACCGGAACGGGACGGTCGGATGAGGCGAGCGCATCGGTGAGCTCCCGGCTCGACACAGCGATGCTGAACCCGGTGCCCGCTGCCTCGGTTGCTTGCAGGGGGAGGATGCCGCCCATGACGAGGATGTTCTCCGGGTCGATCAGGCCGCTGATCTGCGCGGCTTCCTCCAGGGTCGCGACGGCCAGCCCGGTCGCACCCCCTTCGAGCGCAGCATGCGCGACCGGCACCGCTCCATGGCCGTAGCCGTTGGCCTTGACGACGGCGAGCAGCCTCGTGCCTCGCGGCAGGTGGCCGAGGATGCGCTCGCAGTTGGCGCTGATCGCCGCAAGGTCGATCTCGGCCCAGCGGTGCGACTCGTTCAAGAGTGTCTGGCGACGGAGGTCCGCCGCAGATTCGCGGCATCGGCGGCCGGAGCCAAGGAAAGGGTGGCGCGGCTAGGAGCGCATCGGCAGATGCGTGACGACGCTGCGCCGGGCCCCTTGACGCAGGCTTCAGCGCCCTCCGGCGTCCCCGCGAAATCGCAGATTTCGTGGGGTGGTCGGGCGCCCGGCCGCCTAGGCCGTCGAAGATGCAAGGACACTCCGGCGCCGGACACTCAAAGGCCGCCCTGGCGCAAGAAATTCATGACGAGCGGGATCTCGGGCAGCAGGTCACTGGCCAGGAGCCCTGAGTCGCCGATCCGCTCCGAGATCCGCCGCCCGGCCGCCGCGTGGATGTAAACGCCCGTGACCGCGGCGGCGTACGGATCCGACCCCTGGGCGATGAGGCCGCCGATGATTCCGGACAGGACGTCACCGGTCCCGCCGCTCGCCAGCGCCGGTACCTCGTGCGGATCCTCGCTGGTCCGTCCGTCGGGATGCGCCACCACGGTATGCGCCCCTTTCAGGACTACGATCGCGCCCCACTCCTTCGCCGCCTTGCGCGCCGCGCCAGTCCGGTCGGCGTTGATCGCGTCTGCGGTCTTGCCGGTGAGTCGCCCAAGCTCGCCCGGGTGCGGAGTCAGGACGCGATTCTTGCCGAGCTTGCCTTTCGAGCGCTGCGAATCCGCGAGCGCATTCAGGCCGTCGGCGTCGATCACCAGCGGGCATTTCGCGCGCAGAGACAGGTCGACCACAAGCCGCCACGTCGAGCTGTCGCGGCCCAGACCTGGTCCGATGACGCCGACCTCGGCCGCCGCGAGCTGGCGAAGGATCGAGTCGTAGGCCGCGTGCCCGACCGCCCCCGGCGCCACTTCCGGCACCGGGGTGGCCATCACCTCCGTGCATTTCGCGGCGAGGATCGGATAGATCGAGTCGGCGACCAGCAGCCGAACGAGACCAGCGCCTGTTCGCGCGGCGGCCGTCGACGACAGGTAGGCGGCGCCCGTCAGCCCGAGGCTGCCCGCTAGCACGACCGCCGTGCCGAAGGTGCCTTTGTGCGCATCTTTCGGCCGTGTCGGGATGAGCACCGCGTCGGGCGCGGCGAGCATCGTGCCTGTCGAGGCAGGGATCTCCAGATGGGCTGTCGCCACCGCGAGGCGGCTGTGGTGGGTGATGCTGACCTCCACCTGGGCGCCGCGGTCGTTGCCGAGGAGCCGTGCGCGCGGGGCGCCGTTCGGGCCTGGGAGGATTTCGATCCGGCGGCGAGGAAAGCAGATGCCTGTGCCGTCGAAGCACTTGATGATCGCTTCCTTGGCCGCCCACCGGCCGGCCAGGCGCTCGTCGTTCCCGGCGCAGTAGGCGATCTCGGCCGGCGTGTACACCTTGGGGAGGAAGCCGGCACCGGAGCGCTTCACGGCAAGCGCGATCCGGTCCACCGAGACGGCGTCTACGCCGATCCGCTGCACGGATTCATTTTCTTCTTCCGCGCCCCTCACCCCGACCCTCTCCCCGCACGGGAGAGGGAGAGTCGATTACTCCACGGTTACCGATTTGGCGAGGTTCCGCGGCTGGTCGACGTCCTGGCCGAGCTTGACGGCCACGTGGTACGCGAAGAGCTGCAGCATCACGGTGTTGAGGACGGCCGAAGCCGCCTCCTCGACCGCCGGCATCTCGAACACGTCAGTCGCGACGCCGTCGAGCGACCGGTCTCCTGCGGTTACGAGCGCGAGCACAGGAGCGTTCCGGGCCACGATCTCGTGCACGTTGCTGAGCATCTTGTCTTTGGTCGAGCTCGCCGTGCAGATCGCGACCACCGGGAACTGCTCGTCCAGCAGCGCGATCGGCCCGTGCTTCAGCTCGCCGCCGGTTGTGCCTTCGGCGTGGATGTACGAGATCTCCTTGAGCTTCAACGCGCCCTCGAGCGCGACGGGATAGCCCAGCCCGCGGCCCGCGTACATGAAGTTGCGATAGCGGCTGTACTTGTCAGCCAGCCTGACGATCTCCTCGTTGCGTCCGAGCACGCTCGCGACCTGGTCCGGAAGCCGGCGCAAAGCTTCGACCAGCTCCTGCCGTCGCTCCAGCGAGACGCGCCCTTTGACCGTCGCCAGGCGGAGGGCCAGCAAGTACAGGCTGACCATGTGCGCGAGGAGCGTTTTCGTCGACGCGACCCCGATCTCCGGACCGGCGTGGAGGTAGATCGCACCATCGGCGTCGCGGGCGGCAGAGCTCGCGATCACGTTGGTCACCGCCACCGTGAGAGCACCGCGCGACTTCGCCTGCTGGAGCGCAACCAGGGTGTCGGCCGTCTCGCCGGACTGGGTGATCACCACGTCGAGCGTGTGCTCGCCCACCGTGGGCCGGCGATAGCGAAACTCCGACGCGTCGTGCGCGCGGGCCGGGATCCCGGCCCAGTCCTCGATCACGTACTCACCGATCATCGCCGCGTGCAGCGAAGTGCCCATGCCGAGCAGGAGCACGTCCTGGATGCTCCGCAGCTGCTCGTCGGAGACGTCGAACTCGCGGAACGAAACGACGCCGTCGTCGGACAGCCTTCCGCGCGCGGCATTCGCGACCGCTTCGGGCGTCTCGTGGATCTCCTTCAGCATGAAATGCGGAAAGCCGCCTTTCTGCGCCTGCGCGACGTCCCAATCGACGTGCACGATCTTGGGCTTCACCGTCACGCCATCGAGCGTCGAGACCTCGGCGCCGAGCGGCGTCACCGCGGCGACCTCGCCCTCACCGAGGACCAGCACCCGCTTGGTGTACGGAATGATCGCGGTGATGTCAGAGGCGACGTAGTATTCGCCATCGCCCAGCCCCACGACGAGCGGGGCGTTGAGCCGCGCGCCAACCAGCAGCTCCGGGTCGTCGCTCGAGAACATCGCCAGCGCGTACGCGCCCTTGATGCGCTTGAGCGCCGCGCGAACGGCGGCCAGGAAGTCGCCTTTGTAGTTGGCTTCGATGAGGTGCGGCACGACCTCGGTGTCGGTGTCGGACGGAAACTCGTGCCCAGCAGCTTCCAGCTCTGCCTTCAGCTCGGCGAAGTTTTCGATGATCCCGTTGTGGACGACGAAGATCTTGCCGTGGCAATCCGTGTGCGGGTGGGCGTTGATGTATGTCGGCTTGCCGTGGGTCGCCCAACGCGTGTGGCCGATCCCGAGGTTGCCGGAGGGCATGTTGGCCTCGAGCTTCTCGATCAGCGTGTCGACCTTGGCCTCCGACTTGGTCACGCTCGTGTGGACCGCTTGGCCCGCCTTCGGCAGCTCGAGCACGGCCACGCCGGCTGAGTCATACCCTCGGTATTCCAGCCGCTTGAGGCTCTCCATGAGGATCGGCGTCGCCTCTCGGTCGCCCAGGTACCCGATGATCCCGCACATCTCTTGTTACCTCTAGTAGAACTCCCGGGACGTTGGTTTCGACTGTCGCTGGGACGTTGGAACGGCTGCGGAAGCGGTCAGGTTACTACGCGTGCGGTCACGGAGTTGGGGACGCGTTCGGATTGGGCGAGATCGAGTACTTGATTGTCGCGGTCTGGACGTCGCCCGAAACGCCGTTCGGGTAGGGGATCGGGACGGTGAAAGTTGCGTCCGATGTGCTCTTGCTCAGATCGACCGCTGGCAGCGCGATGTTGCGCACACGCGCGATGGCCGCCGGGTCACCACTGATCGTCACGATCAGCGGCGTGATGGTGATGGCGGTAACCCGGTAGCCCGCCGGGGGTGGATGGATCGGCTGCGAGTCGACCAGGGGCACGGGAGCGCTGGTAACCCCGGTGACCGCCTCCATGTGGATGTCGACAGAGTCGACGTCGAGCGTCACGGTCGGCACCGTGAAAACGGACAGGTCCAGGGGGCCGCCCGGGTTCTGGAGCACGACCGGCCGGTTGAGGAAGTTGTTCGTCCCGGTCACGGGATCCGGCACGGTGGCGACTGCCTTGAGTCCGTTCTGCCAGCTCAGCGGACCGTCGAAGTGAACCCTGCACGGATTCGAGCTCGCCGCCCCCGGACAGGTGACGACCGTCTTGGAGGGGTCGATGTTCCAGCCCGGCGCGGAGCGCGCGTTCACCTGAACGAGGCGGTCGACGACCTGTCGGGTGTCGACGGTCACGGCGATCGGCGCCGGGCTCTGCACCTGGACGCCGCTGCCGAGCAACGAGCGTGCCAGGATGTTGAGGCGCACGGCGGTGCCGGGCTGGGCCCGAGTCGCGTCGACGGACGCGATCATGTTGCTCGCGTCGACCCTGCTGATCACGTCCGCCAGCCCCGAATAGATGACTGTCGTGTTGCGGGGAGGATTGATCAGCACGATGTTCGGCGGAACCGTGTAGCTGAGCGGCACGGTCACGCTCTTTGTCGTCGGCGGGTTCTGGGAGAAGGCGACCGCTCCGAGCATGAGCACCGCGAGCCCGAGCGCGAGCAGCTTGAGGCGCCACGACTCGGTGATCAGTCCCCAGCTCACCGGCGCAGCCTGAAGATTCCGTTGCCGTTGGGCGACGGGACGCGCAAGGCGATCCTCCGGCGCAAGCTGTCCGCGTCGAGGTTGCGGCTGATCTTTCCCTCTTCGATCACGGAGATGTTTCCGGTTTCCTCGGAGACGACAAGCACCAAAGCGTCGGAGGCCAGCGAGAGGCCGAGGGCGGCGCGATGCCGGGTGCCGAGTCGCTCGCGGACCGACCCTTCCTCCGGCAGCGGCAGCAAGCAACCGGCGGCCACGATCCGGTTGCCGCGCACGATCACCGCGCCGTCGTGCAGCGGCGAGTTGGGATAGAAGATCGACTGCAGCATCTCGGCCGAGATCTCGCCGTTGATGCGCACGCCGGTGGCCGCGTAGTCCTCGAGGCCGACCTCGCGCTCGAACGCGATCAGCGCGCCGGTTTTCTTGATGCTGAGACGTTCTGTTGCCCGGATCGCCTCGGAGATCGCCTCGTTGTACTGCCGGGTGTTGAAACGGGACAGAGGTCGACCGATGTGGCTGATCCGGCCGAGCTGGTCCAGCGCACGTCGCAGCTCGGGCTGGAACATGACGATCACCGCGATCACGATGAAAAATGTGGCGTTGCGGAACAGCCAGGACAGAAGGATGAGGTTGAAGGTCGTCGCGGCCACGCCCAGGACCGCGAGCAGGACCAGTCCGACCAGGATCTGCGTCCCCTGGGTTCCGCGCAACAGCCGCAGCACTTGATACAGGACGAAAGCGACGACGAGCACGTCGATGACCTCGACCGGCCCGAGGTGGCGAAGCACCTCCAGAAGCTGGGCGTAGAACTGCTGGACGATGTTCACGCGGCCAGCAGCTCCGCCATCAGCGCCATCTGTGCGTAGAGACGATTCTCGGCCTGCTGAAACACGACGGAGCGGGGGCCGTCGATGACCTCGTTGGTGACCTCCTCCCCGCGATGCGCGGGAAGGCAGTGCATGAAGACCGCCCTGGGCGCGGTGTCCATCAGCCTCTCGTTGATCTGGTAGGCGCTGAACACCTTCTGGCGTGCGGCGCGCTCGTCCTCCTGCCCCATCGAGGCCCAGACGTCTGTGTAGATGGCGGTGGCGTCGTGTACATCGATCTGGTTCGTCAGCGTGACTTGATGGTTCCCGGAGTTGATGCTACGAGCCCTCTCCACGACCGATGGCGGGGGGTCGTAGCCCGGGGGCGTCACCACGGTCAGGCCGAATCCGGCAAGGCCGGAAGCCTCGATCAGCGAGGTCGCGATGTTGTTGCCGTCCCCAATGTAGACGAGGTGCTGGGCTGCCAGGTCGCCGCCGACCTCCTCGAGCGTCATGACGTCGGCGAGCACCTGGCAGGGGTGCGAACGTTCGGTGAGCGCGTTGATCACTGGCTTCGCGGACGCCCTGGCCAGCTCGAGCAGGTCGGCATGAGAGCGCAAACGCGCGACCACGCCGTTCACGTAACGGTCGAGAACGCGAGCCGCGTCAGCAACGGACTCCCGGAAACCGAGCTGCACGTCCTGGCTTGTGAGCGTCGTGGTCGTGCCGCCAAGGCGGGCGATTCCCACCTCGAACGACACCCGCGTTCGATGCGACGGCCGCTGGAACAGCATCGCCACGTGCTTACCCTCGAGAGGCCTTTCCTTCCAGTGGCCCGATTTGATGTCGTGGGCCAGGTCGAGCAGGCGGCGAAGGTCCTCAGGAGTGAGGTCGCCCACGTCGATGAAATCGCGTCCCTTCAGCGAAATCACAGGAGCGATCATGATCGCTTGGGCCAGGCGCGCGGCGCACTTCTGGCCTAGATTCGGGGCTCTATCAGCTCCCCCGCCACGACCGGCGAGATCGCAAGGTCACGCAGAGAATCAAACTCGGGCAGCCTGGTCCGCAGCTTGGGGTCGTCACGCAAGCGGAAGATCAAGTCGCGGCAGGCGACAGGATCGAGGCCGACCTGCGCGGGCTTGAAGCTCAACGGCTGCTCGTCTCTGAGCTGGATCGTCAGGCGGTCGGTGAGCCGAACGCTGGGCCAGGCGTTGGGATCCGTCAGCGTGACAGACTCCATGCGACCCCACAGCGCCCGCATCTCGGTCCGACCCTCGATCACCAGCAGGCGGTCGCGGAAGATCGCGAGCCGGGCTCCAGGCCATCGGACGAGCTGGATGGCGCACCACACGACAACGCCGACGCCGCCCATGGCGCCCGCCCCCAGCGCGACCCCTGCCACGGCGCCTCCCGCCAGTGCGAAAGCGCCCACCCCCAGGATTCCGAAGAACGCCGCCCAGACCAGCGCCGCAAGCCCCAGGGTCACGATCGATCGGCGCGATCGAACGTAGATCAGACTCGCCCCACCACCAACGAGTAGTGTATTCCCGAGCATGGCGCGAGACGTCAACTCCGAGCGGGCTGAGATCGACCAGGCCGCGCACGGCAAGACCGTGCTCACCAACTTCGAGCGAACCTGCAAGGACGCACCGGACCAGAAAGCCCTCAATTGGAAAGACGCATCGGGCGCCTGGCAGGCCCTGACCTGGGCGCAGTACCGGGAGCAGGTGCGTTTCGTCACTGCGGGGTTGAAGGCTCTCGACTTCAAGCCAGGCGAGTTCGGAGTGATCATGGCCCGCAACCGGCCCGAGCATCTGATTGCCGACCTCGGAGTGCTGCATGCGCGCGGCGTGCCGGTCAGCCTGTACAACACGCTGGCGCCCGAGCAGGTCCAGTACATCGCTTCGCACTGCGATGCTGTGGTCGCCTTCGTCGAGAACGCAGGCTTCCTGGCCAAGTTCGAAGCCGTTCGGGACCAGCTCCCCAAGCTGAGAAACATCGTGGTGATGGAGCCGGATGGCGTCGCGCTCGACGATCGAATCCTGAGCTGGCAAGCTCTGGTCAAGCGTGGCGAGGCGGAGGACAAAAGTGATCCCGCGGCCTTCGAAGAATGGCGCCGCGTGACGCCCGACGACCTGGCCACTCTCGTTTACACGTCGGGCACCACAGGTCCCCCGAAGGGTGTGATGGAGGCGCACAGCAACGTCTGCTGGATGGCGGAATCCTCGCGGGCCTTCATCGACAGGACGGCAGGCCGCCACATCTCGTATCTGCCCTTTGCGCACGTGTTTGAGCGCTTCGTCGGGCACTACGGCGCGATCCGGCAGCAGACGACGGTCTCTTTCTGCCCAGATCCCACTCAGCTCTTCGCATACGCCGTGGAGGTCAAGCCCACCGGACTGATCGGCGTCCCGCGCGTGTGGGAAAAGCTGCAGGCGGCGCTGAGCGCCGGCATCCAGGCCGATCCTGAGGAGCAGCGGCGTAACGCAATCCTCAAGGCGATTGATGTCGGCCGCAAGCTCGTCAAGTGTCAACAGGCCGGACAGGAACCGCCAGCCGAACTGCTGGAGGCGGCCGAGCGGGCGCGCCCGGTATGGATGGCGATCCGCACCAAGGTCGGCCTCGAGGAAGTCGAGTTTGCAATCACCGGCGCCGCGCCGATCAACCCCGAGGTGATCGAGTTCTTCCAGGCCCTGGGCATCAAGCTCTGGGAGGGTTGGGGCATGACCGAGTGCACGGTCGGGGCCACCTACAACCCACTCGATCGAATCAAGAACGGGACCGTCGGCATCGCGGACCCGGGCGTGGAGATGAAGATTGCCGACGACGGCGAGGTTCTTTTGCGAGGCGGCAACCTGATGCGCGGTTATTACAAAGAGCCCGAGAAGACTGCCGACACGATCGATGCCGATGGATGGCTGCACACGGGCGACGTCGGCACAATCGACGACGAGGGATACCTCCGCATCATCGACCGAAAGAAAGAGCTGATCATCACTGCGGGCGGCAAGAACATCTCGCCGGCCAACCTCGAGGCGCTGCTGAAGCAGCACCCGCTGGTAGGACAGGCGGCGGTCATCGGCGACCGACGGCCGTACGTCAGTGCGCTCATCGTGCTGGACCAGGAGGTGGCACCGCTGTGGGCCCGCAAAGCGGGGATCACCTTCACGTCGACGGCCGACCTCGCCGAACATCCTTCCGTCCGTGCGGAGATCCAGAAAGCGGTGGACGAAACCAACCGGCACGTCTCTCAGGTCGAAGGCGTAAAGCGCTTCACCATCCTGCCCGTCGAGTGGACCGCCGAGTCGGCGGAGCTGACTCCCACTCTCAAGCTGAAGCGCCGAGTCATCTCAGACAAGTACGCCACGCAAATCGAGGACATGTACGCGCGCGCCGAGCAACCTGCGCCGGCAACCACGGAAGTCGGCTAAGGCTTAGCGCCGTTCTTCTTCGCGGGTCCGGTCGGTTTGAAGCTCATCACGGCATCGGTGAAGAGTCGCCTGGCGAGGCGCGTCTTCGGTTCACCGGTGCGGGCGGCCAGCTTGCTCAGCTGGTCGATGACGCGAGGTTCAACGTTCAAGCGGTAGAGCTGGGTGGCGGCGGGTTTTTCTTTCATGCCGGCGAGTGTGGCCGTCTGCTCTGGCGACGGCTACCCTGCCTGTTAAGGGATTGTCCGGCCCCTAGGCCAGCCTGGACGAGATCTGCTCGATGGCGGCGGGTGACATCCCGGCGGCCTCGAGGTACGAGTGGACGCCGCCCCAACGGCGGTCGAAGTGCTCCAACACGCCCAGGATGCGCTCGGGCGGACATCGCAGCTCGTCGATGAACGCCTGTCGTTTGTCGGCCGGGGCTTCGGCAATCCAGGTTTCGTACTGGGGTGCCAGCTGGAGGTCGGTCTCGGCATAGTCGGCGGCGACGTGCTCCGGCGCCACGCCGGCCAGCGACAGCAGCATCGCCGCGATCAGGCCCGTCCTGTCCTTGCCGGCGAAGCAGTGAAAGATCACTGTGCCGTCGGTCTGGGCGATGACCTCGAAGATGTCGCGGAACGCGTGCGGCCGCTTGTCGACTATGAAGAGGTAGCGGTCGAGCATGCTCTGCGGGTCGCCGATGTTCGTCATGTTCGCGTCGTCGATCAGCTCGCGGTGCACGTAGCGCACGCCGTCCCCGGCGGCGAATGGGCTCGGGCTGTTAAACGTCTCACCGTTGCTTCGCAGGTCGAGCACCGTCCTCACTCCGTACTCGGCCATGGCATCCCGCCCCGCCTCGTTGAGATGGACGAGGCTGTCAGACCGGATCAGGACATGAGACCGCGTGACGCCGCCCGGACGGGGCAGCCCGCCCAGGTCCCGGGTGTTCCAGCACTCCGGCCACTCGAGCCGACGAGCCTCTCCTACCGCTTTGTGTACTGGGGAGCTTTCCGAGCCCGCTTCAGTCCGTACTTCTTGCGCTCCTTCATGCGGGCGTCGCGAGTCAGCAGCCCGGCCTTCTTCAGGGGCGGGCGGAAGTCGGGGTCGTAGCGGATCAGCGCGCGAGCGATGCCGTGCGCGATGGCGCCGGCCTGCCCGCTGGTCCCGCCCCCTATCACCTTGATCGAGAGGTCGAACTTGCGCTGCGTCCCGGTCACGCGCAGAGGCGCCAGCGCGGCCATTTCCAGCACGCGGCGCCCGAGGTAGGCGAGCGGGTCCTTCTCGTTCACGGTCACGCGGCCTTCGCCAGCCTGCAGTCGGACGCGCGCGATCGCGTTCTTGCGCCGGCCGGTGCCTCGAAGCAGGGTGTCAGCCAATCTTCATGTTTCCTTTGGAGTCGAAGGTGACAACCTTCGGTTTCTGCGCCTGGTGCCCGTGCTCCGCGCCGGCGTAGACGCGAAGGCGCTTCAGCATATCGGCCCCGAGGGTGTTGCGTTGGAGCATGCCGCGAACGGCCGTCATCACGGGGAACGTCGGGTCGAGCTCCTGGGCGCGTTGTAGAGAGCGCCGGCGAAGGCCTCCCGGGTAGCCGGTGTACCGCGTGTACTCCTTGGTCTGGAGCTTGGTGCCGGTGACCTTCACCTTGGCGGCGTTGATGACGACGACGTGGTCGCCGCTGTTCATGTGCGGGGTGAAGGTCGGCTTGTGCTTGCCACGGAGGATCGCGGCCACGCCAGACGCCAGGCGGCCGAGCACCTGGTCTGTCGCATCCACAACAAACCAATCACTTTTCAGGTCCGCCGCTTTCGCGGTCCACGTCTTCTGTTTGCTCATCCTTTCCAATGGGCGCCCTGCGCGCGCCCGGCGCTCCTCAGTAAATCACTTCCATCAATGTCAGCCCTCGGGCGGGCGCGGTGCGCGACGCCTGTCGGCGATCGCACGCCCGAAGGACCTCTCCCACCCACTTCGGCGGCCTCTTGCCACGTCCCACCTCGGCCAGCGCGCCCGCGATGCTGCGCACCATGCCTCGGAGGAAACCCTCCGCCACCAGCTCCACCTCGACGAACGCACCGCGCCGTTTGACTCGCGCGGAGCGCATCTCGCGCACTCTCGCGCCGGCCGGCTCGGAGGCCGAGCAGTAGCTGGTCCAGTCGTGCTTTCCGTTGAGCACTGCCGCCGCCTCAGCCATCGCTTCGACATCGAGCTTTTCCCGAACGTGCCAGCATCGTCCTCGCTCGAGCGCGGGTCGCGAAGGCCTGTCGAGGTAGCGGTAGCGGTAGCGGCGCCAGCGCGCGGAATAGCGGGCGTGAAAATCGTCGGGCACGACCTCTGCGGAAAGGACGGCCACGTCTTCCGGCAACCGGGCGTTCAGGGCCGCAACCAATCGCTGCGGTGCGATCCGCCCGTCGGTCCTGAAATTGACGACCTGCCCCTCGGCGTGCGCGCCCGCGTCAGTGCGCCCTGCCGCATGCACGACGACGTCGCTGCCCGTGATCGAGCGCAACGCCTTCTTCAGCTCGGCCTCCACCGTCCTGCCCTTCGCCTGCTGCTGCCAGCCGGCGAAGTTCGTCCCGTCGTACTCCAGAACGACTTTGATATTCACTTTTTAACTGGGCGCGATTCCTTCTCTGG
Source organism: Candidatus Dormiibacterota bacterium (assembly GCA_046727235.1). Classification (GTDB taxonomy): domain Bacteria; phylum Chloroflexota; class Dormibacteria; order Dormibacterales; family Dormibacteraceae; genus 40CM-4-65-16. The sequence continues at coordinate 17,276 of JBKPCF010000094.1, forward strand.
GCGACCCTCACCCCGGCCCTCTCCCCTGAAGGGGAGAGGGGGTGCTCCCCTCAGTCCACTAATTCGATGATCACCATCGGCGCCGCGTCGCCCAGGCGCGGGCCCTTGTGGATGATTCGGGTGTAGCCTCCCGGGCGCTCGGCCAGGCGAGGAATGAGGTTGGAGAACAGCCTCTCCACGACCTCCGGCTTGGAGACCTCCGCGCTGACCCGCCGTCGGGCGTTGACGTCCTGGCCCTTCGCCGTGGTGATGAGCCTCTCGACCCAGCGCCGCAGCTCTTTCGCGCGCGCCTCGGTGGTCGTGATCCGGCCGGTCTCCAGCAACGACGTGCACAGGTTGCGCATCAGCGCCTTGCGAGCGTCGGTGTCTCGGTTGAAGCGGCGGCCGCTCTTCTGGTGACGCAAATCGAATCGCCTAGCCGCGCAGGACCGTGCCCATGTCTTCGGGCTTGATGAAGCCTTTCTCGACGAGCTTCTCCTTGATCTCGTCGAGCGACTTGCGCCCGAAGTTGCGCAAAGCCAGCAGCTCCTCCTCTCGCTTCTGGAGCAGCTGGCCGACGGTCTGGATCTCATTTGCTTTCAGGCAGTTGAACGCCCGCACCGAAAGGTCGAGCTCCTCGATCGGCGTGTCCATAAGCCGGTCCTGGCTGGTCTTCTCGCCGCGCTTGTCCTGCTCGGACTGGTCGATCGCGTCCGGGAAGCTCACGAACAGCTTGAGGTGCTTTGTGAACAGGTCAGCGGAATGGCTCACCGCCTCCTCGGGCGACATCGTGCCGTCGGTCCAGACTTCGATGATCAACCTGTCGTAGTCCGTCGACTGGCCGACACGGGTCTTCTCGACGACGAAGTTTGCCTTCTCCACCGGGGAGAAGATCGAGTCGATCGGGATCACGCCGATCGGCTGGCCCTCGTGCTTGTTGCGCTCGGCCGGCACGTAGCCCTTGCCCTTCTCGACGTTGAGCTCCATCCGCAGGTGGCCTTTCGCGGCCAAAGTGCAGATGTAGAGGTCGGGGTTCACGATCTCGACGTCCGC
>JBKPCF010000095.1:0-12977 GCA_046727235.1 Candidatus Dormiibacterota bacterium
GACGTTGCATGTGGAAGGAGGGGGCCCGTGGGGGAGGCCCGCCTCCCCCGCGACCTATGAATTAGACGATGTGGAGCCATAGGCTGGATTCATTCTGGCCGTCACCCAGGCGTTCATTACCAAACGCCACCCAGACGTTCTGTGTGGAAGGAGGGGGCACGCGGGGGAGACCTGCCTCACCCGCGACATAAAACGAGGCTCCTGACCAAGCGGTAGGAGCCTCGCGCCGCGAAGAGGGTGTGGTGCACAAAATGCTATGGCGGGGCCATATAAATTGTTAGTGGGCCAGCCACAATAACCCCCCTCTGCCATTGTGCGGATCGGGCCGGTCGCCGGCGCCTGCCGGGGAAATTCTTAGGAGTCTCTAATCTTCAGCACTCGCTCGACATCTCTGGTGTCGAACGGGCTGGCGAGGCGCAGGACGAAGTGCTGCAGGCCGGCCTCCAGCCATCCGTCGATCACCTTGGGGCTGAGGCCGCTCACGTTCGCGGTTCGCTCGATCTCGCGAGGGTCCCGACCCAGGCGCCGGCACCAGTCGTCGAGCACTGCCGCCTTCTCGGGGTACTCCTCCAGGGAGCTGATCGTGTTCCACATCTGGGCGTGCTCGGCGACGAGCCGGAGCATCACCCTCTCGCCACGCCCCGCGATGAGGATCGGCATCGGTCCGGCCGGCCCCGGTCGCAACTTTTCGATGCGTCGTTTGATTCGCGGCAGAGCCTCCTTGAGCGAGCGCACCCGATCGGCCGCCTCTCCGAACTCGTAGCCGTACTCGTCGTAGTCGTGCTCGAACCAGCCGGCGCCGAGCCCGAAGACCAGCCTTCCGCCGGAGAGCTGGTCCACGGTCGCAGCGATCGTCGCGAGGAGGTCTGGGTTGCGGTAGCCGATGCACGTGACCATCGGACCGATCTGCGGCGCACGCGTATCGACGGCGGCGGCCGCCAGCAGCGACCAGCATTCGAAGTGATTGCCGTTGGGATTGCCGTACAGCGGAAAGAAGTGGTCCCAGAACCAGATGCTGTCCACGCCGAGCCCGTCCACGCGGCGCCACGCATCCCGCAGTTCCTGGATGGTGCACTGCTGGGGGTGGATCGTCACTCCAACCTTGAACGGGCGGGTCGATGACACTCCTGTGAGATTATCGATGCGGCATGGCGGGGGAGTTGATTCCGACTTCAGTCGATCCTGTCACCGAGGACGCCGATTTCTGGAAGCGGTTCCACCAGTTTCGGCGTGAGCGGCAGGACGAATTACGGCCCGACGATCCCATCCGCCCCGACGCTGACGAGGAAGCGCACATGAAGCGGGACAACCCTTTTCATGTCGAAGAGCGCTTCGAGGTCTCTCACGGCGGACGGGTGCTCGGCTGGCTGCAAGGCTTTGCACTCACGCCGAAGTCGCCTGAGTACGAATCCAACAAACACATCTACGAAGCCGACATCTACGTGCGTGCGGAGATGCGGCGTCGCGGGATCTGGACGTCAATGCTGCCCGTCGTGCTTCGGCAGATGGATCGTCGCGGCGCGACCAAGCTCGACTTCTGGGTCGAGCAGGAGTCGGGACACGAATTCATGAGGTGGCTGGGTGCCGAGGCCAAGCTGAGCTCGATCGAGAGCCGGCTGAAGTTCTCCGAGCTCGACTGGCCGGAGCTGGAGCGATGGGTCGCCGACGGCGCCCGGCGGTCGCCGCAGACCAGGGTCGAGATCATCGACGGCCACATGCCCGAAGAGCGATGGGCCGAATTCGCACCCCAGCTCTCGGCGATGTTGAACACCATCCCGTTCGAGCAGCTCGACCGCGGCGAGATCGTAGTCACACCCGAAACGATCCGCGACTTCAATGAGCGGCTCGACATGAGCGGTGAGGTGCAGCACACGGTGCTCACCCAAGAGCCGGACGGAACGATGTCAGGCATCACCGACGTCGTCTGGGCTCCGTACCGGCCCACGATCATCCACCAGCGTTTCACGGGAGTGCAGCCCGCCGCGCGCGGCCGCGGCCTTGGGAAGTGGGTCAAGGCAGCGATGCTGCTGCATGTCCGCGAGCTTTACCCCGACACCCAGTGGATCGTCACCGACAACGCCGGTTCCAACGCGCCCATGCTGGCCATCAACCGCGCGATTGGCTTCAAGCCGTATCGAAACGGCTCCGAATACCAGATAACCCGCGAGCAGCTCGCGGAACGGCTGAAGGGGCTCGGGATCTAGGCCTGGCGTGTGCGCTGGACGCTGCGCACCAGCAGGATGACCCCGACGACGATCAGCAGCGCCGGCAGCGCCGCCTTGCCGACAGGGCCGAACGCATCGCGCCCGCTCACGCCCAGGATCGACTCGAAGAGAACGAACCCGATCAGGAAGATCATCAGGCTGATGAACATCAGCGTGCGACCTGTCGCGAGCGCGTGGCGATCGCGATCGCGCAGGGCCTGCAAGTACATGCCGAGTCCGACTCCGCCCGGAATGACGAGCGACCATGCGTATGCCCAGATCGCCCAGTGGTCGGTCGCGCCCGAGTAGGCGAGCACGAGGCCCAGCACGGTGACGATGCCCCCCGGAATCGTTGCCGCGGCGCCGACGCTGACAAAGCCCACGACGAGCAGCGTCAGGCCGGGGATGATGATGAAAAGCGGCCATCCGTACTGCGTGAGGTCGACGCCGGAGATCACCACCAACAGGGCGAAGATCCCGACGACCACGAGCACGATGCCCAGCGCGGCGCTCGACCCCGGGCGCCGTGCCTGGCCTGGATACGGGACCGCGTTGACATAGGGCGGCGGCGCCGGTGGTGCCTCGGTGACCTGAGCCGACGGCGTCTCGGCCGGAGTCATCGTCTTCTCGGGCTCGCCCACCTCGGCGGTCTCGGACGCCTCGGACGCCTCGACCATCTCCGGCTTCTCGGCTGGTTCGCCTTCGGCGTCGGGAGCAGCGCCACTTTCCTCCGCCTTCTTGCCCGCAAAGATGTCCGGACCGCCTGCCAGAAGGTCGGGCGTCACATGGACCATGTCGTCCTTGACGGAGGCGTCGTCGGATCCCTCGTCGCCGGCCGCCGTCGAGTTCGGGTCAGGCGTCTTGCCGAGGCTGGCGCGCTTTCGCTTGCTCATCGGACGAAAGCTTACCTGCCCACCCTGACGGCGAACATCGGGTTCACCGGGCCGTGGCCGCGGCCCACTTCGAGTGAGCCGGCGATGGCGTGAGCAGTGAAAGACTTGGCCTCCCGAACCGCGTCGAGCGGTTCGGAGCCGCGTGCAAGGAGTGCGGTGATCGCCGCGGAAAAAACGCATCCGCTGCCATGGGTGTTTTGAGTCTCGATCCTTTCCCCTTCGAGCTCGACCAGACGGGATCCGTCGCAAAACACGTCCGTCACATCGCTCTCGGCATGGCCGCCTTTGACGACCGCAGCCCGCGCACCCATCGCCGCGAGGTCACGCGCAGCGTGGCGTCGGTCGTCGAGGTTTCTGATCTCGCGACCGAGCAACACCTCCGCCTCGGGGAGGTTCGGAGTCAGTACGGCCGCCAGCGGGAGGAGCCGCTCTCGCATAGCCGTCACCGCGTCTTCGCGCAGCAGCCTGGCGCCACCCTTGGCAACCATCACCGGATCGACGACGAGGTTGCGGATCCCGTGGTGTTCGATGGCTTCGGCGACCGCGGCGATGATCGCCGCGCTCGAGAGCATTCCCGTCTTTGCCGCCTGCACCCCGAGGTCCTTGACCACAACCTCGATCTGCTCGCGGATCAGGGCCGTGGGCAGCTCGAGGATTTCGGTGACGCCGGTCGTGTTCTGAGCCGTGATCGCGGTCAGGGCCGAGGTTCCGTGCACGCCCAACACCGCGAACGTCTTGAGGTCGGCCTGGATCCCGGCGCCGCCTCCGGAGTCAGAGCCGGCGATCGTCATCACGACCGGCAGCTTCATCGCTGCGCTCGCCTCAAAGCCACATAGGTTCCGGCCGCGACGGCCAGGCCGATGAGTCCGCTCAGGTCTGCTCCATGGAGGAAATCGATCAGCGCCTGGTTGGGAAAGTTGACGCTCGGAAAGACTCCGCCGAACAGGTTCGGGTAGTTGACGAACACGAGGCTGACCACGGTCCCGACGAGCCAGGCGGCGAGGGCGTGCGTCGGACGGGTGTCTTTGAGCACGAAGAACGCCAGCAGCACGACCGCGGCCCACGCCGGAGCCCACAGGTAGGTGAGGATCAGGAAGTCTGTGTAGGCAGTGTGGAAATCGGTGATCAGCACCGCGTAGGCGGCGAGGATCGCCCCGAGGACGCCACATCCGAGCGCGGTCTGCCAGCGCTGGAGACGAACACCGAGAGTCAGCGTGACCAGACCCGCGGTGTAGACGTCCAGATAGTTCGCCCAGATCTCACCGACGATCACGAACAGGAAAAACGGCACCGCCACCCAGCCGCCGTGCTTGCTGATGACGGCGATCGGCCCGTTCGGGTCGCTCGCAGCGAGCTTTGGATCGATGGTCGGGATGAGGAGCCCGAAGAGTCCGAGCAGCAGCATCGGGAGGACGATTCCGGCGACCGGCCACAACGTGACCGCGCGGGCCGAGCTCGAGCGAGGCAGGTAACGCGAGTAGTCGCTCGCAAACGGATACCACGAGGCGACCAGCGCGAAACAGGACATGAAGCCGAGGATGAAAGCGCCGGGATAATCGGCCCCGCCACGCGCGGGACCGGCGAACCAGTTCATCTGGCCGGCGAGCGCGATGAAGAGGGCCGCCGAGAGCCCCGCGAAGGCGATCGCACCCCAGCTCTCTAGGACCTGGATGGTCTTGTGCCCGTAGATCGCCACGGCGATGCTTGTGGCGGCTATCGCCACTGTCCATGCGACTGTTGCAAACCGACCGCCTCCGCCCAGCAGCTGAGAGCCTGCCTGGGCGGCGATCACGGTGTCCACGGCAAACCAGCCCACGGCCAGAAAGAGGGACAGAAAGGCGCCGGCTTTCGCGCCGGCGCCGCCCATGAGGCGGCGCGTGAAGATGATCTGGGGCAGGCCCGAACGCACGCCGGTGTTGCTGAGCAGGCCGAGAATCAGCGCGCCGGCGACCGAGCCCACGGCGACCGCCAGCAGCCCGTCCCACACGCCGAGGCCGAAATAGTTGGTGAGGAGGCTCGCCGTCAGCACGCTCGCGTAATTGACGAAGGCGCCGGCCCACAGGAAGCCGAGCTCGCGTGGCTTGCCGTGCCGCTGCGCATCTGGAACCGCCTCCAGCCCGAGCGATTCGATCTTGAAAAATTCGTCGCGCGCGACGGCGGTGCTTTCCATGCCCATCCCTCCGCTGGCATTACCCAGTTCAGGTTCATGCGGTCGGCGCGTCGGCGCCCTCTCAGCCCGGCTCGAGAAGACGAGCTCCCGCTTCTGAATCGATCTTAGTTAGTTCGCCACGGGGCCGGAAGGAGGTGGGCCAGGATCCGGTACACCTCCGGGTTCAACGCGAGCCCGACGTGGCTGCCGCGCACTTCGACCGCGTTCACATCCGGCCGCAGGCATGCCTTCCAGTTGACGACACCGTCGGAGCGCGAGTAGATGGAGGTCAGGGGAACGCGAGGCGCGGACCGCAGGTCGCGGAGGAAGCGCATCTCGACCGAGGCCGCGTGCCGGTACCGCACCGCGTTGAACAGGTGGGCGGCGTGCACGCCTGCCATCGTCAGCGGATGCACGTCGAACGGATCGCTCAACGGCGAGCCGAGGGTGATCACCTGCTCGACGAGGTCAGGCTTGCGATGGGAGAGGACTTTGGCCAGCACACCACCTCTGCTGTGACCGACGATCGAGACTCGGGCCCCGGTTTTCCGGTTCATGGCGAGCAACGCGTCGATGAGCGGCCGGAGCATGACCTCCGAATACATGACGTTGAATGACAACCCGGCAAGACGCGGCCGGTAGCCGACTCGACGCAGCCAGTCGTACTGCGTGCGCAGCGTCCAGTCGCCGGCGAGAAACCCGGGAATGAGCAGGACCGGCTTGTGCAGCCCTGCGGGTACGTCAACGCCGCGAAAGACCGGGTCGCGGATCAAACGGAGGAATTCGAGGTAGAAGCGCCCTTCCAGCCACATCGGAGGAATCGGGTCCCAGCGGCCGAGCCGGCGAAACTGGGGCAGGACCGACGTCGAGACGTGTGACCGTCCCGGGCGCCTGCTATGTGGTGGTTCTGATTCCGTGGCCAACTGTTGCTGCTGGTTGCGACTCCGTCATGAGACTGCAGCGGGCTGAAGGGGGATTCTAAATCCGTCCCACCCGCGCAGCACCCGCATGAAACGATCCGGCGTTTCCATCATCGGCACGTGACCGACGCCTTCGAGAACCTCGAGCGGCCAGTCAGGTCGTCGCCGGTGCAGCTCCCGTGCCGCCGCGACGGGAATCAATCGGTCCAGGCCTCCGTGAACGATCAGCGTTCTTGCTGTCACCGCTGCAACCCTGAACCAGAATCGCGGATCCGCCATGCGCAATCCGATCGAGCGCGAAGCCTGGATGAACGCGCGCGCGTTCTGGCGCCCGAGGTGCTCGCGCTCGCGAGTGAGCCGGACGTGCGCCTCGACGACAGCCGGGTCCACACGCGACGGATCGGCGCACACGAGCTCGAGTGCGCGCTTGACGAGTGCTTCGGTTCCCAGCTCGCGCAGCCGGCGGTCGAGCAGCGTGCTCGCGAGACCGGGAATCGAAAGCGCCGCCATCGCGCCGAGCATCAACGGCTCTGGCCTGCGCACGTGGACGCCTGGTATCGCGGCATCGACAAGGACGCATGCGATCACCGAGGATGGGTGTTCGGCCGCCTCCAGGATCGTGATGTGGCCGCCCATCGAGTTGCCCATCAGGAGGACTGGCTCCCCGATCACCGTCTCGATGAAGTCATGGACCAGCGACGCGTTGGCGCCTACCGTCGCCGAGCGGCCGAAGAGTGGGGTCTGGCCGAAGCCGGCGAGGTCGAGCGCGATCGCCCTATGGGTCCTGGCGATCTGCGGTCCAACCGCCATCCAGTTGAGCGCGTTGCCGCCAAGGCCGTGGAGCATGAGCAGGGTCGGCCCGGAGCCGCCGAAGTCGATGTAGTGGACCGATCCGCCGACGTTCGCGACTTTATGCCGCACTGCGTCAAAATCCTACGCCAGGATCCCGGCCCCCAGGCGCATCAGGATCTCGGCGACTGCGGCGGCCGAGCGGCGCCCGCCCTGGTGAAGCCGGTCGAACAGCGCGAAGGAGGTGAGGGCGCCGATCACGTCCTGCGCTTCCCGCAACGAGCAGCCGGCCCGCAGGGCGTCAGCGGAGGCAAGGCGCTCGGCCAGGCGCCGCGCGGCGTCGGGATCCCCCTGTTCCGAGTCCGGCAGGTGGCGGAAGAGCGCGGGGTCGGCGGCCCAGGCCGAGCAGGCGCGTTGAAGCAGCAGCCTCAGCGCCTCACGGGGGTCCTCAGAGTCGGGTTCGGTGAGCATCGGATGAGGGACCGCAGCCTCGATCAGGCCGGCCCTGGACCCGAAGCGGTTGTAGATCGTGAGCCGCGACACGCCGGCCCGCCGGGCCACGACGCCCACGCTGAGGCCGGACGGGGAGCTCTCGATCAGGACCTGGCGGGCTGCGGCCACGATGGCGGCGGCCGTGCGGTCGACCGAAGCCTGGCGCCGGCCCAACCGGTACTGCCGGCGAATCACCAAATCAAATTAACATACTGTCTGATCAAACAAATGAGATCAGGGGCAGGATCGCGTCGGACGGCGAACACCTACCATCGCTGCCTGTGAGGTTGTGGAACCCGCTCGCCGTCCGCGAGTTCTCGGCCCTGCTCCGAGACCCCGTGTTCCGCGGACGCGGGGTGCCACGTGGTGACGGGCGGCCGGTCCTGCTGATCCCAGGCTTCCTGGCCGGGGACTGGACGCTTCGTGTGCTCGAAGGCTGGCTGCGGCGAATCGGCTACCGAGCCTACCTGTCCGGGATCTTCCTGAACGTCCAGCACTCGGAGCGCATGTTGGCCGTGCTCCGGCGTCGGGTGGCCGAGATCCAGAAGGAGACGGACTCCAAGGTCAGCCTGATCGGCCACAGCCGCGGCGGCCTGCTTGCCAAGGTGCTCTCTCAGCGCAAGCCGAAGACCATCGAGCAGGTGATCGCACTGGGATCGCCGCTGGCGGACTGGACCGACCTTGCCGCGGTCACCCACCACGCTGTCGGGGTGGTAAGGGTCGCCAACGAGCTGGCCTACGGTCGCCGCTTGAACCCTGAAGGGCGCTTCACGTACGACCTCAAGCTGGCGCCGCTGGTGCCCACGACCTCGATCTACACCAGGGCGGACGACGTTGTGAACTTCCGCTCGTGCCTGCGGCCCGACGTCCCCGCCATTCCGGCCTGGGGATCCCACAACGGACTGGTCGTCAACCCTGAGGTCTACCGCGTGGTCGGTCGTCTTCTCGCTCGTCCACGCTCGCTCGATCGCGAATGATCGCCGTCGCGGTCGCGATGTCGCTCGCGGCAGCGGTGTTCCACGGGACGTGGAACGTCCTCGTCAAAGTCAGCGCCGATCCGATCACCACTTTCCGTCGCGCGAGCTTGATGGCCGCGGTGGTGGCGACCGTCGCCCTGCCTTTGACCTGGCTGTTACTCGGCGCGCCCCACCTGTCGATCGGCGCCGCGTTGCTGTGCCTTGCGTCATCGCTGCTCGAGACCACCTACCTGTGGCTCCTCTCGGCAGCGTATCGGCGGGGCGAGCTCTCGTCGGTCTATCCGATCGCCCGCGGCTCGGCCCCGCTGCTCAGCGTCCTGGTCGGGCTGACCCTGCTGGGCGAGCGCCTCACCTCTCCCCAGCTCATCGGGGTGGGTCTGCTCCTTGTGGGAATCCTCGCCGTGACGGTCTCCCAGGCCGGCGGCCGCGCCACGCTGCCGGCGCTGCTTACCGGGGTGGCCATCGCCTCGTACACGACTGTCGACCGGATCGGCGTTCGCATGGCGACGCCGTACCTCTACGCGTGGCTGCTGTTCACGCTGATGGCGATCGAGCTGCCGATCTCGATCTGGGTCGCGTCGGCTCTGCGCCTGTACCGGACAGCTACCTCGGTGCAGCCGCCGACCTGGCGGCAGTCGGCCCTGATCGGGACGTTTTTCTGGGCCGGGTACTTCCTCGTCCTGTGGGCCCTCAGCCTCGCTCCGCTGGCCGTGGTGGCGCCGGTGCGCGAGATCGCGGTGGTGGCGGTGGCGGTGTGGGGCGTCTGGCGGCTGGGGGAGCGCAATCGAGCCTCGTTGAAGCTGGCCGGGGCCGCGGCGACGCTCGTCGGTGTCGGTCTTCTGGCCGTCTAGAGAGCCGCGGGTTCGGTGGTAAGGTAGTTCCGTCCCCGGAGTCGGGTGATGTTCGCCGCGGTCGGATCTTCTCGAAAGGACCCGTGCGTTCGTCAACAGCTTTCGAGAAGAGGAGTTTGTCGATGCCGACAGGGACCATCAAGAAACTGGTCTCGGACCGGGGATTTGGTTTCATCGCGGCCGAAGACGGTAAGGAATACTTCTTCCACCGCACAGGCCTTGACTCGAGCGTGAACTTTGATTCGCTGGCAGGGGGCGAGCGGGTCAGCTTCGAAATCGAGCCGAGCCAGAAGGGCCCGCGTGCAAACCGGATCAAGCTCGCCTAAGCAAACGCTCTCTCAAGGCCGGCGCCATGTGCGACCGGCCTTTTTTGTTGCCGTCGCGTGGCACGCCGGCGCGAAATGAGCGATGCAACCAGATCGCGCACCTTCGAGCTCGAACCACTCGGCGAGTACTCGCTACGTGAGAGCGCTGGCTTTATCGACGCGTGGCACGAAGCCCCGTCAGAAGGCGGGAAGACCGAGGGCCATCTGCACCTGGCGTTCTTGACCGACCGCGGGTGGATCCCGGTGGGGGTCTGCTTGCAGCAGCACGCGGCGGGGCGTGTGCACGGCACGGTCTATGGTGAGGCTGCTCCGGACGAGGTCAAGCAACAGACGGCGCGAATCCTGAGCCTTGACGTGGACGCGCGCGGCTGGCCTGACCTTGCGCGGCGCGACGCGGTCGTGGCCCGGCTGCAGCGCAGTTCCCGGGGTTTCGCCCGGTCAACTGGTCCAACGCGTACGAGGCCGCGGCGTGGAGCCTGATCTCTTCGCGGATCGCGATGCGCCAGGCGCAGGGCGTCAAGGACCGGATGTGTCGCGAGCTCGGCGCATCGATCGACATCCACGGTCATCGCCTCTTTTGCTTTCCCGCGCCGGAGGCGCTGGTTGAGCTGAAATCGTTCAAGGGCCTGTTCGGGCGCAAGGTCGAATATCTCAACGAGTTGGGACGGGCGGCGCTCGCCGGCGAGTTGGATACCCAGACGCTGCGGGCGTTGCCGCAAGACCAGGCGCTCACGAGGCTCAAACAGCTCCGGGGAATCGGTGAGTTCGGCTCTCAACTCGTGCGCCTGCGTGCGCTGAGCGCGGTAGATGAGCTGCCCACGGCCGAGCCGCGGCTCCTCGGCGCGGTGCGCAACGAATACGGACTGAGCCACGATCCGAGCTACGCCGAGCTCGGCCAGATTGCGGAGTCGTGGCGGCCGTACCGGATGTGGGTTGCTGTGTGCCTGCGGCGAACGTTGACGGGGGCCGGAATGATGCACTCGCGCGCGTCGGGGTGATCGCGCTCCCTTAACAGGCTGGGTTGATCGGGCGATTTTTTTCGCCTAGCCTCGCCCGAGGTGTTGCTGGCGGGGGAGGGACCAGCGGAGGTGGGGAGGGCCCAGCCAGGGCCCTGGAAATTTGGCGGCGGAGACGCCCGGATCAGCTCAGCGTCAGGCCGTCTACCGCCCTGAACTGTTCATGGCTCATCACCAGGAGACGTGACGGCGTGACGGCCGAGACGCTTGCTTCGTTCAGACCTCGCTCCCGCATCGCGCGCCACCCAAAAATGTCGCCCGGCTCGAGCACCTCCCGGCGGCCGTCGCGACAGGTCTCGAGCCGGCCCGATGCGACGATCAGCAGCTGATGGCAGAGCCGTCCCTCGGCAGCGAGCTGCGATCCCGCTCCGACGCACTGCTCGTCGACGTACGACGCGAGGTGGCGGAGCTGCGACTCGCCGAAGCGGGCGAGCTCTTTCGTGCTCCGGAGAATCCGGATCCGCTCCCGGTTGCTCACGACGCCCGCTCGGCCGGCAATGGTATGACCCCTTCCCCGACTCCGCCGGAAAAGACGAGGCGGAGGCCGGGCGCGATCCGCTTCAGCAGCTTCAGCACGCCGACGTTGTCGCCCTGCACGTCGACCGTAAAGCCGGTGATCCCTTCCGCCTTCGCGCGTTCCGCGAGCGCTGCGACCAGCCGCGTGCCCAGCCCCTGCCGCTGCCACGCGTCGGCGACCACGATGGCCAGGTCGGCGTGGACCGAGCCGGCCGGCCGCGAGTACTGGGCGACCCCGACCAGCTCGCCATCCTCGACCGCGGCCACCGCCTCCCGTTCGTGGTGGTCGAGCCGCAAGAGCAGCGACGTGAAGTACTCCGCTCTGACCACCGGACTGTGGAATCGGCGATAGACCGACTCCGGCGACAGGCGATGAAAGAGCCTCACCGCCAGCTCCGTGTCCGATGGATCCAGGCTCGCCAGCCCGAGCCGTCCGTTGCATCCCGCCTCGATCTCGATCATCTGCACTCAGCCTCCAAGCCAAACAAATAGCACGACCGGTCGTATAAGTCAATAGTAACCGACCGTTCGTGCTAATATCTGGCGTAAACCCAGTGGCTGTTCAACAATCGACCGACCGCCGCCGCCTGCGAGGCCAGAAGACCCGGCAGGCGATTCTTCTGCACGCGGCGCGGGTGGGGTCTGCCGAAGGCCTGGAAGCGATCTCCCTGCAGCGCCTCGCCGGCGACCTGGGGATCAGCAAGAGCGGGCTCTTCGCCCATTTCGGCTCCAAAGAGGAGCTGCACCTGGCGACCATCGAGACGGCGGCCCACATCTTCACCGAGGAGGTCATCCGTCCCGCTCTTGCCGCGCCCCGCGGCGCCGGGCGCGTCCTCGCCCTGTGCAACGCGTGGCTTTCTTACGTCGAACGAGGGGTGTTTCCTGGTGGCTGCTTCTTCGAGGCGGTGGCCGAAGAGTTCGACAGCAGGCGGCCGGGACCGGTCCGCGACTCTGCGCTCGAGAAGAAGAACTACTGGTCCTACACCCTGGAGCGCGCCGTTCGAGAGGCGCAGCAGGCAGGCGACATCGACCCCGAGGTCGATCCGGAACAGCTCGCGTGGGAGCTCGACAGCTTGCTCGGCGGCGCGAACAGCGGGTTCAAGGGTGGCGACGGCGTGAAGGCCATCGAGCGAGGACGCCGCGCCATCCAGGACCGCCTCTCGCGGGCGTCAGCGGGATCGGCTGCGCACCAGCACCATGGCGGCGGCCCACAGAAGCCCCCCGCTGATCAGCAGGACCCACATGGTCCACGGGATGAGGGAGAACTCGACCAGGGCGCCGAAGATGCACATGGCGGCGGCGCCCGCCAGCAGAAAGGAGCCGGGTAGCAGGAGCCACGCCGAGTACCACGGCGGCTGGAACCTATCCCCGCGGTCGAGCATGCGGCCCGCGCCGAAAACCAGGCCCGCCGTGACCACCGCCGGCGCGCTCAGGCCCACCGCCCAACGCATCTCCACCAGGCCGCTGCCCGCGGCGAGCAGCGGTTGCACACCCGCCATCGCCAGTCCAGCCGCCACCGCGAACGCGACCAGCCGGAGGATTGCGCTTGGCCGCGGGATGTTCATAGAACTGGCACGGGTGCGGGCTGCACGAAGACGGGCTGGGTTGCCACCCAGCCGAGCTGCACGTCACGGTAATAATCGGGCTGCGAGAGCTGGGTCATGAACCACTCATTGAACGTCCGCGCCCGGCCGGCGAGTCCCACATCGCTGGTGATTCCTCCGGAGTAGGGCTGGCGGGGGAGACCGCTTGCCAGGTCGGGAGAGCCGTAAAAGTCGTCGGTTCCGTAGACCGACGTCGACGCATACGAATAGATCGCTACGCCGAGCACCCGATTTCCCCCG
>JBKPCF010000096.1:0-6376 GCA_046727235.1 Candidatus Dormiibacterota bacterium
GGTGGGGGCGGGGGCGGCGGGGTTGAAGCCGCGGGCGGCGCTGACGCGACCGGGGTCGGCGGGGTCGGGGCCACCGGCGCCGGCCGGGGCTCGGGTCTCAGCGTCGGGGGTGTCAGCGTCGGGGGTGTCGGGGCCGCGGGGGCCGGAGCCAGCGCCGGCTCGACGGCGTCGAACGAGTCGGGCCAGCTCGGAATCGCCTGCGCCGGAGTTTCCGGTATCTCGAGCTCTGAGGGCGGCGGCCACGCGGGCATTGCTCGCTCGGTTGGGGGCTCGGGGGGCCAGATGTCGGATTCCGCGGCAGGCGCAGGGGACGCCTCCGCGGCCTGTGGCCAAGTTGACTTTGCCGGGTCGGCCACGACCGCGGGAGGAGGCTCGCTCACGTGGACCATCGGGGGTTCGGCGGCGTGGGCCGGCTCGGGCTCGGGTTCGGGTTCGGCCTCGACCTCTGGTTCCGGCTCAGGCTCGGGCGCAGCGTCAGCAACTGCCTCGGGCTGGGGCTCAGCGTCAGCAACCGCCTCGGGCTCGGGCTCGGGTTCAGGGCTTTTCTTTTCCGGCTCGGCCGCTTCGTCTGCGACCGGCTCAATAGTGGCGGTCGCCTCATCCAGCTCCCCTTCCAACGTGGTCGGCACCGTCTCGGCCCACTCGGGCGTCGCCTTCGCGCCCTCGCCGTTGGCCGAGCTCTCACCCTTCGACCAGTCCGGATCGCCCTTTTGCATCGGCAGCGGGGGCTCCGCCGGTTCGTCGTCGTCCTCAGGCCCGCTCGGCGCGCTGTCCTCGGCGGGCTCTACCGGGACGGTATGGGCCCATACCGGCGTCGTCTCGCTGGTCGGGACCGCGGCGGCAGGCTCCTCGGGATCCTTCTCGGGAGGAGTCGAATCATTCGGGGCCGCAGGCTCCTTGTCCAAAATCGTTCGTCAGTCTAACTAGCCGTTCTTGAGTTTGGGTCGAGATCAGGCGAAGACGTTTTTGAGCGCGTCTTCGGGCGCCGGGTCGGGCTGCTGCTCGGCCCAGTCGGCCGCTTCAGACGCCTCCTCGTCGCAGGCGGCCTGCACGCCGGCCGCGCCTTCATTGGTGATCCAGCGCCTCTCGATCAGCCACGCGGTGAACCTGACGATCGGGTCGTGGCGCGACGCCTCATCCAGCTCTTCCCTGGTCCGGTACTTCACCTGGTTGTCCTCTGAAGTGTGCGAGTTGATGCGCCAGATCTTGGCGTCGATCAGGGTCGGCCCTTCGCCGCGGCGCGCCCGCGCCACAGCCTCGCGGCACGCGTCGTAGCAGGCAGGAACGTCGGTCCCGTCCACTGTGACCCCTGCGATGCCGTAGCCCGCCGCGCGGTCAGCCACATTCGGGTTGGCCATCTGCAGCCGGATCGGCACCGAGATCGCGTAGCTGTTGTTCTCGCAGACGAAGACGACCGGGAGGCGGTGGACGGCTGCGAAATTGATGCCCTCGTGGAACTCGCCCTGGCTCGTGGCCCCGTCACCGAACGTGCAGAGGGTCACGCTGCCGTCGCCTCTCAGCTTGGAGGCGTACGCGATGCCGGACGCCTTCGGGATCCAGCTCGCCACCACCTGGGAGACCGAAGCGATCTTCAGCTTGCGGTAGCTGTAGCAGCCGCCCGGGATGTTGCGGCCCGCGGACAGGGGATCGCCGGCCTTGGCGAAGACGGCGAGCATCCACTCCTTCATCGTCAGCCCGCGCACGATCGCGTTGGCCAGGCCCCGGTAGTGCGGCACCAGCCAGTCGTCGGGACCGATGGCGGCCGTGGAGGCGACCTGGATTCCTTCGTGGCCGCGACTCGAGCCCACGAATGGCGCCCGTCCTTGCTTGACCAGGATGTGCATGCGATCGTCGAGCGCCTTCGCCATGCACATCCAGCGGTGGAGGTTCAGGTACTGCTCGCGCATCGCGGTCTCGGCGCGGGTCGCGGTCACCATCACGCGGTCAGCGCCCTGGCGATGTCGACCACCTCGTCCGCCGTCAGTCCCATCCGGTTCAGGTGATCGTAGTACCGGCGGTGGAAATCCGAGAAGTCGCTGCGCTCGGCGCGTTCCTCGCGGATCCGCTTGACCTCGGCGAGGACCCTGGCCACGAGCTCCGGCTCGGGCTTGATCCCTGCGTGGCGCAGCGCGTGCTCGATGACCAGCGCGCCCGAATGCTTGCCGTAGACGTAGGTGATGTCGGCGCCAAGGTCGGAAGGTGGGATGAACTGGTAGATCGCGGGATGGATGAGCATTCCCGCGGTATGGATGCCCGACTCATGACTGAAGACATTGAGCCCGATGCCCGGCTCCGTCGGCTGCACCGGAACGCCGCTCATGCGCTCGAGGCTGCGTGCCAGCATGCGCAGCTTCTCGTACTTGAAGCCGGGGATCTCGATGCCGAAGAGGTACCGCAGCTGGAGCAGAACCTGGTGCATCGGCGCGTTGCCGGTGCGCTCACCAATGCCGTTGACGCTGGTGGTGAAGACCTCGGCGCCTGAGCCGAGCGCCATCACCGTGTTCCACGCGCCGAGGCCCAGGTCGTTGTGAAAGTGCACGACGAGGGGCGCCTCAGGCGCGGCCGACTTGATGGCGGGGATGTACTCGCGCACCGCGAACGGCGAGTAGCAGCCGACGGTGTCCGGCGTCGAGGGCCTGGTGCCGCCGGCTTTCAATCCCTCGCGGTGGATCTCGGCGATGTAATCGACGTCGGCGCGGCTGCCGTCCTCGCCGCCGAACTCGATCGAGGTCGCACCCTGCTCCCGCGCGTACCTGATCGCCTCGCACATCATGCGGAGGTTGGCCTCACGGTAGTACGAAACGGGAAGCTCGAGCCATTCCGACTCGGGTATGCCATCCCGATGCAAGAGCGTCTTGCCGAGCTTGTACTTGACGTGCAGGTCTGACGCCGACGTGAAGATGAAGTACGTGACCTCGTCGCGCGGATAGCCGAGCGAATCGATCACGCGCATCGTTGCGTCGATGTCGCCGCGCGTCGAGCGCATCATGCACACGACCTCGAGGTCCTGACGTACCTCGCCTCGCTTGCGGCCCTCGAGGACGAGCCGCAGCGTTTCCCGCTCGCCTTCCGACACCGAGGGGAAGCCGACGTCCATCACGTGGACGCCGATGTCGGAGAGCATGCGCGCGAGCTCGTACTTGTTCTTCGGAGTGATCGCCACGCCCGGCATCTGCTCGCCGTCCCTCAGGGTGTCGTCGTAGACCCTGATTTTTTCGGGCGGCGGAAAGCTCAGGTCGTGCGAGAACCGTTTGGGGTCGCGAGCCAGGTCTTCGAGCGGCTCTTGCAGGTCGACCGGTTTGATGTCATCCACGCGTCGCGGCCACACGCTTGCGCTCTTCCAGTCGCCTGCGCACCCACGGCACGAGCCCGCCCATTCGCAGCAGGTCGTTCATGAACTTGGGGAAAGGCTCGGCGCGGTACTCGTCGCCCTTCGTGAAGTTGCGGATCACGCCCTCGTCCAGGTCGACCTCGAGCTCGTCACCGTCCTCGATCGCCTCCGCGGCCGCGGGGGATTGCACGATCGGGTAGCCCATGTTGATCGCGTTGCGGAAGAAGATGCGCGCGAACGAGTCCGCGACCACGAGGGAGATGCCCGCGCCGCGGATCGCGACCGGGGCGATCTCTCTCGAGGAGCCGCAGCCGAAGTTGGAGCCCCCGACCATGATGTCGCCTTGCGCGACCTGCGACGCCCACGTGTCGCGCCCGGGCACGCCTTCCATCGCGTGCTTGCCGAGCTCCTTCTCGTCGAGCGAGTAGATCGCGTACTTCGCCGGGATGATCTGGTCGGTGTCGATGTTGTCGCCGAACTTCCAGGCTCGGCCTCGGACGACCTTTGGAAGCGTCATCGGATCTCGGCGGGCATCTTGGCGAGAACCTCGCTGGGGTGAGTAATCACGCCGGCGACAGCGCTCGCCGCCGCCACCGCGGGGTTGGACAGGTACACCAGCGCCTTCGGGTGGCCCATGCGTCCCGGGAAGTTGCGGTTGGTCGTGCTCAAGCAGACCTCGCCCTCACCGAGCACGCCCATGTGCCCGCCAAGACACGCGCCGCAGGTCGCGGTCGTCCAGGCCGCGCCGGCGGCGAGGAAGGTGCGGATGAGGCCCTCCCTCTCCGCCTGGATCGCGACCTGGTGCGAGGAGGGGGTGATGATCAGACGGACGCCCGGCGCAACCTTGTGGTTCTCGAGCACGGCCGCCGCACGGCGAAGGTCGGTGATCCGTGAGTTGGTGCACGAGCCGATGAAGACCTGGTCCAGCTTCGTGCCGACAACCTCGGACAGGGGCGCGTAATTGTCGGGTGACATCGGTTTGGCCACGCCGAGCTCAACCTTCTCGGCGTCGAACTCGAAGACCCTTTCGTACTCGGCGTCAGGATCCGAGGACACCGGCGTGTACGGGCGTTTGGCGCGACCGTCGAGGTATTCCTTCGTGACCTCGTCGAACTCCATGATCCCGTTCTTCGCTCCGGCCTCGATGGCCATGTTGGTCATCGTCAGGCGCGCTTCCATGTCGATGTGGCGCAGCGCCTCGCCCGTGTGCTCCATCGCTTTCGAGCGCGCGCCGTCGACGCCGATCTGGCCGATCACATAGAGGATCAGGTCCTTGGCCTCGACCCACTCCTGGAGCCGGTTGTGGTAGACGAACTTGAGCGTCTCCGGGACGCGGAACCACAGCTCGCCGAGCGCGAGCACACACGCCAGGTCGGTCGAGCCGATCCCGGTGGCGAAGTTGTTCAGCGCGCCGTACGTGCACGAATGCGAGTCGGCGCCCACGACCAGCTCGCCGGGCAGCACCAGCCCGTTCTCGGGCAGCACCGTGTGGCAGATGCCGCCCTGCCCGACCTCGAAGTACCACTTGATGCCCATCTCCCGCGAGAACTCGCGCGTGAGGCGGCCGAGGGTGGCGCTCGCCGCGTCCTTCGCGGGCTGGAAGTGGTCCTGCGTGACCGCGACCCGCTCCGGGTCCCAGATCTTTTCCGCGCCCATCTGCTCGCGCATGATCCTTCCGGCCGGCGGGATGGTCAGGTCGTGACCCATGGCGAAGTCCACCTTCGCGAGCAGCAGGTCGCCCGGGCGCACGCTGTCGCGGCCTGCCCCGCGGGCAAGGATCTTCTCCGTCATGGTCATGGCCATAGTCAGTCCCTCAACCTCTTCGCCACAGCATCTCCGCACTCTGAGGTCGACAGGCTTCCGCCGACGTCGCGCGTTGTCTCGCCCGCGCGAATGGCCGATTCGACCGCACCCTCGATCGCGCTAGCCATATCGGTGTGACCCAGATGTCTAACCATCATAGATGCGCTCAAAATCGCCCCTATCGGGTTCACGAGGCCTCGTCCGGCGATGTCCGGCGCTGTCCCGTGCACCGGCTCGAAGAGACCACGCTTCGTCTCCGGGTTGACGTTTCCCGAAGGGGCGATGCCCATCCCGCCGATCAGCTCCGCCGTCAGGTCGGACAGGATGTCGCCGAAGAGGTTGCCGGTGACCATGACCTCGAACTGGCTCGGGTCGCGGACCAGCTGCATCGCGGCCGCGTCCACGTACAGGTGCCGGGTCTTGATGCGCGGGTGCTTCCTGGCGATCGCCTTCCAGCGGTCCTGCCAGAGCCCGCCCGCATGTGTCATGGCGTTGGACTTGTCGACCATCACCACCTCGCGCTGCGCCACCCCGAACGCGTACTCGATGATCCGGGTCACTCCGAGGTAGGTGTTCAGGTCCTCCTGTACCGCGACCTCGTCCTCGGTGCCTTTCTTGAAGCGCCCGCCCATCCCGACGTACAGGCCTTCGGTGTTCTCCCGGACGATCAGGAGGTCGAGGTGCCGGCGGTCCTCACGGCGGAGCGGCGACAGGCGCTCGTCGTACAGCTTCGCGGGCCGCAGGTTGACATAAAGGTCGAGCTCGAAGCGGAGCCTCAGCAGAACGCCGGCGAGGTAGGCCGCGTCGTTGACGCGCGGGTCTCCGACCGCGCCGAAGAGGATCGCGTCCGCTTTCTGCAGTTCCGTCCAGACGGCGTCGGGGATGGGCTTGCCAGTCCGCATGTACTGGTCGGCGTTGACGTCGTAGTCCTGGAACTCGAAGTCGGAGCCCGCTGCGCGCAGCACCTTGATCGCCTCGGGAACGACCTCCTTGCCGGCTCCATCGCATGGAAGGACCGCGATGTGGCTAGGCAGGGGCCGCATCCTTTTCGCGCAGCTTGTAGCGCTGGATCTTTCCCGTGACCGTCTTGGGGAGCTCGGCCACGAACTCGATGATGTGCGGGAACTGGAACCGCTGCAGCCGCGACTTGCAGTGCTCCTGGAGCTCGGCGACGAGCGCATCGTCCGTGAGCGCGTCACCTTTGACGATCACGAAAGCCTTGATCCGGGTGAAGCCGTCCAT
>JBKPCF010000097.1:0-16490 GCA_046727235.1 Candidatus Dormiibacterota bacterium
GACCTGGAGCAGAACGCCGGCTGGTTCTTGAATGAGGTGAGGGTGGCGATGGTGGAGTCGTTCGGATGAGCGCGCTGAACGTGGTGCTGCCGCTGGGGTCATCGATATTGAGCTTTGCCTTTGCGGCGTTGGTCCTCGACCAGTGGTGGCAGAGGCGACACAGCTTTCAGCTCGTCTGGGCGATCGGGCTGTTGTGGTACGGGATCAGCGCCGGCGCCGAGTTTATCGGCGGCGCGTTCGGCTGGGGCGAACCCCTCTATCGCACCTGGTACCTGATCGGCGCGTTTTTCGTCGCGGCGTACCTGGGGGCGGGGACCATCTACCTGCTCGCGAAGTCGCGTTTTGGATACTTCGCGGGGGTCACGGTCTTCATCGGCGGTGTGTTATCCCTCTTGTTCAGTCAGTCGGCTCGCTACCCGGGAGCGGGGACTGCAGGCAGGGTCGCTTTCGTGATCGCGGTCCTGGGAGCGATTGCGATCATCGCGGCGACCGCGAGGCGACGACCGCTGGCCCCGCACATCGCGATGACCGTGCTTGTGGTCGGCTCGCTGGGCGTTGCGTACCTGGTGCTGACCGCACCCTTGGCGGCGCCCGGCTGGGCGGTCGATCCCAACACTCACGTCCCCGTCGGGTCGGCGTTTCCCGGATACGTGCGGGTGCTGACCGGTCCGTTCAACATCGCTGGTGCGCTGTGCCTGGTGTTCGGGGCCATCTATTCCGCGTACATCTATATGCCGAAGAAACGGGTGGTGGCTGCTCGCCTCGGCGTATTGGCGGTGGCCGTCAACTTCATCGCTTCACTGCCTAGTGCGACCCGCGCGCTGGTGCAGGGCAAGCTCAACTCTCGCGTCCCGGCGACGATCCTGATCGCGATCGGCGCGTTCATCCCTGGCCTCACCAGCGGCCTGAATCGCTTCGGTGTCACGTGGTCGTTCTACCTGGGCGAGTTCCTCGGCGTGTTGCTGATCTTTATCGGATTCCTCGTCAGTGAAGATGTGTTCCGCAACGTCCGATTGGGGACAACGCTGTGGTCGAGGCAGCGCTCGGCACCGCTCGAAAGAGAGACAGGTTAGCCGCCGCTTCCACACTGCCCGTTGACCGCCGCGGGACCAAGCGCTCTACTAATGCGCGGATGGAAGCGGTTTCGAGGACCCCGGCAACCCTCGACCAGGTGGCGAGGGCGGCGGGTGTTTCGCGCAAGACCGCTTCGCGAATCTTCGGTGGCAGCGTCGAGGTCAGCGACGAAATCCGTCGCGCCGTGGAACGCGCAGCGGCGGAGCTGGGCTACGTGCCCGTATCCGCGACGGCCGGCGCGCGCGGGGCGCAGAGTGAGTCGGTCGGAGTCGTGGTTCCTGAGCCGGGATCGCGTCTTTTCACCGACCCGATGCTGGCCAGACTGTTGCGCGGCATCGCCGACGAGCTGGCCGCGCACGGCCTGCAGATGGTGCTGTTCGCCCCCCAGTCGGCAGGCGACGTCGAGCGACTCGAACACTACGTGCTCGGCGGCCACGTCGATGCGGTCCTGCTCCTCGCACTGCACGAGTCCGAGTCGCTTGCGGCAAGGTTGCAGGCCCGCGGCATCCCGACCGTGTACGGGGGCCGGCCGAGCAGCCTTCACGAGGTGAGCTACGTCGCGGTCGACAACCACGCGGGCGGTCGCGCGGCGACCGAGCACCTGATCGAGATGGGCCGAACCCGCATCGCGCACATCGCCGGCCCCCGCGAGCTGTCGGTGGCCGGTGAGCGATTCCAGGGCTTTCGCGAGGCGATGTGGAACGCGGCGCTGCGCTCAGACCTGGTGGAGCACGGCGAGCTGGACCGCGACGGGGGTGAGATCGCGATGTCGCGGCTGCTCGCAAACGGGGACATGATCGATGCGGTGTTTGCCGCCACGGACGCGATGGCGGCGGGAGCGATGTGGGCGCTGCAGATCCTGGGTCGTCGAGTCCCCGACGATGTCGCCGTCATAGGGTTCGACGATTCGCCGATTGCAGCGATGACGCAGCCGCCCCTGACGAGCGTGCGCCAGCCCGCCGAGGAGATGGGCCGTGAGATGACGAAGTTGGTGCTCAGCCTGCCTTCGACGCGAGACCAGGCTGCGCATCAGCTGATCCTGAGCCCGGAGCTGGCGGTTCGCGAATCGACCCTGGTCACGCGCTAGGCCGCTGCGCCAAGGAATGCAATTTGGTGGACCCGAGGGGATTCGAACCCCTGACCTTCTGACTGCCAGTCAGACGCGCTCCCAACTGCGCCACGGGCCCACGTCGCGCGAGAGGTCCACCTAAAGGATACCGTCAGCCACCGCTACCATCTCCAGCTGACACCCCCATCAAATGCAGACACGCGACATCTCGACCCGTGAGCTGAAGGGCGGCGGTTATCTGGCGATGCCGGACGGACCGGGGCCCCACCCCGCGGTCGTCGTGATTCACGAAGCCGATGGCCTCAACCCAAACATCAAGCAGACTTCGAACCGGTTCGCCGACACGGGTTATGCCGCGCTTGCGGTGGACCTTTTCACGGACCGCAACCGAGCGATCTGCATGGCGCGCTACATGACAGGCCTGCTGATCGGATCGGTCAACCGCTACGGCATCGACTACCTGAAGAGCGCATTGACCTATCTGGCCAGGCTGGACGAGGTTGACGCGCACAGGATGGGCGCGATCGGTTTCTGCATGGGTGGAAGTCTCGCCATCGCCTGGGCCTGCACCGATTCCCGACTGAAAGCGATCGCTCCCTTCTACGGCACCAACCCGCGTCCGCTCGAGGTCGCCAGGCGGCTGTGTCCGGTGGTCGGCTCGTATCCCGAGAAAGACTTCACGGCCAGAGCGGGCCGCGCGCTGGACCAGGTCCTGACGCGAGAGAACATCGCGCACGACATCAAGACGTATCCCAATGCTCGGCACTCGTTCTTCAATGACGCTCGCCCCTCGTATGACCAGGCCGCCGCGGATGACGCGTGGCAGCGGGTCCTCATGTTTTTCGGCGAACGACTGGGCACTGAGAGCGCCGCGAGGACGTGAACGTTCTCGTGACAGGTGGCACGGGCACGCTCGGCCGTCACGTGGTGACCGAGCTGCGCAAATCCGGTCACCGGGCTCGCATCTACAGCCGCAGATCGCGCGGTCACGTCGACGCGGTGCGAGGCGACCTGAGAACGGGCGCCGGGCTCGATCGGGCTCTGGCGGGAATGGACGCGATCGTGCACGCTGCATCGGCGACGCGCGAGCCGCTCGCCGGCCGCGCAACCGACGTCCGCGGCACGCGAAGACTGCTGATGCTGGCCCGGGAGGCGCACATCACCCACGTCGTTTACGTGTCGATCGTCGGCATCGACGGGGTTTCATTTCCCTACTACCGGACGAAGGTTGCGGCCGAGGCGGTTCTGCGCGAGGACCTGGTGCCTTGGAGCATGTTTCGTGCAACGCAGTTCCACAACTTCATGGAGATCGTTCTTGGTGCGTTCTCGAGCTTGCCCGGCGTGACCGCGATTCCGTTCGGATGGCAATTTCAGCCGGTGGACGCAAAGGAGGTCGCGCGTCGCGTCGTCGAGGTGGTGCTGGGAAAGCCTGCAGGCATGCTTCCGGATTTCGGCGGGCCGGAGGTCCGGGACCTCAAGAGCATCGCCGAGGCCTGGCTTGGCGCCCGCAAGCAGACCCGCCGGTTGGTCAACCTCAAGCTCCCTTTCAAATTCAGCCGTCAGGTCGCCGCCGGCAAGCTGCTGTGTCCTGACCACAAGGACGGGGTGATCACCTTCGACGAGTACCTGGCCGAGAGGTACGCGGCTTGATCGAGCGGCTGGTCGATCGATTTGGGCGCACCGGGTTCGCGGCGCTGAGCAGCCTGATCTGGGCGCTGCCGATGGCCGCGTGGGCTGGATCGGCCGACCTCTCACCCATCGACAAGACGCCCTATCCGTGGGTCGCGCTGGCGATCGGCGTTGTGATGCTGGTCTTGTGGCTCTTCCTGGTCAGCCGGCTCGGCCGGGTTCCTGTGGCGCCTCGACAGCGCCGCTTCGACCTGCAGCAGATGTCGCGGTCCGAAAAGCGTTGGACTCTCGCGCTCGCCGCATGCGCCACGGGGTTCATCGCGTGGCTGAACGGGGCGGCGACCGTCGACTGGTCTCCGCTGGTGGCGGCCATCGCCGCCGGCAAGGTCGGGCCTGCTTTCCTCGGCCTGGCGCTCGCCATATTTCTGATCACGATGCTCGCGGGCATCGCCATCAGCTGGCGGCGAGAGAGCGCCGCGTTTCGCAGCCGCGCCGGCTCGTCCTTATCTAATGTGAGCTAGACGGACTCTGCCTTCCTGGCGAGGTTCGCCAGCAAGGTGCCGAATTCCTTCGATACCTGCGGCCCGAGCATCCCACCCATCACCGGTCCCAGCGGACCGCCGACCTCCACGGTCTGGCTCACGCGAGTCTTCGGCCCGGGCTCGATGCGGCAGTTGAACCGGAACCTCGTTCCGGGCACCACGCTCGTCAGCAAGGCGAAGCTGCGGCCGGGCTGGACGTCGACCAGCTGCATGTTGTGATGCTGGCCGGCTCGCGTGTTCATGACGCCGGCGGATCCTGAAACAAATCCACCGCGCCAGTCCATTGTCGACACGTTGGGGTTCCACTCACCCCAGGTCGACATGTCAGACCAGATCTGCCACACCTTCTCAGGCGCAGCAGACGTCTCGACAGACGTGCCGTACTCGCGAGCCATCCTCTCTCCTCTTGTCTCAGCTCTCAGCCAGCTTCAGCGCGCCCTGGCTCGGGACCTCGGCCACCCTCTCTTTGGTCAGGTTGAGAAAGATGATGACGCCGATCAAAAGCGCGGTACCGACCAGCTGCACGCCGTAAAGCGGCTGGTTGAAGCCCCACGGAGCCGGCGCAGACGCGATGAGGGTGGCAGCGACCGGGTAGGCCATCTCGGCAATGGTCGCCAGCGACGCCGGCGTCCGCGAGAGCGCGCGGTAGTAAAGCAGCAGCGCGAGCAGGCCGGGGACCAGCGCGATCGCGAGGAGGTTCGGAACGAAGTCGCCAATGGCGTAGTGAGAGAACCCCGAGATCCCGAACTGGACCAGCACGATCACGACGAGAACCGGCAGCGCCAACGTGAAGCGAAGCGAAGTCATGCTCCAGAAGCTGATCCGCTCCAGCGCAAAGCGGCCGAGCACTGTTCCGCTGGCCCAGAAGGCGGCCGCTCCCAGGGCGAGAAGGCCGACCTCGACGCGTCCGTTTTGAAGCTCGGACACCGGCGCCGTCGGGTCCTGTGCAAAGACCACCAGGTAGACGCCGATCATCGCAACCACCACGGCGGGCCAGAACCAGGGCCGCCGCCGCTCGCCCAGGATGATCCAGGCCAGCAGGATGGCGATCAGGGGTTGAGTCTGCTGGAGGACGAAGGTTTCCGCGAACACTTTGTAGGTCGCGGCTTGCTGGAATGACGCGGTGAAGAGGATGGTCGCCAGCGACTGTGCCCCCACCGCGATGAGGCCCACTGCCAGCCAGCCCTTCGCGCCGAGGTGTCGCAGCTCGCCTGCGCTGCGGATGAGCACCGGCAGCAGGAACAAGGTGATCAGGGCGTCTTCGGCGACCACGATCTGGGTGGGCGAAAGGTGGCTGACCAGCTGGTTGCGGAAGTAGGCATCCGACGCCCACAGGGTCGCCGCGACCGCGACGAGCACGACCGAGAAACGGTCGACGGTCACCCCGCCGGCCCGGTTGTTCGTCTGTGACATCCGCTCCATTCAACGTCATTTGGCGGCAGCGCCTTCCACGGCCGCCCCACGACGCACACCCAGGCGGGCCCCCGTGGACCGTTTCCGCCGCCCGCACCACCCCCGATGCGTGGCAAGGCATACTGCTTTCGGGATCGAGTTCGAGCTTCGAGCTCTCCACTTCGAGGAGGCGTGAATGAGTGAAGTGACGTCTGGCGGCCATGCCATCGAAACGCTGCAGGTCGAAGAGCGCCGCTACAAGCCCGATCCCGAGTTCAGCAAGCAGGCCAACGCCCAACCCGACATCTACGAGGTGGGCTTCGACGAGTTCTGGACCGAGGAGGCAAGACGAGTCACCTTCTTCGAGCCGTGGACGAAGCTCTACGAGTGGAAGCCCCCGTACTCGAAGTGGTTCCTCGGCGGCAAGCTCAACGTCTGCTACAACTGCGTCGACCGCCACGTCGAGGCCGGCCTGAAGGACAAGGTCGCCTACTACTGGGAGGGCGAGCCGGAGCACGACCGCCGCGAGATTACCTTCGGCGAGCTGCAGGGAGAGGTTGTCCGGTTCGCCAACGGCCTGACCAAGCTGGGCGTCAAGAAGGGCACGCACATCGGCATCTATATGGGCATGATTCCCGAGCTGCCGATCGCCATGCTGGCCTGCACTCGAATCGGCGCCCCTTTTACCGTCGTCTTCGGAGGATTCAGCGCCGAGGCGCTCGCCGGCCGCCTCAACGACATGCAGTGCGAGCTCTTGATCACCCAGGACGAAGGCTGGCGCCGCGGCAACAAGGTGCCCCTGAAATCGAACGCCGACGCGGCGATGGACGAGTCCCCCTCGGTCAACAGATGCCTGGTCGTCAGGCGGACCGGCGAGGCCACGATGCTGCCTGGACGCGACGTCTGGGCTCACGACGTGCTCGAGGGCCTGAGCGACGACCCGAAGACAAGTCCCTGTGAGCCGATGGACTCAGAGGACCTGCTTTACCTGCTCTACACGAGCGGCACCACCGCCCGCCCGAAGGGCATCATCCACACGACCGCCGGATACCTCGTCGGAGTCTCCGCGACCCACCACTACATCTTCGACGTCAAGCCAAAGTCGGTCTACTGGTGTGCCGCCGACATCGGATGGGTCACCGGCCACAGCTACATCGTCTTCGGCCCGCTGGCCAACGCCACCACCGGGATCATCTACGAGGGAACGCCGGACTTCCCGGACAAAGACCGCTGGTGGAAGATCGTCGAGCGCTACAAGCCCGACATCCTCTACACCGCCCCGACCACCATCCGCACCCACATGAAATGGGGCCCCGAATACGCGCAGAAGCACGACCTCAGCTCGCTCCGCGTCCTCGGGACCGTGGGCGAGCCGATCAACCCTGAAGCCTGGGTCTGGTATCGAGAGCACATCGGCGCCAACAAGACGCCGGTGGTCGACACGTGGTGGCAGACCGAGACCGGGATGATCCTGATCACGCCCCTGCCCGGCATCACCACTCTCAAGCCCGGCTCCGCGACCAAGCCGTTTCCGACGGTCGACGCCGCCGTCTACAACAACCAGGGGGAGACGGTCCCGCCCGGAGGCGGCGGCTATCTCGTCATCCGCAAGCCGTGGCCGGCGATGCTCCGCGGGATATTCGGCGACCCCGAGCGATACCAGCAGACCTACTGGAGCCGCTGGAAGGACATCTACTTCGTCGGCGACGGGGCCCGGGTCGACGAGGACGGCGACTTCTGGCTGCTGGGCCGGGTCGACGACGTGATGAACGTCTCGGGGCACCGCATCTCGACCATCGAGGTCGAAAGCGCGCTCGTCAGCCATCGGGCCGTCGCCGAGGCGGCGGTCGCCGGCCGCAACGACGCGCAAACCGGTCAGGCCATCGTCGCGTTCGTGACGCTCAAGGGCGGCCAGGAAGGTTCGCCGCAGATGCTCAGGGAGCTGCGCGACCACGTCGGCAAGGTGATCGGCAAGTTCGCGGCTCCGGCGAACATCGTCTTCACCCCCGAGCTCCCGAAGACCCGCTCCGGCAAGATCATGCGCCGCCTGCTGCGCGACGTTTCGGAAAACCGGCCCCTCGGCGACACGACCACGCTTGCGGACCCGGCGGTGGTGGCGGAGATCGCAAGGCGCGGAAAAGAGGAAGCAGGCAAGGAAGAGCAGTAGTCTTCTCGCGGCTGAATGCGCCGCATTGCGAATCTAACCGCCGCGGCACTCGTCTCCGCGGCGGTTTTATATGTGGCGTTTGCGGGCGCCGGCCCCTTGCCCGCATTAGGCCCGACATTCAATCCCGCCACCGGCGCCTGGACCATGGCCGCCGACGCGCAGGTCACCGACCGGATGCTCCACGTCGAAGGGCTGCAGCAGGAGACACGCGTCCTCTTTGAGAAGGACGGCACCGCCCACATCACCGCCCAGACCGACCACGACCTGTTCCTGGCGATGGGTTACGTCCACGCGAGGTTCCGCCTCTTCCAGATGGACCTGCTCCGGCGGCAGGGGGCAGGCCGCCTGTCGGAGATCGTGGGCAAGGAAGCGATCGACACGGACAGGTTCGAGCTCGAGCTGGGATTGCTCCGCACCGCCCAGGCGGAATGGAACGCCCTGCCCCAAGGCGACGATTCGCGCGCTGCGCTCATCGCTTACGCGCAGGGGGTTAATGACCGGATCTCCGAAGCCAGGTCGACCCGCCAGCTCGACGCCATGTTCAAGCTGCTCGGCTACGAGCCCCAGCCGTGGACCCCGATCGACTCGCTGCTGGTCAAAGGCGACATGACCCAGACGCTCAACTTCACGGACACGCCGCTCGTGATGTCGATGCTGAACAAATCGCTGGGCGCCGACCTCGCCTCGGAGTGGTTTCCGATCCTGCCGCCAAATTCGCAGTCGCCGTACGACCCGGGTCCGTACCCCAAGCCGACGGTGGCGCCAATCGAGACCATGCGCCAGGTCACCGATGCCGAGGCGGAGTCGGCGCAGGCGCTCTACCAGAAGCTCGCGGCGCTGCCGCAAGGACTTGTCGCGACCGGCGGCGCGAGCAACAACTGGGCCGTCGCCGGGCCCAAGAGCACGAGCGGCGGTGCGCTCCTCGCGGGCGATCCGCACCTCCACCTGACCCTGCCCGCGATCTGGTTCCAGCTGAGCATGGACTCTCCGACCTATCACGCGGCGGGCGTGAGCATCCCCGGCACTCCCGTGGTCCTTATCGGCCACAACGAGCACATCGCCTGGAGCCTGACCGACGCGCAGAACCAGCAGACGTTCTTCTACGTCGAGAAGGAGGACCCGGCTCACCCGGGCATGTACTCGTGGAATGGCGGCTGGAAGGAATACACCTCGGTGTCATATGACATCCCGGTGCGCGGCGGAACAACCCAGCATGTAAAGGTCAGGTCGTCGGTCCACGGCCCGGTCATCTCGGAGCGAGGCCAGGCTACGTCTGTATGGTGGGCGGGCAACCTCCCGTCGCAAGACTTGAAAGTCCTGTTGGAGATCGACCGCGCCGCCAGCTGGCAGGAGTTTCGCGATGCCCTCCGCGGCTGGCTTTCGCCGACCCACAACTTCGTCTACGCGGACGATCGCGGCAACATCGGCCTGATCTCCGCCGGCTACTACCCGCAGGTGGCCCGGGGCGAGCCCTGGTTGCCGATGCCGGGCACGGGTGAGTTCGACATCAAGGGCACGATTCCCTACGACGACATCCCGCAGGACTACAACCCGCCCGACCACATCATCTGGTCCGCGAATCAGCGCCAGGTGACGAAGGACTACCCGTACTACATCGGCACGGCTTCGAACTTCTTCGATCCGGGCTACCGCGCCAACGAGATCCATCGCGTGCTCAGCGGGCCGGGCAAGCTGAGCGCCACCGACATGATGGCGCTGCAGACGGACACCCGAGATTTCCTCGCGTCGCAGGTCGTGCCGGTGTTGCTCAAGTCGCTGTCCACCGAGAAGCTGAGCCCCAACGAGTCGGCCGCGGTCCAACTCCTCCGCACGTGGGACTACGGAATGGACGTGAATTCCGCGGCCGCGTCGGTGTGGTGGTTTTTCTGGCAGGCGTACATGTCCGAAACCTTCGGACCGTGGTGGAAATCGCGCGGAGTCCCGGTGACGCTCGACGAGGACGAAGAGGTGACCAACGCGCTGACGCAGGATCTCGAGGCCTGGACGCTGCACGATCCGACCAACCGTGTCTTCAGCGCTCCGGGCGTGGGCTCCCGAACCGCGCCCGACGCGCAGCGCAAGGCCTTTCACAACGCCATGCGCCACTTCAGGGGGGATCCCAACTCGTGGACCTGGGGCAGGTATCACACCAGGGAGATCGAGAACCTGGCGCAGATCAGCGGCCTGAGCTACGGCCCGCACCCTGACCGCGGCGACGCCAATACGCCCCTTGCCGCCCGCGACTTCCCTTCCACCCACGGGCCCAGCTGGCGCATGGTCGTCGACTGGGGATCGCACACGTACCAGGGCGTCTACCCTGGCGGCCAGAGCGAGAACCCGGCGTCGGACTGGTACGCGAATCGTGTCGACAGGTGGTGGTCGGGACTGCTCGACCCCATGCTGACCGCCGAGCAGGCGGCCACATCCGGCGGCACACGCACCTGGAGCATGCGGCCTTGAGGCTTTACGTGGCGATACTGCTGGCCGTCCTCGCCGCCCTTGCGTGCGTCCTGCTGGGACTGTGGTGGGGGCCGTTCGTGGTCGGTCTGGCCCTGGGGGCCGTCCACCCGCGCGCGCGATTCGCGCTCCCCGCGGGAGCGGCCACCGGCCTCATCGCTTGGCTCGTCCCTCTCGCGGCCGCACAGAGCCGGTACGGGCTCGAGCCGACCGCCCGCAGCCTGGCGGCGATCATGGGCTTCGGCCACCAGGCCCTCTTGCCCACCATCCTCACCCTGCTCGTCGGCGCTCTGCTGGGGCTCGCCGCCGCCTGGCTGGGCAGCGCCGCTCGCGCCCTTGTTGCGTCAAACGCGCGCGTTGACGCGACACGCAACGGGTGATAGCTTGCCGACCTAAACACGCCTCTTTTTGCAACCGGGGAGGGGAGCCAATGGAGGACCAGGCACACCACGACGTCGCCGACCTCGCCAGGTTCGGCTACAAACAGGAGCTCAGGCGCGCGCTGGGCGTTTATTCGAGCTTCGCCGTGGCCTTCTCATACATATCGCCCTCAACGGGCATCTTCACCCTCTACGCGCTTGGCATCGGAATCGGAGGTCCGGCTTTCTTCTGGAGCTGGCCTCTGGTGGCCGTCGGTCAGTTCATCATCGCCCTGAACTTCGCCGAGGTCAGCTCGCATTTTCCGGTCGCGGGCTCCGTCTACCAGTGGACCAAGTACCTGTCCAACAGGCACTACTCATGGTTCACCGGCTGGATCTACCTGTTCGCGGGAATCCTTACTGTCACCGCGGTCGACGTGACGATTCCGATCGTGCTCATCCCACTGCTGAACAACCTCGGCGTTCACGTCGACAACAACCCGCAGAACCAGGTCATCATCGGCGCCCTGGTGCTCATCAGCACCACGTTGCTGAACATCTTCGGTGTCCGCCTGGTCGCGATCGTGAACAACACCGGTGTCGTGTTCGAGATTCTCGGCATGGTCGTCTTCGCTCTTGTCCTGCTCATCTTCTTCGCCCACCAGTCGCCTGGCGTCGTCTTCGACGGCAGCACCTTGAGCGCCGGTGGCGCGAACCCCTACGGCACCTTCTTCGCAGCCATGTTCATGTCGCTGTTCGTGATCTACGGCTTCGACACCGCCAGCACGCTCGCCGAGGAGACGAAGAATCCGCGCCGCGAGGCGCCACGAGCGGTTCTGGCGGCCGTGATCGGCGCGTTCAGCATTGGCGCGATCTTCCTTTACTCGACGATCATCGCCATCCCCGGCAACATGAGCGACTACGTCACCGCGGTTGGGGCTGCCAAAGCCGCCCCGCCGGTCGACATCATCGAGCAGATGCCGGGCTGGGCCGCGAACCTCTACCTGTTCGTGGTCTTCGCGGCGATCTACGTGTGCTGCCTCGCCATCCAGACCTCGACGATTCGGCTTGCGTTTGGAATGGCTCGCGACGGCAAGCTTCCGTTTGGCCGCATCTACAACAGGGTCAGCCCGAGCCTGCACACGCCCATCGGCACCTGCATCGTGATCGGCGGCCTGTCGGCGATTCCCCTTTTCTACTACGCAGGCGCCGGGCTGATCGCCATCGCGGCGACCGGCATGATCTACATCTCGTACCTCCTGGGCAACCTCGCGATTCTCATCGCCAGGACCAAGGGTTGGCCGAAGGAGAGCGCGCCGTTCAAGCTCGGGAGCTGGGGCACTCTCATCAACGCGCTCGGGCTCGTCTGGGGCGGCAGCATGCTGATCAACTTCCTCTGGCCGCGCTCGTCGAGCAACCCGCCACTCAGCGCGCTGCCGAACCTCAATCTCTCGGGCGTGATCGGGAACATCCCGATCTTCGAAGCGACGGTGGGGGTCATCGTGATCGTGGGTGCCATCTACTGGGCGGTGGCACAGCGCCAGATGCCTCAGACAGCCGCAGTCGCACCGGCCGAAGCGCGAGCATAAACACCGTGTGAGGACCCACGCCCGCGCCGTCGTCATCGGCGGAGGTGTCGGCGGCGCGGCGATCCTCTACTGGCTGGCGCGTCTCGGTTGGACTGACACGGTCCTCGTCGAGCGCGCCCGAGTCACCAGCGGATCGACATTTCACTCGGCCGGCCTGGTCGGGCAGCTTCGCGGGTCGCTGAGCCTGACCCGGATGATGATGAACTCGGTCGACCTCTATCGAAATCTGAAGGAGGAGGTCGGCCTGGAGACCGGGTGGCACGAGGTCGGCTCGCTGCGCCTGGCGTCGAGCCCGGAGAGGATGGAGGAGCTCACGCGCCAGGCTGCGTGGGCGAAGACTTTCGGCCTGCCGCTGGAGCTCATCTCCGCGCCAGAAGCGCAGAGCATGTTTCCTCCGATGTCGATCGACGGGGTCCTGGGCGCCGCCTACCTGCCCACCGACGGCTACATCGACCCGAGCCAGCTCACCTTCGCGCTGGTCGAGGGCGCACGACGGCGCGGCGCGGAGATCTGCGAGGAAACGCGGGTCACCGGGATCGAGGTCAAGGAAGGCCGCGTCCACGGTGTCACCACGGACAGGGGCGACATCGCCGCCGACCTGGTCGTCAACGCAGGCGGCATGTTCGCCCCGGAGATTGGCCGCATGGGGGGCGTCAACGTTCCACTCATCCCATTTGCGCACGAGTACCTCATCACCAGGCCGTCCGGGCTGCCGCTCGACATGCCGACGATGCGCGACCCGTCGCTGCTGGTCTACTACCGGCCCGAGTCGGGCGGCCTGATCATGGGTGGCTACGAGCGCGAGCCTGCCCCGTGGGGACTGGACGGCATCCCCGGTGACTTCAACGGCCGCCTGCTCGAGCCCGACTGGGACCGCTTCGAGCCGCTGATGACCAACGCGCTCGTCCGCACCCCGTCACTCAAGGACGCGGAGGTGGTACGGCTGGTCAACGGGCCCGAGGCGTTCACGCCCGACGGCGAGTTCATCCTCGGACCGACCGAGGTGCGCGGGTTCTGGGTCGCGGCCGGCTTCTGCGCCCACGGCCTGGCCGGCGCCGGCGGGATGGGGAGGCTCGTCGCGGAGTGGATCGTCGAGGGCCGGCCGGGTCTCGACGCCTGGGAGATGGACTCGAGGCGCTTCGGCGGCGCCTACAAAAGCCGGGACTACACGCTCGCACGCACGCACGAGGTGTATTCGACCTACTACGACGTCAAGTACCCCGGCCACGAGCGCGCCGCCGGCAGGCCGCTCCGCGTCTCGCCCGTGTACGCGCGGCTCAAGGACCTCGGCGCGGCGTTCGGGGAGAAGTCCGGCTGGGAGCGGGTCAACTGGTTCGAGCCCAACGGAGCCCACGGCGACCAGGCACTTCGCCCGCACGGATGGGCCGGCCGGCTGTGGTCGCCCGCCATCGGCGTCGAGCACAACGCGTGCCGGCAGTCGGCCGCGATCTTCGACTTCACGTCGTTTGCCAAGATCGAGGTCCGCGGGCACGGCGCGGCCGAGTTTCTCGAGGGACTCGCCGACAATCGGGTCGCTCGCGCGGTGGGGGCGCTGACGTATACGCAGATGCTCAACGAGGGTGGAGGGATCGAGTGCGACTTCACCATCACGCGCCTCGCGGACGATCGGTTTCGCGTCATCACCGGCACGGCCTTCGGCATGCACGACCTTTCGTGGATCCGCGACCACGCGCCTGGCGATGGGTCGGTCGAGGTCGAGGACGTGACCTCGGCGTACGCATGCATCGGCCTCTGGGGGCCCGAGGCTCGATCGATCCTGCAGTCGTTGACGCCGACCGACATCGGCAATGCCGGCTTTCCGTTCATGACCGCCCGCGAGCTCGCGGTCGGATCGGTGCCATGCCTGGCTTTGCGTGTCACTTACGTGGGCGAGCTGGGCTGGGAGCTGTACTGCCCGTCGGAGTTCGGGTTGCGCCTGTGGGACACACTCCGAGAGGCCGGCCACAGCCGAGGCCTGGTGGCAGGTGGATACAAGGCCGTCGACTCGCTGAGGCTCGAGAAGGGATATCGCGTGTGGGGCGCCGACATCACGCCCGACGTCGATCCCTACCAGGCAGGACTCGGCTTCTGCGTCAAGCTCGACAAGGGCGATTTCATCGGTCGCGCCGCGCTGCTGGAGAGGCGCGATTCACCCGCCGACACGAAGCTCGCCTGCATAGCGCTCGACCAGGCGCGGTCGGTCGTGCTTGGCTCGGAGCCGGTGCGGATCGACGGCGATGTGGTGGGGCGAGTGACCAGCGGCGGATACGGCTACACGGTCGGCAAGTCGATCGCTTATGCCTACATCCCCTCGAAATGTGCGGTCGACACGCCGGTCGAGATCGACATCTTTGGAACCTGGGTCACCGGACGCGTCGTGAAGGAACCGCTGTACG
This sequence comes from Candidatus Dormiibacterota bacterium, assembly GCA_046727235.1. Taxonomy (GTDB): domain Bacteria; phylum Chloroflexota; class Dormibacteria; order Dormibacterales; family Dormibacteraceae; genus 40CM-4-65-16. The sequence goes on from JBKPCF010000097.1 coordinate 14,675, forward strand.
ACCCGACCGGCGCCCGCGTCAGAAGCTAGCTACTTGCCGAGCGCTTTCGTGCTGGTTGCCCTAGCAGCCGACCCAGCCGAACAGCTGCTGAACCTTGATCCGGTCGAGCCCGCGGACGATCGCGTGGTTGCCCATCCTGAGCACGGGCACCCGCTCTCCATCGATCTGCTCCCATTCGTGCATAGCCGCCGAGTCGCGATCGACGGCGCGAAATCGGAACTCGACCCCGAGGTCGTGCAGCAGCGCTGCCATCGCTTTCGACTCGTCAGAGTCGTCTGATCCGTAGAGAACCGCTTCTCCCTCGCCCATCGTCAAAGTGATAACGCCAAGCTAGTCGCTTTTCGTCGATAGGAGGGATCAATTGTTTTGATCCGATCCATAGGCTGAATCGATCAACCGAAGGCTTCGTTCGAAGTCCGGCTCGGCAGCCGTCTGGAGCATGCGCGTGAAGTGCTTGGCCGCGTAGCCGGCGAAGTCGAAGTCAAGCTCGGAGATCCCTGACTGCAGGACGCCCCACATCGCCTCGCGAAAGTCCGACATCAAGCGCATCAGCCGCAGGGACGCCAGGTCGGCCTCACGAGTCTCCCCAAAGTAAGCGCGGAGCAGGCGCCGGTCGTCCTCGACGTTGAACTCGTGGTTGACCGAGAAATTCGCCAGGTCGAAGAACCGATCCCCCATCCCCGCGTACTCCCAGTCGACGATCCGGATCGATCCGTCGTCGAGGAAGTTCGCGTTCAGCAGGTCGTTGTGGCAAGGCACCAGATCCTGCTCGCCGCGGGCGGCGCCGATGCGCGCGGCGATCAGGCTGGCGTCGTCGAACTCGTCGGGAATGGCAACGCCGTGCGCCTCCGCGGTCGCCCGGTAGTCACGCACGACCGCCCAGGCGTCGAAGCGGCCCGGAATGGGTGCGGCGCCATGGAAAGCCCGCAGCACGCCGGCGACACGAGCGAGCACAACTGGCTGCCGCATCGCCTCGAGCGGGATCGGCCGGCCGTCGATGAAACGCGCGACAAGCCAGCCCTCCTCGGGCACGAAGGCGGTGACCTCAGGCCCGACCCCCACCTCGAATGCCCGCTTACCGGCGGCGTGCTCGACCGACCGATCGATCCCCAGGAGCTCGGTCCTGGTGCCGCCCATCCGGAGCACGTATGCATCGCCCGCGACGATGACTTTGAAGTTGCGGTTGGTGATCCCGCCGCCAAGCTCGTAGACCTGAGCTTCGTGCCCTGGCCACAGCCGCTCGACGGCGAGGTCGACCGCCTTCACAAGCCCCGGATCGTATCTGCTTCCGTCCCTACGGATTTCGGGGCTTCGCCGTGAATTCGTGGGGGCCCCTAAGATGGCCGCGTGACGGTGGGGCAGTCAACTATGGAGACCGAGCTGGCAGAGCTTCGCAGCAGGTACGTCCCCCGCGGCATCACCAGCGCCCACCCCCTCACCGCCGACCGGGCCAGAGGCTCCGAGCTGTGGGACGTCAGCGGTAAGCGCTACATCGACTTCGCCGGAGGCATCGGCGTGATGAACGTCGGCCACGCCCACCCCCGCGTCATGAAGGCCGTTGAGGAGCAGCTCGCCAGAGCAACCCATACGTCGTTCCAGGTCGTCCAGTACGAGTCCTACCTGAGGCTCGCCCAGCGTCTGTGCGAAGTGGCTCCGATCGGCGGAGACAAGAAGGCGATCTTCTTCTCCACCGGCGCGGAGGCGATCGAGAACGCCGTCAAGATCGCGCGAGCCGCAACGGGGCGCCAGGCCGTGATCAGCTTCCGCGGCTCCTTCCACGGTCGCACGCTGCTCGCCCTCAGCCTCACCGGCAGCG
>JBKPCF010000098.1:0-11272 GCA_046727235.1 Candidatus Dormiibacterota bacterium
GCGTCGAGTCGCTTCAGTTCGACCGCATCTACGGCGCCTGGTGGGACCGCAACGTCGCGTCGGACGCGAACAACGCGGTGCACAGGTCAGCCGAGCGGTACAAGCGCGCCCTGGGCAGTTGAGCTCCGCCGCATAGGTCTCCCGCTCTCCGCGCGACGCGCCCACAATGGCCATGCGCATGAGCCAGCCGCGCGAGGCGCCGGACCCCGCCCCGTTCGTGGGCCGCCAGGCCGAGCTCGCCCAGCTGCGCGCAGGAATCAACCGCGCCTCGAAACAGCACGGCAGCCTGTTTTTTCTGACCGGCGAACCGGGCATCGGCAAGACCCGCCTCACCGAACAGGTCGCGGCCGAGGCGCGTGAGATCGGCTCTGCGGTCTACTGGGGTTTCGCCACCCAGGCCGAGGGGGCGCCTCCATACTGGCCGTGGCTCCAGATCCTGCGTTCGCTGGTGCAGGACCGAGGACCGGATGAGGTTGGCCGGCTCGCCGGCGCGAGCCTGGCACAGATCCTGCTGATCGCGCCCGAGCTGCGCAGCCACTTTCCAGACGCACCGCAGGCGACCGAGGACGAGGCGAGCCGGTTCCGAACCTATGACTCCTTCGTGCAGCTGCTGGTGCAGGCGTCCCAGCGGCAACCGATGCTGATCATCCTCGAAGACCTGCACTGGGCGGACACCGCATCGGTGATTCTGCTCGGGCAGCTGGCCGGCGGCATCCGACATTCGGGTCTGATGGTGGTCGGAACGTATCGGGCTCGCGAGCTGAGCACGGATCATCCGCTGAAGACGCAGCTGGCCGACTTCATGCGTCGTGGCGAAACGACCGAGATTCCGCTCGATGGCCTTGGCGACGCCGATGCCGCGGCCCTCCTGCGCGCGGCCACCGACTTCGAGCCGGACGCGGACCTGGTCAAGCGTCTTCAGCGACAGACCGCGGGCAATCCTTTCTTTCTCAAGGAGCTCGCCCGGGTCCTGGGCGATGACCAGCTCCACCGAGCCGGACCTGTTGATTCATCCGGCGCGGTACCCGAGGGAGTGGCTGCCGTTCTTCGCCGTCGAATCTCAGCGCTGTCCCCAGGCTGCCGCGGAGCCCTGGCTTTTGCAGCGGTTGCCGGTCAGGAAGTCGACCTCGACCTGGTGGGTAGCGCGAGCGGCATCACTCGCGCGGGGTTGCTCGATCTACTGGATGAGGCGATGGCGGGCGGCGTGCTGACCCGGCGCGGGCGGAGCTACTCGTTCGCCCACGGCCTGTTTCGCGACACCGTCGACGGCGAGCTGTCGACCGCGCGCAGCGCGGAGCTGCACCGCCTGATCGGCATTTCGCTCCAGCGACGGCGCCAGGCGACCGCGGGTCGCGCGGCGCGGCTCGCGCACCACTTCGTGGAGGCGGCTTTGGCCGACGACAAGCTGCGAGGGGCCGCGCTCGAGTACTCGCTGGAGGCCGCGGAGCAGGCTTCCAGCGAGCTCGCGTACGAAGCAGCGGTCGGTCACCTCGAGACTGCACTGGGCCTTGCGGACGATGTCGAGGCAGTCCGGCGAGTCGAGCTCATGCTCAAGTTGGGACGGGCGCGATATCTCGCAGGCGACATCGGGCGAGCAGTGGTGGCGGCGCAGGAGGCCTCACGCCTGGCTGAAGAGTTGGCTGACGGCGATCTTCTGGCCCGCGCCGCGCTTGTCGTCCGAGGAGTCGGCGGCCCAGGACTCACGCGGGTCATCAAGGGCCTGTGCGACGCCGCGCTGAGGCGACCGCCGGTGGATCGCTCGCTGCGGATCGAGCTCCTGAGCCAGATGGTCGTGGTTCGGATGCAGACCTCCGAGCCGGACGCCGCCGCGGAAGCTCTGGAGTACAGCGAAGAGGCCATCACGCTCGCCCGAGATGCGACTGATCCCGACGTCGTCTTCGCCGCGATTCATAGCCGCCAGATGGCAAGGTCAGGACCCGACGGAGTGGAAGAGCGCCTTGCTCTGGCGGACCGACTTCTGAAGCTGGCAGACGAGACGGGGCGATTGGGGTTTGCCCACTGGGGCCACAGCTGGCGTGCGGACGCGCTCGTCCAGCTGGGTCGCATCGACGAGGCCGAGATCGAGGTCGTGGAAGAGGGTCGGGCGGCCGATGTTATGGGCGAGCCGCTGGCCCGCTGGCGGACCCTGCTGGCCCAATCGTGGCTAGCGCTGATGCGCGGCCGCTTCGATGAGGCGCGCAGGCTGTCACAGGGCGCCCGCCGCCTCGGCAGCCTCGGCCACCACCCGATTGCCGAGTTCAACTTCTTCATGCACGAAAAGGCGCTCGCCGACCTCATGGGCGACGCCGAGGATCACCACGTGGCCATCGACGCCTTCGTCCGCGAGTACCCGGAGATGGGGCCGCCATTTGCCGTGTACGACGCAATCGAGCACGCGAACAAGGGACGCATCGCTGAGGCGCAAGCAGCTCTGCGGCCCATGGTCGGCATTGACCCCAAAGACATTCGTCCTCTGATGGTTTGGCTGCCCGCGATGGCAATGTCCGCGCGGGCCGCGCACGCCATCAGCCACCTGGATGTCGCGGCGAAGGTCTACGAAGCCCTGACCCCCTACAAGGACCAGGTCGTGACCACGAGCGCGGGCATGGCGTCGATTCAGGGTTCGGTGTCGCGCCACCTCGGCTTGCTGGCGGAAACCCTCGAGCGGTGGGACGATGCCGCCAGTCACTACGAGGCAGCGATCGCCCTGGAGCAGAGAATGGGAACGCCACCTTACGTCGCCTGCTCCGAGATCACGTACGCCGAACTGCTCCTGCGGCGCGGGGGCGCGGACGGGCTGCGCCGCGCGCGACGCCTGGCCGAGGATGGCCTGGCGATCAGCCGCGAGCTCGGGATGGCGCCGTGGCTGGAGCGCGCGAAAGCCGTCCTCCGCTCTCTGGAATCAAAGGAAGTCGCGGATCACCCGCTGTCGAAGCGGGAGCTCGAAGTTGCGGTGCTGGTCGCGGACGGCATGTCCAACCGGGGCATCGCCGAGCGCCTCCACCTGTCGGAGCGGACGGCGGAGAGCCACGTCAAGAACATCTGCGACAAGCTCGGCCTCAACTCGAGATCGCAGGTTGCCGCCTGGGCGGCTGCCCGAAATTTCCGTACTCGGATTCAGTAGCCGGCTCAGTACTCCTCCCGATGTCGCCTTCGAGCCGCTGGGCGATCGTGTGCCCATGCGACCTTGTCCTAGGTCTGAGAGAGGAGGCTTTCCAAAATGTGGAAATCGTTCGTGAACGCGCTGATCGAGTCGTGCGTCGCCTGCGACCCGAACGTCTACATGTACTGGAGGACCGCGCAGCTGGAGGCTGAGGCCCCAGCGCGGCCCGAGCCGGAGGGGTCACCCTCCCGCGACGCTTCGCGGCCGAGACTAAAACTCCTTCGCGGTCGCTCGGAGGCGTCGGCGTGAGCGCCTCGACCGTGATCGAGGCGCCGGTCGTCATCGTCGGAGCAGGTCCAACCGGGCTCACGGCATCGCTCCTCCTGTCCAGCCTCGGCATCGAGTCGCTGACGGTGGAAAGGCATCCGGGAACCTCGATCTATCCACGGGCAACCGGCATCAACGTCCGCACGATGGAGATATTCCGTTCGCTGGGCCTGGAAGCGCAGGTGCGCGGCGCAGCTTTCACAGCAGTGCCCCAATTTGGAAGGTCGCCGGCGCTGATCGATCCTGGTCCCACCCAACCGGCGGTCCTGCGTGGCGATGCGGGCGCGGTGAGTCCCAGCAGGTGGACGTCGTGCTCGCAGTACGACCTGGAACCGATCCTCGCGAAGGCGGCGGCCTCCAAGGCCGGCGCTCAGCTCCTGTTTGGAACAGAGCTCCTGGGCTTCGAGGAGACCACGTCCGGAATCTGCGCCCAGATCGTGGATCGCGCCACCGGGCGCATCAGCGAGGTGCGCTCACGTTATTTGATCGCTGCGGACGGATCGCGTAGCCCGGTTCGGCAGCGGCTCGGAATCCAGATGCACGGACCAGGGGAGTTGATGCAGTCGATCAGCATCCACTTCTGCGCTCCCCTCAGGCGGCTCCTGCCTCACGAACCCAACTTCCTTCACTTCGTGGAGAACGGAGAGCCGACGATCTTCGTCCCCACGGACAGCGAAGCGAGATGGATGATGGTGGTGCCGCTGACCTCGCCGGATGGCAAGTCGCGCCAGGAGCTTGGCGCTCTGGAAATGGTCGAGCTCGTGCGCAAGGGAGCCGGCGTGCCGGACCTTGAGGTGTCGATCCTGGGCACGGTGACGTGGGCGCTGCAGGCCGACTGGGCGGAGCGCATGCGATCCGGACGCGCATTTCTCGCCGGCGATGCGGCGCACCGCATGACGCCCGCCGGGGGACACGGACTGAACACGGGCGTCCAGGACGTGCACAACCTGTGCTGGAAGCTCGCCGGGGTTTTGCAGGACTGGGCCGAGCCGAGCCTGCTCGACACGTACGAGTCCGAGCGAATGCCGGTGGGGCAGTTCAATACCGCCCACTCGATGGGACTCATCATGGGCGTGCCCGGCGTCAACGACCGCAGCGACCTGGACATCGACCTCGGGTTCACGTACGAGTCGGCGGCGGTGATCCAGGACGGATCTGCGCCGGTGTCTGCCGTCGGCGGTGACTATGCGCCGAGCGCGAGACCCGGAGCGCGCGCCCCGCACCTGTGGCTGGAGCAAAGTCAGCGAGACGTATCGACGCTAGATCTCCTCGGACCTCACTTCACACTGCTCGCTGGATCGCAGGACGGAGCCTGGTGTGCAGCGGCGGACGCAATCGCGATGGAGCGCCGGATGCCGATCACGAGAACGCGAATGGCCGGCGGTCCGTGGCACGCGCTTTACGGCGTCGACGAAACCGGTGCGGTCCTGGTGCGGCCTGACGGTCACGTCGGGTGGCGCCACGGCTCTGGCTCGGCGGATCACCGCGCTGAGCTCAGCGCGGCGATCGACGGGATCCTGGCTGCTAGCGGCCGCGAAACTTCGGCTTTCGTTTGCCGGTGAAGCCGGCGTGAAACTCGCGGAAGTCTTCCGCGGTCATGAGCAATGACTGCGTGAAGGCTTCCAGCTCGATCGCGCTCGAGTAGTCGGTCGAGGCGCCGCGGTTGAGCATCTCTTTGGTCATGGCCAGACCCCACGGCGCCAGCTCCTTGAGCCTGGCGACGTAGTCCGCGACAACCGCGTCCAGCTGATCGTCCGGGACGACCTTCGAAGCGAGGCCCCACGCCTCCGCCTGGTGGCTTTCGATCTTGCCGCCGAGCAGCAGCGCCTCGCTCGCCCGGCCGAACCCGACAATGCGGGGCAGCAGCCAGCACACGCCCATGTCGCCGCCGGACAGGCCGACGCTGGTGAACAGAAACCGAAAGCTCGCCGACTCTGCAAGAAGGCGAATGTCGGCGGCAGTTGCCAGGACCGCTCCGGCGCCGGCGGCGACGCCGTTGACAGCCGCGATCACGGGCTGAGGCATCTCCCGGATGTTGCGCACGCACGCTCCGGTCATGCGCGCGAACTCGTAGACCTCGCGGGTGCCCTGATGGACGAGCCGGCCGATGATCTCGTCGACGTCCCCTCCCGAGCAGAATCCGCGACCCTCCCCCTTGATCACCAGTACACGGACGTCGTCTCCGCGCGACCGCAGCTCCTGGGTCAGGTCGCGAATGTCCGCGTAAATCTCAAAAGTCAGGGAGTTCAGCCGCTCCGGCCGCGAGAACGTGACCGTCGCCACGCCATCCCGCTCCTCGTAGTCGAAGTGCTCCCAGCCCTTCACGTCTGCCGCACGGCGACCGCGTCGATCTCGACCAGTGCATCCGGGTCGAAGAGCGAACGAACCTCGACCAGCGTCGTCGCCGGGTAGTGGCGACCGAACACCTCGCGGTAGGCCTCACCGATTGCCTTCAGATTCGCCTTGTAGCTCGTGAGGTCGGTCACGTAGTACGTGAGCTTGACCGTGTCCTCCGGGGCGCATCCCGCCGTACGCAGCGCGGCCGCGACGTTGCGAATCGCGCGGCCGAACTGGGCGACGACATCACCCGTCCCCACGAGTCTGCCGGTCGAGTCAGACCCGATCTGACCTCCGATCCACACGGTGTCACCCGCGACCGTGGCGTGGGAAAAGCCGCGCGCCGGCCCGAGCTCTTCGGGGTTGACGTTGCGTGACCGGCCGGCCGACTGCATGAAGGTAGTATGTCGAGGCAGGGCCTTTGAAGCAGGTCGCACGATCGGCTCATGTCGACACCTTCACCCGGGAGAACCTTCCTCCCCGAGCGGAGTGGCCCGAGTTCCTGTTCAACCTCCCTGAGCTGCAGTACCCGGCGATGCTCAACTGCGCCGCCGAGCTGCTCGACCGCCACGTCGAGGCGGGGGCCGGAGCCCGGCGCTGCATCCTGACGGACACCGACGAGTGGTCCTATGCCGACCTGCTGGCCAGGTCGAACCAGGTCGCGCACTCGCTCGTCGACGAGATGGGCCTCGTGCCCGGCAACAGGGTCCTGCTCCGCGGCCCCAACAATCCATGGCTCGTCGCGAGCTGGTTGGGCGTGGTCAAGGCCGGCGGCGTCGCCGTGACCACGATGCCATTACTAAGGAAGAGCGAGCTCGAGACCATGATCGAGATCGCCGGCGTGACGATGGCGATCTGCGACTACCGGTTTGTCGAGGACCTGGCCTCCGCCGCCCCACACGGGTTCCAGATCTTGACCTACGGAGGCGGCGCCGAGGACGACCTGACGAAGGTGGCGGTCGGGAAATCGTCGAGCTTCAAGAACGTCCCCACCTCCTCGGACGACGTGTGCATGCTCGCCTTCACGTCCGGAACGACGGGCAAACCGAAATCAACGATGCACTTTCACCGCGACGTGCTCGCCATCGCGGACACGTTCTCGAAGCACGTCCTGGAGGCGACCCAGCACGACCTGTTTGCCGCAAGCCCCCCGCTCGCCTTCACCTTCGGACTCGGCCAGAGCCTGGTCTTTCCGCTGCGCGCGGGCGCGGCGACCTACCTGCTCGAGCAGCCGTCCCCGGCAAAGCTGCTGGAGGCGGTCGACCGCCATCGGATCACGGTCCTCGCCACCGCACCGACCGCGTACCGCGCGATGCTGCCCGACCTGCCAACGGCAAACCTCGAGTCGCTGCGCGCGTGCGTCTCCGCAGGCGAGACGCTGCCGAAGGCGACGTGGGACGCGGTGAACGAGGCTTGCGGGATCCGCATCATCGACGGCATCGGCTCGACCGAGATGCTTCACATCTTCATCTCCGCCGCCGGTCGCGAGATCCGCCCCGGTAGCACAGGCCGCGCGATCCCCGGCTACGTGGCGGAGGTCCAGGATCCGGACGGGCGCGCCGTCCCGGATGGAGAGCTCGGGCGGCTGGCCGTGAAAGGCCCGACCGGCTGCCGCTACCTGCGCGGAGACCGCCAGACGACGTACGTCCAGAACGGGTGGAATATCACCGGCGACGTCTACGTGCGCGACGCCGACGGCTACCTCAGGTACCAGGCCCGCGCCGACGACATGATCATCTCCGCGGGCTACAACATCGCCGGCCCCGAGGTCGAGGAGGCGCTGCTCCGGCATCCCGCGGTCGCGGAGGCGGCCGTCGTCGGCGCGCCGGACGAGGAGCGCGGGATGATCGTGAAGGCGGTCGTTGTGCTGCGGCCCGGGGCCGAGCTCGGGCCCGAGCCCGCAAAGACGCTACAGGACTTCGTGAAGAGCCAGATCGCCCCCTACAAGTACCCGCGCGCGGTCGAGTTCGCCGACGCGCTCCCGCGGACGGCAACCGGAAAGCTGCAGCGGTTCCGGCTGCGCGAGCGGAGCTGAACGCCTCGGCGTCCACACTCAAGATCGCGATCATCGGCGGCGGCCCCGCGGGGCTCTACCTGGCGACCCTCGCCAAGCTGCTGAACCCAGAGCACGAGATCGAGGTCTGGGAGCGAAACGCCGCCGACGACACATTTGGCTTCGGAGTCGTGTTCTCGGACGAGACGCTGGGCGGGATCGAAAACGCAGACGCCGACTTCTACGAGAGGTTGTCCCGTGATTTCGCGACCTGGGACGACATCGACGTGCACTACCGCGGGGAGGTCCTGACCTCGGGCGGGCACGGGTTCGCCGCCATCAGCCGGGTGCGGCTCCTGGCGATCCTGCGCGAGAGGTGCGAAGAGTTCGGCGTGAGGATCCACTACCGCACTGCGGCGCCTGACCTCGAGCCGCTCCAGAACGGGTTTGACCTCGTGGTCGGAGCGGACGGCGTCAACAGCCTCACCCGCAGCACGCGCGTTTCGGTGTTCCAGCCCGATCTCGACGTGCGCAGCGCACGCTACATGTGGCTCGGCACGCCACTCGTCTTCGACGCGTTCAAGTTCTTCATCGCCGAGACGGACATAGGGACGGTGCAAGCGCACGCGTATCCCTACAGCGAATCGATGAGCACGTTCATCGTCGAGCTCGAGGAAGGCAGCTGGTCGCGCAGCGGCCAGGTCGACTCGGCGGAACGGACCTGGAAGCCGGGCGAGAGCGACGAGCAGGGGATCAAGTTCTGCGCGGAGGTTTTCGCGGACGCGCTTCGGGGCGAGGCGCTGCTGGCGAACAACAGCCGCTGGATCCGGTTCGCCACGCTGCGCTCGCGGTGCTGGCGGGACGGCAACCTGATCCTGATCGGCGACGCCGCTCACACGGCGCACTTCTCGATCGGCTCGGGCACCAAGCTGGCGATGGAGGACGCGCTCGCGCTGGCCGCGTGCCTTCATGAAAACCCAGCCGTGGACGCGGCGCTGACTGCTTACGAGGCCGAGCGGCGGCCGGTCGTGGAGAGCGCGCAGCGCGCAGCCCAGGCAAGCCTCGAGTGGTTCGAAAACATCTCGCAGTACACGCACCAGGAGCCGCTGCAGTTCGCGTTCAACCTGCTGACCCGAAGCCGGCGCGTCACGTACTGGAATCTCAAGGCGCGCGACCCCGAGTTCGTGGACCGGGTCGAGCGCTGGTTCAACAAGGGCGGCGACCCGAAGCCGCCGATGTTCACCCCGTTTCGCATGCGCGACCTCGAGCTCGCCAATCGCGTGATCGTCTCGCCGATGGACATGTACAGCGCAGACGACGGCTTGATCGGCGACTTCCACCTGGTGCACCTGGGCAGCAAGGCGCTGGGCGGGGCGGCGCTGGTGATGACGGAGATGGTCTGCGTGTCGCGCGAGGGACGCATCTCGCCGGGCTGCGCGGGGATGTATCTCCCCGAGCACGAGGCCGCCTTCAAGCGGCTGGTCGATTTCGTGCACGCGCAGACGCCGGCGAAGATCGGACTCCAGCTCGGGCACTCCGGGCGCAAGGGCTCGACGAGGCTGATGTGGGAAGGGATGGACGAGCCGCTCGAGTCGGGCAACTGGGACCTGCTGGCGCCTTCCCCCCTGCCGTACATGCCGCTCAGCCAGGTGCCGCGCGAGATGACACGCACCGACATGGACCTCGTGCTGCGGCAGTTCGTCGAAGCGACCCGAATGGGATTGCGGTGCGGCTTCGACCTGCTCGAGCTCCACTGCGCGCACGGCTACCTGCTGGCGAGCTTCATCTCCCCGCTGACGAACGTCCGCCGCGACGAGTACGGCGGCAGCCTCGCAAATCGTCTGCGCTTTCCGCTCGAGGTGTTCGACGCCGTGCGGTCGGCGTGGCCCGCGGCCCGGCCGATCACGGTGCGACTATCGGCGACGGACTGGTACGAGGGAGGACTCACGGCGGACGATTCGGTCGAAGTCGCGCGCGCCTTCGCGGCCCACGGCGTCGACGCGTTGGACGTCTCCACCGGGCAGACCGTGGCCGAGGAGCAGCCGAGCTTCGGGCGCAGCTACCAGACTCCGTTTGCGGACCGCATCCGCAACCTGACCGGCGTCGCCACCATCGCGGTCGGCGCGATCAGCGGTTGGGACGACGTGAACAGCATCATCCTGGCCGGCCGGGCGGACCTGTGCGCGCTGGGCCGGGCGCACCTATATGACCCCTTGTGGACGCTGCATGCCGCGGCCGACCAGGAGGTCGCGATGGCGTGGCCCGTGCAGTTTGAGCGCGGAAGCCGAAAGCCGCCGTCAGGGCGAACCGATGGCCCGCGTCCTCGCCTGGAGCTGATCCGAGGCGCCGCTCGTGGCCGCCATCTGCGCTGGCGCCCGAGGGTTGCGCGGTAGCGCTACGCTACTTTCGAATTTCGCGCCCCTCCGCGCCGCCCGGCGGCGAGACACCTTCGTACGGATTCAGGGAGGCTGGGAGCAGTGAACAAGAAGATCCAACTCGACGAGAGCGACATCCCCGACCGCTGGTACAACATCCTGCCCGACATGCCGGGGCCGCCGGCGCCGTATTTGAACCCGCAGACGCTGCTGCCGATGGGGCCAGCCGACCTGGCGCCGATCTTTCCGCAGGCGATCATCGCGCAGGAGGTTTCGGCCGAGCCCTGGATCGAGATCCCCGACCAGGTGCGTGAGATCTACAAGATCTGGCGGCCCAGCCCGCTGTATCGCGCGGACCGGCTCGAGAAGGTGCTCGACACTCCCGCCCACATCTACTTCAAGTACGAAGGCGTCTCCCCCGCGGGCTCGCACAAACCCAACACCGCGGTCGCGCAGGCTTACTACAACTCAAAGGAAGGCGTGAAGCGCCTGACCACCGAGACCGGCGCGGGCCAGTGGGGCTCAGCGCTTGCTTTTGCAGGCGCCCTCTTCGGCCTCGAGGTCACCGTCTACATGGTCAAGGTCTCGTACGAACAGAAGCCGTATCGGCGGGCGATGATGGAGACGTGGGGCGCGAAGGTTTTCGCCTCCCCCACCAACCTGACCAACGCCGGACGAGGCATCCTGGCCGATGACCCCGACTCCCCGGGCAGCCTGGGCATCGCGATCTCTGAAGCAGTCGAGGACGCGGCCACCCACGAGGACGCGAAGTACTCGCTCGGGTCGGTCGTCAACCACGTCTTGCTTCACCAGACGGTCGTGGGCCTCGAAGCCAGGAAGCAGATGGAGATCGCCGGTGAGTATCCGGACGTGGTGATCGGCTGCGTCGGCGGCGGCTCGAACTTCGCCGGCCTTTCGTATCCCTTCGTCGGCGACACGCTGAAGGGCCGGATGCCAAACACGCGCTTCATCGCCGCCGAGCCGGCGGCATGCCCCACGCTCACGCGCGGCGTTTACGCGTTCGACTTCGGCGACGCTGTGGGGATGGGCCCGGTGGTGAAGATGTACACGCTCGGCCACTCGTTCGTGCCAGATCGAATTCACTCCGGCGGGCTTCGCTACCACGGCGATGCACCG
>JBKPCF010000099.1:0-9526 GCA_046727235.1 Candidatus Dormiibacterota bacterium
GGCGATCGCGGAGGTGCACGACGGCATCGCGTCCTTTCTGCGATCACGGGGTTTTGCCTCCCTGGCCGACCTTCCCCGTTACCTGCCGCGAGACTAAAGGGGAGCATGTCGACGGAAACGCCTCCCTCAGGAAAGGACTCCAGCGTGGCCTCCAAGGTGCAGATCCTCGCCACCGAGCACTGGAGCCTCCTGGCGACGCGCGCCCTGACCTACCAGGAGTCGCTGGGCCGGGTGAACATGTTCCTGACCATCCTCTCCGGCGCGGTGATCGCACTCGCCCTGGTGGCGCAGGCGGACCATTTCGGGCCGACGTTCATCGCTATTGCCATCTTCGCGCTCACCGTCGTTTTCTTCACAGGTGTCGCAACGGTGCGGCGCCTCGTCATGCTCAACCGCGACGACTACAAATGGGTCGTCGGGATGAACCGGCTGCGCCATGCCTACCTCGACCTGCATCCCGAGCTGGAGCCGAATTTTGTCACCAGTCCCTATGACGACTTGCGCGGGGCGCTGCACACGCTCGGGCTCGATCCGGCGAGCGCGCCCACCTTGGGCACGGTCTTTCACGGCCTCGTGACCCTGCCAGGCATGCTGTCGGTGATCGTGGCCTCGGTCGGCGGCGCCATCGCCGGCCTGGCCGCACTCGGCTTTGGAGCTCCGGCATCTGGAGTTCTTGTCGCTGGCATGGCGGCTTTCGCGGCTGTCATGGCTGTGATGCTGTGGAGCGCCAATCGATCGTTCCGCCAGTACGGGCCGGCCGTGCAAGCTCGCTTCCCTTCGCCGCCAGACTCACCCAACCAGTCCTCGAGATAAGCGTCACAATCGCGGCAACTGATGATGGAGCCCGGGCCGCCGGCCGACGAGAAGCAGCCGGTCAGGCCTCAAGACCCCGGCGAGCTGCAGGTTCTCGCCAACGAGCACTGGAGCCTGCTGGCCACCCGCTCGCTCACCTACAGCGAGGCGCTCAGCCGCGTGAGCATGTTCCTATCGGTGCTTTCAGGTGCGGTGATCGCGCTGGCGTTGGTCGCCCAGGCGGACCGCTTCGGCGACACCTTTACCGTCGTGGCGATCCTGATCCTCGCGGTCGTTGTCTTTGTCGGCGCCGCGACTGTGGTTCGGCTCGACGTTCTCAACCGCGACGACCTGCGCTGGGTCAAGGGCATGAACCGGATCCGTCATGGATATCTGGACCTTCATCCTCGGGCTGAGCCCTACTTCGTGACCACCCAACACGACGACTTTCGTGGCATCTCACTGACGCTTGGTTTTCAAGCGACCCCAACCCGAGGCATCGGCCAGGTCGCGCATGGTGTCCAGACCCTGCCCGGCATGGTGGCCGTGATCACCGCGGTGGTCGCCGGTGCCCTCGGCGCCCTCATCGTGCGTGGTCTTGGCGCGCCGACTGTTCTAATGGTCGCGGCAGCCATCGCCGGATTCCTCGTCACCGCCGTGTTGTTCGGGTGGTGGGGAATCCGCGAGTGGTGGAAGTTCCGGATGAGCGACACTTCGCGTTTTCCAGGCGACGAGCCACCCAAACCGCAATAGTTTCGCGACCGGAGCGGTCACAATCCTTTAGCCATGCTGGAGGTTGAAGGGTTGGCCAAGCGCTATGGCGACGTGCTGGCGCTGAAAGACTTGACCGTCCGCGTCGACGAGGGCGAGTGCCTCGTCCTGCTCGGTCGCAACGGCGCCGGCAAGACCACGGCCCTCCGCTGTATGGCCGGGGTACTCCTGCCGACCGCGGGCACCGTCAAGGTCGACGGCATCGACGCGGCCGACGACCCGGCGGCCGTTCGCGCCCGGGTTGGCCTGATGCCCGAGGTGCCCGGACTCTACGAGCGAATGACCGTGCGGGCGTACCTCGACCACTTCGGCGCGATCTACGACATCGAGCCGGCGATCAGAAAACGCCGGATCGAGGAGCTGCTCGACATCTTCGAGCTGACCGACGCGGGCGATCGCTGGCTCGGCACTTACTCAAAGGGAATGCGACAGAAGGTCGCGCTGATCCGCGCCACGCTGCACCGGCCGCGTCTCGTGCTGGCAGACGAGCCGACTTCCGCGCTCGACCCTGACAGCGCGCGGCGCGCCTGGGTCTACCTGAAGGAGCTCCAGCGCGAGGGATGCGCGATGGTCATCTGCACCCACAGCATGGAAGAGGCGGAGCACCTCGCCCTTCCCGCGAAATCGGCGGATTTCGCGGGACTTTCCGGGGCAATCGGGATCATGTCCGCCGGTCGAGCGCTCGCGATCGGCAACCTGGTCGAGCTTCGCCGTCTCTCGGGTTTGAGGACTCGGCAGGAGGTGCGCGAGCTGCCGAGCCTGCAGGACATCTATCTCGCGATTGTGGGCAACCACCATGAGCTGGCCGAAACTCGAACGGCGTAAGGTCATTCTGGTCGCGAGCCGCGATCTTCGCGACGCGGTCAGCGAGCTGCGCCTCGTCCTCGCGATGCTGACCCTCACGCTGGCGATCCCCATCGGCTCGGGCTCGGGCGTGCGAGCTCTCGCGGCTTTCGGCGGTGGGACCGCGGTCGTGAATCGGCTATCGCTCGTCGGCGCGTTTTTCGTCGTCTTCATCCCCGCCAGCTTTTCATTGGTGTTGGCGTTGGAGTCCTTCGTCGGCGAGCGCGAGCGCACGACTCTCGAGGTTTTGCTGTCCACGCCGCTGCGCGAGGCGGAGATCTACCTCGGCAAGGTCGTCGCGGTCCTCACCGTCTCGCTGGCTTTGTGCTACGGCGGGCTGATCGTCTACTGCCTGGTCACGTTCACCGGGCTTGGGTACTTTCCGCTCGGCATCCTGCTCGCGCTTGCGCTTTCCACCATCTGCCAGGTCGCGGCCATGGTCGCCGGCGCGGTGATCATCAGCCTCAACGCGCGGACGATGCGCGCGGCCAACGTGATGGCGTCCTTCATCATCCTGCCGATGTCGCTGGTCCTTCAGATCGAAGCCGCGCTGATCCTCCTCGGCCGGTCGGAGTTTCTGTGGTCCTTCGCCCTCCTGATGGCGGTCGTCGCCGTGGTGCTGGTCCGCATGGGATTTAACGGGTTCTCACGCGAGGCCCTGCTGGCGCGAGACGCCGGCCTGCGCCACCCGCTCCGGCGGGCCATGGCCGCGGTGCGCGCCAGCTTCGCGGCTCGCCCCGGGTTGCCGCGCCTGGTCTGGGCGCGTCGCGTGCCGATCGCCCTGGCTGCGGCGGGATTTCCGATCGGCGCCGCGGCCGGGTACCTCGCGGGCTCCACCAGCGCCATCCCTCACGAGGTCGTTCGACCTGTGCTCTCGAGTCTCGTTCGCTCCGCCGGCGACGGCGGTGCTTTCGAGGAAGCGGCGGCGATCTTCGGCCACAACCTGCTGGCGTTTCTTCTGGTCGCCGCGCTCGCCATCCTGACAGTCGGGTTGAGCGGCTTCCTGCTCACCTTCGCGCCCGGGTTTCTGCTCGGATTTGCGGCCGCGCTGTCGTCGTGGACCATCGCGCTGACCGGCATCGTGCCGAACGGTCTGGTCGAGATCCCGGCGGCGATCATCGCCGGCGGCCTGGCGATCCAGGTGGGCGCGACCGCCATCCACATGGACGCGCAAGGCGGATGGACGAACCGCGTGCTCGCCGCGCTGGCGGATTATGTTCGAGCGCTGCGGTGGCTGGTACCTGCGCTGGCGGTCGCCGCGCTGCTCGAGACGTTCATCGGCTGACCGAACACCTGCGGCTTTGCAAGCCTGATCGCGAGCGCGACAGCGCCCGCGACTGACGCTCCGATTGCCATCGCCCACGGCGCGCCGAACAGGGTGGCCAGCGCGCCGGCCTGCATGGCGCCAAATGGACCCATCCCGATCAGCGCCTCCGCATAGAGCGCCATCACGCGCCCGCGCAGGTGATCGGGCGTGATCGTCTGGATCCTGCTGTTCGCCGCCGCCACAAACGAGATCTGGCAGTAGCCGGCGACGAAGAGCGTCACAAGCGACACCACAAACGCTCTCGACGCCGAGAACTCGAGCAGCGCCGCGACCCAGATCGCGGCCATCCATAGCTGGCGCCGGGGATCGGCGCCAAACCGCGGGAACAGCGCCAGCGTGAGGGCGCCGAAGAGCGCGCCCAGGCCCATCGAACCGAGGAGGAAACCGAAGCCCTGCGGCCCGACCCGCAGCACCTGGTCGGCGAACAGGGGCAGCAGTGTCGTGCGGTTCATCGCGAAAAGCGAGAAGACCGCGACCGAGATGAGCAGCATCCCGACCACCGGCTCGCTGCGTGCGTACGCGGCGCCCTGCGCGAGTCGCGTCCATAGAGGATGTTCCTCGTGACGCTGCAGGGCAGCGGGCAGGTTTCGCATCGAAAGCAACGCGGCGACCGCGGCGAGATAGCTCAAGGAGTTGACCAGGAAGCAGACAGGGACTCCTACCACCGCGATGAGCACGCCGGCAATCGACGGGCCGATGACCGCGGAGGCGTTGAAGACCGAGGAGTTCAGGGCGATGGCGTTCATCAGGTCCTGCTTGCCCACCATCTCGACCTGGAAGGCCTGCCGGGCGGGCACGTCGAGAGCGTTGATCACGCCGGTCGCAAAAGCCGCGACCACTACCATCCAGTACCGCGCGTGACCTGTGGCGCTCAGCACGAACAGAGCTAACGGAGGCACGATGAACGACGTCTGCGTGATCAGGAGGACGGTTCGCTTGCGATAGCGATCGGCGATCACGCCTGCGAACGGGCTGCCGATCAGGACCGGCAGGAACTGTGCCGCCAGGGCGACGCCGACGAGGAATCCGCTGTGCGTGAGCTGCAGCGCCAGCCACGGCAGCGCGACCGTCTGCATCCAGGTGCCGACGGTCGAGACGATCTGGCCGAACAGGAACAGACGGTAGTTGCGGTGACGGAGCGCACCGAGGATCCGGGGCGCCGAGGGGTCGATTGACACTAAATGCGATCATCGCAGCGTGGCCACGATCCACGAGTCAGTAGAGATCGACGCCCCTGTCGAACGCGTGTGGGCGGTCGTCGCGGAGGATGTGACCAACGCACCGAAGTGGACGTCCAACCTCGACAGGGTCGAGAAGCTCGACAGCGGACCTCCAGGCAGAGGGACCCGCTACCGCTACCACCTGGACCTTGGCGGGCACAAGGAGCAGCTGGAGGTCGAGCAGGATGTCTACGCCAAGCCCAAGAAGTGTTCGGGCCGGTTCATCAAAGGGCCCCTCAAGGGCACGTGGTCCTACACCTACACGCAGCGAAAGAACGGCTCCACCCGGCTGGTCTATGCGATGGACTACGAGCTCGGCGGGCTGCTGCGGTTCGCCGCCGGAATTCTCGGGCCGCAGTACGCGGCCGGCATCCGCAAGAACATGCAGTCGCTGAAGAGATACGTCGAAGCGGGGAAGGGTCCGAAGCCTAAGAAATAACCGCTTCGGCTTCGATCTCGACCTTCCAGCGATCGTCCAGCAGGGCTTTGACGACGACCATGGTCGCGGCGGGGCGCGAGCTCTTCATCACCTCACCGTGCGCCCTTCCGACCGGCTCGCCGTAACCGGCGTCAGTCACGAACATCCGCGTTCGGACGATGTCATCCACCGACGCACCGGCCTCCTCGAGAGCCATCGAGATGATCTCGAAGCAGCGCATGGCCTGAACGTAAGGATCCGGATCGACCGAACCATCGGCCCAGACGGGTGCCGTGCCGGAGACGAGGACGCGGTCTCCGACCCGGATGGCGCGGCAAAACCCGATCGTCTTTTCGAACGGCGACCCGGAGCTGACGCGCCGAAGCTCGGTCAGGGGCGCCTGAAGGGGAGCAGCTCCAGCTGCTCGAAGCGGTCCTGCACGGCGGTGCGGAGCTCGCCGACCAGCACTTTCAATCGCTCGTGCGAGGCGCTGTCCGAGATGTTCACGACGCGAATGCGGCGGAGTGTGGTCTGCAGCGCGTAGAGTCCGGCCGGCTCATTACCTGTCATTCTGGCGGCGCCGTTGCGGATCTCTCGGGCCACGTCTTCGTGACCGTGAGCACGAAGCCAGTTGGCGAGGCGTGCGGCGGCGACCAGCACGCGCTGCGTTTTTGGATTGAGTGCAGGCGGCACGACCTCGCGCGCGGCGCGCGGTTCGAAAAGAGCGGCAAGCCTGTTGGGGCGCCGGATCGAAGCCATCCTTCGGGCGACGTTGCGCGGCCCGAGGATGACGAGGACACCTGCGGCAAGAAGAGCGACAACCACGACGGCGACCAACCCGTCCAGCATTTTCCCTAGGTTACGCTTGGACGACCAACAACGTGACTCCAATCGCTGTCATCACCGGAGCTTCGTCTGGCATTGGAGCCGCCACGGCGATCGCGCTCGGTCGTCACGGCTACCGGATCGTCGTCGGCGCTCGACGCGCAGAGCGGCTCGAGCGGGTCGCCGGCGAAGATGGGGTCGCGCTTCAGCTCGACGTGACCGATGAGCAGAGTGTCGACGCGTTCGTCGGCGAGGTCGCAAAACGGTTCGGCCGGATCGACGTTCTCGTCAACAACGCCGGCGGCGCGCTTGGCCTGAACCCCATTGAGAAGGCCGTCGACGAAGAGTGGGTCACGATGTGGAAGACCAACGTCCTGGGGCTGATGTGGATGACCCGCGCGTGCCTGCCCCTGCTGCGCAAGGCAAAGCACGGTCACATAGTGAACATCGGCTCGATCGCCGGATTCGAGACCTACAAGGGCGGCGCGGGCTACACCGCCGCCAAGCACGCAGTGCGCGCCATCACCAAGACGCTCCGCCTCGAGCTCAACTCCGAGCCCATCCGCGTCACCGAGATCGCACCGGGACTCGTCGAGACGGAGTTCAGCATCGTCCGGTTCCACGGCGACCGCAAGGCGGCTAAGGCCGTTTACGAAGGCTTGAAGCCACTGAGCGCGGAGGACATCGCGGATTGCGTGGTGTTCGCGGTCACGCGACCGCCCCACGTTGACATCGACGAGATCGTGGTCCGGCCTGTCGCGCAGGCGAACGTGACCACTGTGGCCCGCAAGCCCACTCGTGCCCAGCGCTAGGGAAGAAGCAGGATCTTTCCCGTCGTCTTGCGGGCCTCCAGAGCGATCTGCGCCTGGCGTGCCTCGGCGAGCGGATAGCGCGCGCCGATGCGGACTTTGAGCCGGCCCTCCTGCACCAACTCGAACACCTTCCGCGCGCGCTCGCGCAAGAGGTCGGACGTCCGCGTATAGGTGTGGAGCGTCGGCCGCTGCACGTAAAGCGAACCGTGCTTCGCGAGCACCTGGACGGGCAGCGGATCCGGCTGACCGCTGGCCGCGCCATAGACGATCATGTGGCCATACGGCCTGAGCGCCCGCAGACCTTCGTAAAACGTCGTCTTGCCCACGCCGTCGAAAACCGCGGCCACTCCCTCACCCTGCGTCAGCTCGCGGGCCTGCTCGGCGAAGCCTTCGTATCCCAGCACCGCGTCAGCTCCCGCCTCCTTCGCCAAGTGCGCCTTCTCGTCGCTTGACGTGGTCGCGATCACGCGCGCGCCGAGGAGCTTCGCGATCTGGGTCAGCAGGAGTCCCACGCCGCCAGCCGCGGCGTGGACCATCACCCAGTCTCCTCGCTGGATCGGATACGAGTCGTAGGCGAGGTAATGCGCCGTGATCCCCTGGAGGATTGCTGCGGCGGCGAGCTCGCTCCCGATGCCGTCCGGGATCGAGACGAGCCTTGCGCGCGTGGCCGCCACGCGTTCCGCGTAGCTGTGAGGGACGTCCAGCCACGCCACCCGTTCACCTGAACCCGCTACCCTGCCGGCGCCCTCGACTCCGATGATTGCGGGCGGTTTGGACCCGTATTCGCGGCCCTCACGCTCATAGACGTCGCGAAAGTTGATTCCGACGGCTTCGACGTCGACCAGCACCTCACCGTCGGCAGGCTGCGGATCTGGAACCTGACGGTACTCGAGCACCTCAGGTCCGCCATTGCGTTCGAAGACGACCGCGTTCACCTCGCCGATCCCCCTACCTCAACAAACCGGGGACGCCCCGAATGAATCGGGCCTTCAATTCTCATTCGTCTACCTGATCAAACCGGCCGCACGGGCCTCATCTTTCGTCATTCAACATCCAGGGTCGCCGTAATGGCCGCAGCAACCCTCGCCGCTCGCCCGGGCGCGAAGGTTGTTGAGGATCACCAGCGCCCGGTCTTTTGGACCGTAATCGCCCGCGGTGAGATGTGTGAAGAACCGGAACGCGGCCTCGAGATGCGTGTATCTGCGCTTGCTCACTCGTAAAAGGTCTCGTTGAGCTCGATCCAGCCTGGATTCGGGCAGCCGCTCGAGGTTCGCGAATGGGTGCAGTGCACGCCATAGCGCGGGCCTGGATCGATGAAGAGCCGCCCGTGAATCACCACCCCGTCCCCCTTGTGCACGGGGACCGACGGGGCAAGGCTGGTGTTGTGGTCGACCTCGAGCATCTCCCCGGTGGCCGCCCTGACCTCGAACCGTTCGTGGTCGCCACTCTGCGTGGGGTCGCTCACCACGGTGGCGTCAAAAGTCACCTCCGCGCCATTGGAGTTGTTCTGGATGTCGCTTTGCAGGCCCTGGTCGTCCGCGGCTTCGCGCCCGCCGCACGCGACCAGCATCAGCGCCGTCGCGATGAGCGCGAGCCGGGTCACGTTCCCTGCGCTTGCTCCAGCGTGATCTTGCCCTCGTAGAGAGCCTTGCCGAGGATGACCGCTTCGGCGCCGGCCCGGCTCACCTTGCGCAGGTCGTCCACGGACGCAATTCCGCCGGAGTACTGGAGCTGCAACTTCGTCATCTTCCGCACCCTGGCGAGGGTTTCCACGTCCGGTCCGGACATGGTGCCGTCGCGGTCGATGCACGTAAGGATCACGCCGGCGAGCGGGAGATCAGCCCAACGTCCGACCAAGGCTTTGAGGACGACAGGGTCGGTGTCCAGCCACCCGCCGACCGCGGCCTTGTTGTCCCGGACGTCAAGCGCGGCGAGGACTCGCCCGGGATGGCCGAACGCGCAGCGCTCGAAAAGGTGGGGGTCGCGGACAGCCGCGGTGGCCATCACGACCCACTTCGCTCCGCTGTCGAGCAGGGTGGTGACCGACTCCTCGCTCCGCACGCCACCCGCAACCTGCAACTCGACCTCGGGCTGCCCCAGCATCCGCGCGATCACGGATCGGTTGCTGGCGGAGCCGCGAGCGGCGTCCAGGTCGACGACATGCACGCGCTTTGCGCCCGCGGCGGCGAATCGCTGCACCATTTCCACGGGATCCTCCGCGTACACCGTGGGGTGGCCGTAATCGCCCTGGGTCAGGCGGACGCACCTTCCCCCCAGGATGTCGATCGCCGGGATCACGACCATCGCGCTCATGCTGCTGCTACCGGTAGTTCGTGAACTGAAGCGGGACCGGGATGTCCTCCGCCTCGCGGAGCGTCTTGATCACCTGCTGCAAGGTGTCCTTGTCCTTGCTGACGACGCGCAGCTGGTCGCCCTGGATGCGCACCTGGAGCTTGTTCGAGACGTTCTGGATTCTCTTTCGGAGGTCACGCGCCAGGTCGTCGTTGATGCCCGCGTT
>JBKPCF010000100.1:0-8881 GCA_046727235.1 Candidatus Dormiibacterota bacterium
CTCATCGCCAACGACTCACGGGGCACGGTGCTCGAGCCGCACCGAGCGGTGCGGCAGGACCGGATGATCCTCGACTACCTCGCGGTGTGCCAGGCCGACGGCCGCACCCCGCTGACGCAGACGCTGGCCTGGGATCGCATCCGCCGGCTGCCGCGGCGCGCCATCGCGGTGATCACGCCGAGCGCGGACCCCGAATGGGTCCGCATGCTGCAGGCGGTGCGAGGGCGTCGCTCCAACCTGATCGTGTTCTACCTCGATGTCGCCAGCTTCGGCGGACCGGATCAGAACCCGAGCTTCGACCTCGGCCAGGACGTCGACCTCTACGTCGTCCGCCGCGGTGACGACTTTGCCCGACTCGTGAGGACCAGGGATGCGATACGTATCGCCTGAAGGCAGGCTGACCGGACCGGACGCAGCTTTCGACGCGGTCCTGAGCCCGCGCGAGATGTTCATGGAACGCGTGCGCGAGGCGATGGGCGGCGGCCGCTTCTGGTCGACCGCGCTCGTGTTGCTCCTCACCTTCACGGTCGCCCGCTCCACGACGACCGTGGACTGGGTCGACGGGATCGAGGTCATCACGTACATCGCCCTGCTGGGCGCGATCCTGATGTCCGCCCTGGCGCTGGCGGGCGTCAGAGACGCGATCGCGCTGCCCGTCGGGACGGTTCTCGCTCCGGTGGCGGCCGCGGTCGGCGCCTGGCCGCAGATCCATGCCGCCCATCCCAGAGACGCGATCGGACCGCAGCTGATCAACGTCTGGTGGGAGCGCATCAGCGACGGGGCGGCGGCTTCCGACCCGTCGTTCTACCTCTTTTTGATCTGTCTTCTGATGTGGGTCACCGGCGCGTGGCTGGCGTGGTGCGTGCTGCGCTGGCGCAAGCCGATGCTGGGCCTGATCCCTGGAGCGGCGGCGTTCGCGACCAACCTGCTGAACGTGCCGAAGGACCAGAACGGATTCACGCTCGCGATGCTCGTCCTGACGCTCGCGCTGCTCCTGTGGACGAACTACACCAGCTCGATCGCCAACGCGGGCCGCGCCAACGTGAAGCTCACCGGCGACGCGCGGTGGGACTTCTGGGAGAGCGGCCTCGTCGCGATGGCCGCGCTGATCGTGCTGGGCATCATGCTGCCACCGCTGTCGACGGCGGACCGCACGCTCGACGTCGAGTCCGGCGTGTTCTCCAGCTGGGCGCAGCTCCAGCAGCGCCTCAGCCATCCGGGATTTTTCGGCACCGGCCGCACGGGCTCGGGCGTGACCGGCTTCAGCGACGAGGTGAAGCTGAGCAGCCCGCTGCAGAAGACTCGCGACGTCGTCTTCACCTACACGATCGTCGGCAACTACGCGAGCAAGGCGCGGTACTTCCGCGGCGTGAACGACACGATCACCGTCGGCGGCGAATGGCGATTTCCAGGCAACGGCCTCCGCCTGGCGGTCCCGAAAAACCAGATCCCGGACTACCAGGAGCAGTACCAGAAACAGGAGGTGGCCGGCATCGACGTTCTGATGCGCCGGCCGCCGACCGGTTTCCAGGACGTGCTCTTCTATCCGGGCGAGCTGTATCGCATCGACCGGATCACCACCGCGAGCCAGGGGCAGATTCGACCGGCGCTCGCGAACAACAGGCTCTACACGATCGACCGGCTGAGCAGCATGCAGCCCTCCACCTCATCCGGCAACTACGCGGTCACGGTCCTGTACTCCGCGGCCAGCGCCGAAGAGCTCGAAGCCGCCGGGACCACCTACCCGGCGTGGGTCGAGCAGTACGCGACGCTGCCCCAGGCCAGCTATCGCAACCCGGCCGTGCTCGCCAAGATCCACAGCCTCGCGCTGGAGATCGTGAACGCCGCCGGGGCCAAGAACCCATATGACGAAGCCACGGCGATCGAGAACTGGCTGCGCGACCCGAAGAACTTCACGTACACGCTGGCGCCGCCCCGGACTCCGGACGGCATGGACCCGATCGACTTCTTCCTTTTCACCTCGAGGAAGGGCTACTGCGAATTCTTCGCGACCTCGATGGGCGACATGATGCGCACGCTCGGCATCCCGACCCGATTGGTCAGTGGCTACGGACCGGGAACCTTCGACCAGACCACCAACAGCTTCGTCGTCCGCGGCGAGGACGCGCACACGTGGGTCGAGGTCTACTTCCCGGCGCCGGCGGACGGCAAGCAGCCGTACGGATGGATTCCGTTCGAGCCGACGGCCGACGACCAGGGCTTCTACACCCCGATTCTCCGCGGCCAGACCGGGACGAACCCGTGCTTCCGCGACGACGGATGCGACACCCCGATCCCTGGGCTCGTCGGGCCGGGGTCGAGCTCGACCGCGAACCCGACGCGCGGCGAGCGCAACGACCCGGGTTCGCTGCCAGGTGGCGGGGGCCTGCGGGTTGGATCGCTCGATGCGACGGCGCTCACGCGGATCGCCGGCGTCATCATCGCCATCCTGCTTCTGCTGCTCGTCGCGGTCTCCCGGTACCTGCGGCCGCGGAGCGTGATGGCCGTGTGGCGCAGGACCATGGCGCTCGCCAGCCTCGCCGGCGCTGAACGCAGGCCCGGCGAGACCCCGCTGGAGGCCGGCCGGCGCTTGCAGAGGGCGTTCCCCGAAGCAGCCGATCCCGTGCGCAACCTGGCGGGCGGCTTCGCCGTCGCCGCGTATGCGCCGCCCGAAATGGCGCGGACGGCGCGGTCCACGGTGATGGAGGCGTGGTCTGCGCTGCGCCCCGCTCTGCTCCGCCGGGTCTTCGCGCGCCTGCGACCGACAAGACCCTAGTCTTTCTCGCATGGCAGCCGTCGCCGGGCGCACGTACCCGGCGGTGAAGTTCGGCATCGAATCGGAGCGTGTGGCCGCTTTCGCCGAAGCGATCGGGGCGGATCCGGCGGACGGCGTCCCGCCGACGTTCGCGGCCGTTTACTCGCTCGGGGTCACGGCGCCGCAGCTGTTCGGAGATGAAGAGGCTGCGGTCGATTTCGCCAGGCTGCTGCACGCCGAGCAGGAGTTCGAGTGGCGGCGGCATCCTCGAATCGGCGAGACGGTCGTGTCGCAGGCGCGCGTCGCCTCTGACGGCACCCGGCGCGGCGTGCGCTTCGTGAGCTTCGAGACCGACACGTCGGGCGAAGACGGCGAGATGGTATGCCGGTCGCGAGCGCTGTTCGTGATTCGCTCATGAGCCGGCGCAGCGTGACATTCACGAAGGAGCAGATCGCCGCGTACGCCGAGGCGTCCGGCGACCACAACCCGATCCACCTCGACGACGCCTTCGCGCGCTCGGTCGGCCTGCCGGGCCTCATCGCCCACGGAATGCTGCAGATGGGCATTGCAGCGACAGTGGCCGCGGAGGCCGCCGGCGGTCCCGAGCAGCTGCGTGGGCTCTCGGTGCGCTTCGCCGGCATGGTCGTGCCTGGCGACACCGTGACGTTCAGCGCCGAGCCAGGGGGCGTGGGCAAGCTCGAGCTGACCGCCGTCAACCAGAAGGGCGAAGCGGTCCTGACCAAAGCATCGGCTGACTACGTGCCGTGACGCTCGAGTTCTCGCTCGCGCCCGAGCAGGAGGCGATCCGCGACCTGGCGCACCAATTCGCCGAGAAGGAGATACGCCCCGTCGCGGCGCATTTCGACGAGACCGAGGAATTTCCATACGACGTGGTCAGGAAGGCGCACAGGCTGGGCCTCAGCCCCGCGGCCTTCCTGCCTGCTGAGTACGGCGGCCAGGACCTCGACTTCCTGACCGAGCTCATCCTCAACGAAGAGCTGAGCTGGGGCTGCGCCGGGATCGCGGTGTGCATCCAGTCGATGGCGCTCGCCATCGCCGGCATCCGCGCCAGCGGCACCGAGGAGCAGAAGAAGCGGTGGCTCCCCGAGTTCACCAACCCGGACCGTCTCGTGCTGGGCGGCCTTGGCCTGACGGAGCCTGACTCAGGCTCGGACGCGCTGGCGATGAAGACGCGGGCCACACGCGTCAGTGACGGCTACGTGCTGAACGGCACCAAGCAGTTCTGCACCAACGGCGGCATCGCGGACTACCACGTCATCTACGCCAACACCGACCCGTCGATGGGTCCGGCGGGCATCGCGTCATTTCTCGTCCCCAAGGACACTGGGGGACTTCGCATGGGCCGCAAGGAGAAAAAGCTCGGCGTGCGCGCGAGCCACACCGCGCAGGTGATCCTCGAAGACTGCCACGTGCCTCTCGACCACCGCCTGGGCGGCGAGCCCGATGCCGACAACGCCGGGCCCGGCGCATTGGGTGCGCTGATGACGCTGGAGGCCACCCGCCCGGGCGTCGCCGCCGGCGCGCTCGGCATCGCACGCGCCGCGTACGAGTTCGCGCTCGAATACGCGCAGGACCGCAAGCAGTTCGGCAAGCCCATCTGGCAGCACGAGGGGGTCGGCTTCAAGCTCGCCGACATGGCGATGAAGATCGACGCTGCGCGGTTGTTGATCTGGCGCGCCGGCTGGATGGCCGCGCAGGGCATTCCGTTCGAGCGCGCCGAGGGTTCGATGGCGAAATGCTTCGCCGCGGACGTGGCCATGGACGTGACGACCGACGCCATCCAGGTCCTCGGTGGTTACGGCTACATCAAGGAGTACCCGGTCGAGAAGTGGTTTCGGGACGCGAAGATCTACCAGATCTGGGAAGGCACGGCTGAGATTCAGCGACTGGTCATCTCGCGTGCGCTGACGGGCCAGCGCGGCACCATCAGACTGAGAGGGTGAAACATGTTTGATCTTTCGGGTCGCGTCGCCGTTGTCACTGGAGCCTCGCGCGGTTTGGGCAGGCAGGATGCGCTCACCCTCGCGGCCATGGGCGCGGACGTCGTCATCACCGACGTCCTGGTCGAGGACGACCCCAACCTGCAGCAAACCGCGGAGTCTCAGGGCAGCATGCTCGCGCAGGTGGCGGTATCGCAGGGCTGGGTGCACTCGAATGCGACGGCGGAGCAGATCCGCAAGATGGGTCGCAAATCGCTCGCCATCAAGATGGACGTGACCAACCGCGAGCAGGTCCGCGACGTCTTCAAGAACGTGAAGGACGAGTTCGGCAAGATCGACATCCTGATCAACAACGCCGCGACGCTCGACCACGCGGCGCAGATACCGAACCAGTCTTATGAGCTGTGGGACCGCGACGTCAAGGTGAACCTCACCGGCGCCTTCAACTGCACGAAGGAGGTGTGGCCGTACCTGGTCGAGAACAGGTGGGGCCGGCTCATCTTCATGTCCTCCGTCGCCGGGACTCTCGGCGGCTTCGGCCAGGCGAGCTATTCGTCGACCAAGGCGGCGTTGATCGGCCTGGCCAGGACCGCTGCGCTCGAGGGCGGCCGCCACAACATCACGTCCAACGCCATCGCGCCGGGCATCATCGAGTCGGAAGCCGGAAAGGCGGCAGCGGCCAATAACCCGATGTACGAACGGTTCAAGGCCCGCACGGTGTTCAAGCGCTTCGGCCAGCCCGAGGACATCGCGAACACGATCGCGTTTCTCTGCACCGACGAGGCGGGATACATCACGGGCGCAGTGATCGAGGTCGCGGGCGGGATCCCTCTGTTCACCGCGTGATGGGCGAGCTGGTCGACGTCAGACATGACGGCGCGATCGCACGCGTGGTGATGCACCGCAAGGGCAACAACGCAATCGCCGAAGACCTGATGCTGGAGCTCGCGGCAGCGTTTGACGAGCTCGGCAAAGACCCATCCGCCCGCGTGATCGTGCTCGCGTCCGAGTATGAGAAGTACTTCAGCGTCGGCGCGGACCTGACGTCGATGATGAACATTGACCGTGAAGCGCCCGACGCCGCCGACCAGATCGCACTCTTCATGCGCCGAATGAACCACCACTTCGCGGCCATCGAACGCTGCCCCAAACCGGTGATCGCCGCGATCAACGGTCACGCGCTCGGCGGCGGCAGCGAGCTGACCCTTTGCTGCGACTTCAGGGTCATGGTCGAGGACGGCCGCTCGCGGATCGGCCAGACGGAATCGGCGCTGGGCATCATGCCTGGCGCCGGCGGCACACAGCGCCTGCCGCGGCTGATCGGCAAGGCGCGCGCCGTCCGCTACCTGATCGAATCAACTCGGCTCTCGGCGAAGGAAGCCGAGGCTGTCGGTTGGGTCGACCGCGCCGTGCCGCCGGAGGAGTTTCAGGCAGCGGTGGACGAGCTTGCCGGCAGGCTGGGCAGAGCCGCGACCCTCGCGGTCGCGATGATCAAGGATGCCGTGCGGCGTGGCTGGGACCTGAGGCTGGACGAGGCGCTGGAGATCGAATCGCAGAACTTCGCCCGCGCCGCGCTGAGCACGGACGCAGCGATCGGCATCATGTCCTTCTTGAGCAAGCAGGAGCCGGAGTTCACGGGCTCGTGATCGCTGTCGAAATCCGCCCCCTCCGTTCGTCGTCGCTGATGGAGGTTTGAGCATGAAATACGTTCTCTTGTTTGGCGGCACGATGGAAGCGGTCGAGCAGCTCGAGGGACCGGCTCGCGAGCAGGCGATGGCGGATTACCAGGAGTCGGCTCACTGGTTCGAGAAGTACTCGAAGGCAGGCAAGGTCGTCGGCGGCCACGAGCTGCAGGGACCCAGCACGGCGACCACCGTCTCGAGGAGGGACGGCAAGGTTACGGTCACGGACGGCCCGTTCATCGAGTCGAAAGAGGTCATCGGCGGCTACGCGGAGGTCGAGGTGGCCGACCTCGACGAGGCGCTCGCGATGGCAAAGGAATGGCCGGGCACGGTTGAGATCCGGCCGGTCGTCGATCACTCGCAGGAGCGCTGACGGGCAGCAGGACCACGGCGGAAGCGGCGGTCGCGGCGGTCTTCCGCGAGGAGGCCGGACGCATCACCGCCGCGATGGTCCGTGTCCTTGGCAACTTCGACATCGCCGAGGAAGTGGTCCAGGACAGCCTGGTCGCAGCGCTGGAGAGATGGCCGGAACAGGGCATACCGGACAACCCGGGCGCGTGGCTCATGACCACCGCGCGCCGAAGGGCGATCGACCTGCTGCGCCGCGATCGCCGGTACGTCGAGAAGGTGGCGCTGTTGGAGCGGTCGGCAGGCCCCGCCGTGCCTGACGGCATGGGGACCCCAGCAGGTGAGGCGGACGACCGCCTCCGCCTGATCTTCATATGCTGCCACCCGGCGCTTGCCCAGGAGGCCCAGGTCGCGCTGACGCTGCGCGCGGTTGCGGGCTTCACGACGCAGGAGATCGCCGCCGCGTTTCTGGTGTCGGAGGCGACCATGGCGCAGCGGATCGTCCGCGCCAAGCGCAAGATCGTCGCCGCCAACATCCCGTACCGGGTACCGGAAGGCCCGGAGCTGCCGGCGCGGGTCGACGCGGTGCTCGCGGTGCTCTACCTGATGTTCAACGAGGGTTACCTGAGCCGGGGCCCGCAGGTCGCCGCGAGGCGTGACCTGGCGGAAGACGCGCTCTGGCTGGCCAGCCTTCTCGCGCGCCTGCTGCCCGATC
Organism: Candidatus Dormiibacterota bacterium; assembly: GCA_046727235.1. Lineage (GTDB taxonomy): Bacteria > Chloroflexota > Dormibacteria > Dormibacterales > Dormibacteraceae > 40CM-4-65-16. The sequence continues at coordinate 7,462 of JBKPCF010000100.1, forward strand.
AAGCCGAGCTGCTGGGGTTGATCTCACTCATGCGCCTCCACATCGCGCGCGCGCGGTCGCGGTTTGACGAGGCGGGGGAGATGGTGCTGCTGCCGGAGCAGGACCGTGCGCTCTGGGACCGGTCCGCCATCGCCGACGGCCTCGAGGTGCTCGGGCGCGCGGCGGCGCTGGACGCCCCCGGCCCCTACCAGCTCCAGGCGGCGATCGCCGCGGTCCACGCCGAGTCGCCTTCCTGGACCCGGACGGACTGGCGCCAGATCGTGATCCTCTATGACGCGCTGCTGCGGTTCGCCGACACGCCGGTCGTGCGCCTCAACCGCGCGGTCGCGGTGAGCCACGTGAGCGGTCCGCAGGTGGCCCTCGGCGAGGTCAACGACCTGGCGATCTCGCTCAGCGGATATCACCTCTTCCACGCGACCCGCGCCGAGCTGCTGGACGAGCTCGGCGAGATGGCGCTTGCGCGTGAGGCGCGGCAGCGGGCGCTCGAGCTCTGTCAGAACCCGGCGGAGCGCTCGCTCCTAACCCGAAAGCTGAGGAGCTAGCCTCTCCGCCGACTGCCACAGCTCGCGCAGCGCGCCCACGTGGAGCGCGGTGTAGATCTGCTCCGCCGGCACAAAGTGGTGGACGCCGGCGTAGCGCCGCACGTGGATGTCGGGGAAGAGCTGCGCCAGGATTCCCGCCTTCAGCGCCTGCTCCGAGTGCGAGAGGTCGCCGTAGCCGTAAAAGACGGGGAAGGGCGCCGCTCGCAGAAGATCACGGTCGAACGGAAAGGCCTGAAACGCCGCAATCAGCGCGGCGATGCCGGCGGGGCGCTTCCGCATCTCGGGGGAAACCGGACCTGGCGGGGGCGGAGGCAGCACCGCGCCAGGTTTGACCTGCTCGCGAACGAAAGTCGTCATGAAGGCGTCGCCTTCCAGGCCGTCGAGCTTGCGCGTGAGCTCCGTGAAGAATGCCTGCTCCTCGGCGCCTGGCTTGCCCGGGATCTGGGCCGGTTCGAACAGGCCCAGGCTGATGATCCGCTCGGGTCGGGTGCCGGAGTAGGCCAGGGAGATGAAGCCGCCGCCCGAGTATCCGATGAGGTGGAATCGCCTCAGGCCTTTCGAGTCGGCGAAGCGGTCGACGGCCGCCAGCTCCTGCTCGATCGAGTACCCTGCCGGGGGTTTCGGCTCCCGGTAGACCTCGAAGTCCTTCAGGTAGAAGTCGGCCGCGTCGGCCGCGCCGTCGATGAGCGGTTTGTAGCGCTGCGCGGCGGGCGCGACGCTGCCCGGGATGCAGATCACCTGAGCCTTCATACAGGTGCTCTCCTTTTGATCTGTTCGAGCGCGGCTGCGACGCGCTTGGCGTCGGCGCCCAGGACTCTGATGACGAGCTCCTTGGTCTCGAAGTTCGGATAGGAGCCGACCGAGACATCCGGAAATGT
>JBKPCF010000101.1:0-21798 GCA_046727235.1 Candidatus Dormiibacterota bacterium
GCTGTCATCAAAGCCAGCGCGCCGACCCTCTCACCGAAAACCTGGTACGGGATGCCCGCGTACGCCAAGGACGGCAAGGTTGTCTGCTTTTTCCAGAGCGGGCAGAAGTTCAAGTCGAGATACGCGACGCTCGGTTTCCAAGACGCTGCAAACCTCGACGACGGAGACATCTGGCCGACCTCTTTTGCCCTGAAGAGGCTCACCGCCGCCGTCGAGGAAAAGATCGGCAAGCTTGTCAAGAGAGCGGCGAGCTGAGGAGCGAGCGCCGCTCGCGCCGAGTTCACTGGCTTGGCAAACCGCGCTTGTGGCGCTGTGCGCCTCGGATTTTCGGGATGTGTCAACTCCTCGCCATCCGCAGCAACCTCGTAACGTGGACCTCGAGGCAAGCGGCAGCAACGCGAACCTGACCGGACGGACTAACGCAGGGGGGCATCTGTGGCGGCTATTCGACGCTTCGACCACGTCGGCATCACGGTCGGGGACCTCGATGCGGTGACGGCGTTCTTCGTCGGGCTGGGTCTCGAGGTTGAGGGCAGGATGTTCATGGAAGGCGAGTTCGTTGACACCGTCATTGGCATTCCGAACTCCCGTTCCGAGATCGTTACGCTCCGGCCGCCCGACGGAGGAACCGCGCTGGAGTTGTCGAGCTTCATTCGGCCCGCCCACAAACCGGGATCGCCCGACGCCATGTCGAACGAGCTGGGGCTGCGCAACGTTTGCTTCGTAGTGGACAACCTCCAGGCGGTTGTCGACCGGCTGGCCGCTGACGGCTATGGCCTGGTCGGCGGTATCGGTCAGTACGAGGACATCTGGCGCATGGCGTACGTGCGCGGGCCGGAGGGAATCATCGTGGCCCTGGCCCAGCGAATAGACTGACCCGCGCTCGGCCAAAGCCGCAGGCAGCCTCCGGCATTGTTGCCGACGAGGCCGCCGATGAGCGACGCCGACCCCAAGGCTGCCTTCGTGCGAATAGGAGCTACGATGCGCGATCGATGAGTTCCAGGGTTGTCTCCGGCGGAGTGGCCCATACGGTCCCGATGGACTTGAGACGCGCCTTGATTGCTAACCCAAAGGTGCTGGCGGCTTGGGAAGACCTCACTCCTCTTGCCCGCAATGAGTGGATCTGCTGGGTGCTGTGGCCGAAGAAAGCAGAAACGAGGAGCCAACACATCCAGCGAGTGCGATCCGAACTGCTGGAGGGAAAGCGGCGGCCGTGTTGTTGGCTTGGCTGCACGCATCGAACGGACAAGGAACTGAGCCCTTCGGTCCGCTGGGTGCTGAGCCGCCGCGGCAAAGCATCGGCATGAACGACGCGTCCGCGTCCCAACAGATCGACGCCATCGTCCGGAAGACCACCGGCTGGAGAGGTGAGAGGCTGGGCCAACTGCGGGCTCTGATCAGGGGCGCCGACCCCGGCGTAATCGAAGAGGTGAAGTGGAAGAAGCCCTCCCGCCCAGAGGGGGTGCCCGTCTGGTCCCACGACGGCATCGTCTGCATAGGCGAGGCTCTCAAGAACGCTGTGAGGCTGACGTTTCCAAAAGGTGCGCAGCTGAAGGATCCGAAAAGGCTGTTCAACACGCGTCTGGACAGCAAGACGGTTCGTGCCATCGATTTCCACGAGGGTGACGCCATCAACGCGTCCGCTCTGAAGGCACTCGTTGTGCAAGGCGCACGTCTCAATCGAAGCTGAGATCGAATCCGGATCGATCTCAGCGGGCTTGCCGAGCCTCGAAACTCGACCGAGCAAGGAGGACGTCCGGTGCTTCTGCAACTCTTTCCTGGTGGAGTGGGCGGCTCATCATCCTTCTTTCAGAAACGGGTGCCCGAGTCTCGTCTCGATTGGTTGGAGACCACCATCGTCAGCATTCCCAACTAGGCTGTGCGTCGTGCCGCTTCCCGACGTTCTCGAGCGCCTGCTCAAGGGCTGAGCGTGGGTGTTCGTCCGCGGCAACCCGCTGCGCTCGCCGACCGACAGGCTCGCGAGCTCCTTCGCAAGGCCGACCCGGTGCTCGCGGGAGTCATCGACGCGCATCCAGCCTTTCGTCCGCGGGCGTGGATGGACGAGCTCCCGCCGCTCGATGCGTTCGGGACACTCATTTTCCAGGTCGTCGGCCAGCAGCTGTCGGTCGCTGCGACCCGCACGATCGTGTCGCGCATCGAACAGCGATTCGGCGGTCGCTTGCCGTCGCCGGCCGAGCTGCTGGCAGTCGATCCGCAGGTGCTTCGTGCCGCGGGGCTCTCGGCTCGCAAGGGCGCGACGCTGCGGGCACTCGCGGAGCGATTCGTCGATGGGCGGCTGAGCGATGCGGCGCTTGAACGCATGACAGACGAAGAGGTCGAGGCAGCCTTGACCGAGGTGAACGGCATCGGGCCGTGGTCGGCGCACGGTTTCCTGCTCGTCGCGCTGAACCGGCCAGACGTCTTTCTCAGCGGCGATATCGCGTTGCGTCGCGTAATCCAACGGATCTACGGTTTCGACCACGTTCCCTCCGAGGCAGAGCTGGTCGAGATATCGAACCGCTGGCGGCCGTATCGCAGCCTGGCCGTGAGCTACCTTTTCGCCTCCGAATACGAGGAGCCGCGCTGACCGACCTCGGCATCGCGGGATTTGGGTTCAGGAGAGCGGTCGGCGCAATCACGACTGGTCGAGACGCGAGTAGTCTGGCCGTCGTGGACGGCTCGGCGCCGCTGACGGTCTCCCTCGGCGAGATCGACCGCGGCGCCGTCGCGCTGGCGGGCGGCAAAGGCGCCAACCTCGGCGACCTGATGCAAGCCGGCTTCCGGGTTCCCAACGGGTTCGTGCTTACGACACGTGCCTACGCCCTCGGCGCCAAAGCGGCGGGCGTCGATCCAGCACGACCGACGGAGGCGGCCGAGCGGCTGCGAGCGGCGCCTGTGCCGGACGTGATCGCCGACGCGGCTCTCAAGGCATACGCCGGTCTCGGCTCTGGACGTGTCGCGGTGCGGTCGTCGGCCACCGCCGAGGATCTGCCTGGCGCATCGTTCGCCGGCCAGCAGGATACGTACCTCGACGTCTCCGGCGACGCGGATCTGCTCGACGCGATTCGCCGCTGCTGGGCGTCACTCTGGAACGAGCGAGCGGTTGCCTACCGGCGGGCCAATTCCGTGGACGACAGAAACGTCAGCCTTGCCGTCGTCGTGCAGGAGATGGTGGACGCGTCCGCTGCCGGGGTGCTCTTCACCGCCGATCCCGTCACCGGCCGGCGCCGGCGCGCATCCATCGATGCGGTCGCGGGTCTCGGCGAAAAGCTCGTCTCCGGCGCCGTCAACCCCGATCACTACGCGGTCGACGTCACGAGCCGCCGGGTCGTGCAGCGCCCGGAAGCAAGCAAGGCATCGGTCCTGTCGGATCAGGATCTGCTCGCCCTGGCCGAGCTCGGCGGCCGCGTCGAACGCCACTTCAACGCACCGCAGGACATCGAGTTCGCGCTCGACGGTGAGCACAACGTCCTGCTCGTGCAGTCGCGCCCCATCACGACGCTGTATCCGTTGCCCAAGGATGCGCCCGATCCTGAGCAGGACCTTCGTGTCTACTTCTCAGGCAGCGTTTTCCAGGGTTACTTCGAGCCCTTCACGCCAATGGGTATCCAGTTCTTCCGCCTGCTGAGCGGCGCCTTGTCAGGCCTGTTCGGGTTCCCGGTCAAAGATGCGGTCTCCGGTGCTGGGATTTTCAAAGATCCTGGAATGCGGCTGTATTTCGACGTGACACCGGTCGTGCGTGATCCGGTCGGACGTCGAATATTTGTGGCTGTCACGTCAATGGGCGAGGCGCGAACCTCGACTGTTGTCGTCGAGCTCTCCGCCGATCCCCGTCTTGCGCTGGCGAGGCGCTCACGTTTCCGTTCGGTGCGTGCAATTGGCGGCGCACTCATCCGCGCCGGCATCCCGCACGCGGCGCTGGGTGTGATGCGGTCGCCTGACGTAACCCCCGAGCGTTACGTCCGCGAGGTCGAGGAAATGACGCGGATCGATCTCCCTGACGATGCGAGCGCGGAACAGCGCTTCGACGCGTTTGAGAACCTGATCCTGAGAGCGTCACCGCGCTTATTTCCGCGGATGTTCGGCACAATCCTGCCGGCGATGCTCTCGTTCGCCCTGTCGGCGCGGCTGCTGCGCGGTAAGGCCCGAATTGACGAGCTCCAAACCATAACCCGCGGCGCGGCGCACAACCCTACGACCGAGATGGACCTCGCGCTGTGGACGCTCTGCACCGAGGTTCGCACTGACGCGGATTCGCTGAACGCACTGCTCCGGCGCGAACCCCCTGCGCTCGCCGCTGCGTATCGAAGCGGCACATTGCCACCGCCTCTTCAGGAGGGCTTGAAGTCATTTCTCGCCCGCTACGGCTTTCGGTCGATCGGTGAGATCGACATCGGAGTCGAGCGCTGGTCCGAAAATCCCGAGCACATCCTGGGTGCGCTCGCCAACTACGCGCGACTTGGCGACGACGCGCTGTCGCCTGACGCCCAATTCGAGCGCGGCGCGCGCGAGGCGGACGCGATGATCGCTTCGCTGCTCACGAGGGTGCACGGGCCCCGGCGGGCGCTCCTGCGATTTGCGCTCGGTCGGGTCCGCGCTCTCATCGGGAGGCGAGAGGCACCGAAGTTCCACATCGTCCGCCTGCTCTTCACGCCCTCTCGAGAGCTCCTGAAGACGGTCGGTGGCGAGCTGGTTGCGCGCGGATTGCTCGCCCGCCAAGACGACATCTTCTTTCTTTATCTGCCGGAGGCGCGACGCGCCGTGGGCGGCGAGGACATGCACGAGCTGGTCGCCGCGCGACGAGATGCGTTTGAGCGCGAGCGTTCGCGCCGGCACATCCCGCGCGTGCTGCTTTCGGATGGAACCGACGCCGAGGCGGCGCTGGTGTCGGCCGGTGAGGGGCTGCGAGGCTCACCCGCCTCGCCAGGCATCGTGTCGGGGATCGCCCGGGTGATCCTCTCGCCGGCCGGGGCGAGGCTCGAGCCTGGGGAGATCCTGGTCGCGCCTTCCACAGATCCCGGCTGGACTCCTCTGTTCCTGACCGCGGGTGCCCTCGTGATGGAGATGGGCGGAATGATGTCGCACGGCGCGGTGGTGGCCCGCGAATACGGCATTCCTGCCGTCGTCGGGGTGGCCCGTGCCACGGAGCAGATAACAACGGGGCAGCGAATCACCGTGGACGGTGCCGCCGGGACGGTAGTTCTCGAACCCGAACCGGCGGAGGATGCAGTTGCCGTCCCGTCGGGCTAGTAGTTAGGCAGGAGCGGCCGTGGGCGAGCAGCACCTATTTGATGAGTCCCGCCGGGGGCGAGCTTTCGCTGGTCATTTCGTATTCAGAATGGGCGGGATCTCACCGATAGAAAACCCGGCTTACAATCCGCCCTGACCACCTAGTGACGTGTCGCGGATTTGGTGATCCTGTCGAGGGTGGGTGTACCCCAACGACGGTACTCTTGCGAAATGCGACCCCTTCGGTACTCCATCAACGTCACATTGGACGGGTGCTGCGATCATCGCGCAGGCATCGTGGACGAAGACTTGCATCGTCATGCGGTCGAGAACCTCAACCAGGCCGATGCCCTTCTCTTTGGCCGGGTGACCTACGAAATGATGGAATCAGCGTGGCGGCCGCCGGCGCCGACGGGAGCGAGAACTGACAGGATGGAACCTTCGCCCAGACGATCAATGCGGCAAAGAAGTACGTCGTGTCGGGCACCCAAGAGCGGGTCGATTGGAACTCGGAACTCGTGCGCGGGGATCTGGGCAATGCCGTTCAACAACTCAAGCGGGAGTCGGGCAAGGGACTGCTCGTGGGAGGTGTGAAGCTGCCGCTGGCGTTGACGGAGCTGGGATTGATCGATGAGTACGAGTTCGTGGTGCATCCCAGGCTCGCTGGCCACGGGCCGACGTTGTTCGCGGGGCTGTCGAAGCATGTCGACTTGAAGCTCGTGAGCCGGCTGGGGTTCGGCTCAGGGGCAGTGGCGATGCGGTACGAGCCGAGAATGTAGCCAAAGGGCTTGCTAGCCCGAGCGCGCCACGCCTACTGAATGGGTCGTACTCCGACACGCTGGGCCGCAGTTATCAGCGGCAGTCGCTGCGGCTACGGAGTTGCCGTGTCTGCCAGCGCTGTGAGCCATTGCTGCAACAGCTGTCGCTCGGCTGGCGTGAGCGGGTTTGGTTCCGACTCGAGCTTGCTGCTGAGGGTTGCTGCGACTGAGGCAATCGTGGTGGATGGCGGCGCCCCTCGCCGAGAACGCCCCTGGCCATTGGTCGCGACACCTACGGTGACGAAAGCAATCACAGCTTCAAGCAGCTGTTTGGAGAAGGCATGGTCGGCGTAGTGCTCCGGCTGCGTGATCAACGCAAAGGCCGCTCCAACGGTTGCCGACATGACGATCCGCGCCGCCATCGCCGGAGAGACCCGGAGTTGTCCCCTCGACGCACCAAGCTTCATACGGTCGTGCAAGAGCCGGTGCGCCTCGCGGAGAGCTTCGCTGTTGGGGGCGACTCCAGGCGACCACATCAGCCTGTAGAAGTTCGGATTCTTCCGCGCGAACTCGATGTGGTTGTTCCAGCCGGCTCGAATGTCGTCGCCGATCTGGTCGTGGACCACGGCAGCTACGGTGCGCTTGCTTTCGAGGAAGTCTGTCCAGCCGAAGTCGACGACAGCGCGGAGCAGGTTCTCCTTGTCGCGGAAGTAGTGGTAGAGCGTTGGCGCGGTCACCCCGGCGGCATCGCAGATCTCCCGCGTGGAGACAGCGAGATCGCGGACTCTGGTTGCTGGTCTCGAATTACCTGGCGCTCACGGGCGGCCGTCTTCCTCGCGTATTCACAGTGGTGGGTCTTATCGCAGGGGCCGGTCACCTGGCGTCGGGATTGGGTGCTCTGATCGGAGGACCGCGAACGCTGACGGAGGGACCCCAAAATGCGCTGTCGTCGATCGGCCCTCTCGGGATCTTCCTCCTCTATCCGGTTTGGGCCGCATGGCTGGGGGCGTGGGTCGTAAGGAACTACGCCAGGCCGGTGCCGGCGGTGGAATCCCATGATCCCGGAGCGGCTTCGTGATCTGGGTGGGCCGCCTGTTTGGTGTTCACCTAACCAGATCGGACCGGGTTGACGACGTGTGCTGGTAGCCCCGGGCGGGATTCGGGCAACACCTACAAACCGTGCATGACCTCCGGCTGAACTAGCCGCGCCTCTCTGTCTCGACCGCGAGCGCTCTTTTTCTCCAGACCTTTTCAGCTGGTCAGGCTCCCAGCGCGTGAGCCGCCCGCTCGTAGTCGGTCGGAGCAACCCAGAGAATCATCCCGTAGCGCCCGGATCCGGCACTCGTCGCTGCCGCGGCGGTGATGTTGATGTTCCCTTCGGCGAGCTTCGCGATCACGTCGCTCACGGCACCCACGCGGTCGTCGCCCTGGATGAGAAATGCCCGCTTTGCCTCGCTGAGGGCCAGACCTGCGCTGTCGGCTGCGTTGCGGAAAGCGGCAGGGTCTTCTGGTACCAGATCGATCTGGGTCTGGCCGCCACCAGCCGGGAAGCCGAGGTACGCCAGCAGGTTAACCTCGCTTTGCCTCAGCGCCGACAGGATCCGCTCGCCCTCGCCGGGCTTGTCTGGAACGCTCACGTAGTAATACTCGACCCGTCGAACCGTGTCGGCCATCTCACTGCTCCTTCTCGAAAGCCACCAGCAGCTCACCAATTATTTCTCCTGGCGGGTGTTGGCGTCGCTGCTTGGCTCGCCGCAGGCGTGACAACTGTCATCGGCCTGATCCCACTGATCCTTGCTGCCGTCTATCTGGCTTGGACCGGGATCTTTGTGGCTGCCATGCTGGGATGCCTCTGTCACAAGTGGCGACTCGCGTCCGTCATACGGTATGGAGGTGTTCCAGATGAAGCAACATGTCGCGCCGTACATCAACTTTCAGGGCCGTGCCCGCGAGGCGATGGAGCTGTACCAGAGCGTCCTTGGAGGCAAGCTCGAGCTCTTTGCCGCAGGTGAACACGGCGCCCCGCGCCCTGCGGAGTCCGGCGACCAGATCCAGCACGCGCGCCTCAGCGGCGACGGCTTTCTTCTCATCGGCTCCGACGGCCACCCAAGCTACCCGCCGACCAGCGGCGACAACATCGCGATCGTCCTGGTCGGCAGCGACCGCGCTGCGATGCAGGCGTCGCTCGAGAAACTGTCCGAGGGCGGCAAGGTCAAAATGCCGTTGACCGAGGGACCGTGGGGCGGAGCCGCCGCCTGGCTGACCGACCGCTTCGGTATCAACTGGAACCTCGACCTCGAGCCGGAGTGAGCTCCGCCTGCGAAGTCGGGCTCATAGGACCACCGAGTCGCCAAGGTGTCTAAGAGGGTCAGAACCGCTGCAGGACCAGCACGGATCGACCCGCCGTCCGCACCACATCGCTGACGGCTCGCGTTTCCGGCTCGGGCTGCAGCCGCTCGGTGTCGTAGAGAAGCCTCCAGGGACCGCCGTACTGCTTGGGCAGCGTCCACTTAACCTCCCGCGACTGGGCGTTGAACACCAGTAGAAACGAGTCATCCGAGATAGGCTGCCCGCGTTCGTCGTGGCCCGGTATCCCTTTTCCGTTCAAAAAGACCCCCAGCGAGCGCTCATGTCCGGCAACCCAGTCCTTGTCGGTCATCACCTTTCCGCTCGGCTTGAACCAACCAATATCCACAGTGCCGCGAATCGGACGCCCCTGGAACCACCGACGCCGGCGAAACACGGGGTGCTCGCGGCGCAGCCCGATCAGCCAGCGCGTCACCTCCAGCAGCTCCCCGTCGACCTGATCCCAGTTGACCCACGACAGCTCGTTGTCCTGGCAGTACGCATTGTTGTTGCCCTTCTGCGTCCGGCCGAGCTCGTCACCCATGAGCAGCATCGGCACGCCCTGCGCGAGGAAGAGTGTGATCAGGCAGTTACGCTCCTGCTTCGCGCGCAACCTGATGACGGCGGGGTCGTCAGTCTCGCCCTCCACGCCGCAGTTCCACGAGCGGTTGTGCGATTCCCCGTCGGCGTTGTGCTCGCCGTTCGCTTCATTGTGCTTCTCGTCGTACGAGACGAGATCGCGGAGGGTGAAGCCATCGTGCGCTGTGACGAAGTTGATGCTGGCCACCGGCCGGCGTGAGTCGCTCTGGTAGAGGTCGGAGCTGCCGGTGAGCCGCGACGCCAGCTCTGCGACTGTCGACGGGGCACCCCGCCAGAAGTCTCGCACCGCGTCTCTGAATCTGCCGTTCCACTCCGACCACAGGGCGGGAAAGTTTCCGACCTGGTAGCCGCCCTCGCCGATGTCCCATGGCTCGGCGATGAGCTTGGCACGGCTCACGACGGGGTCCTGGTGTATGAGGTCGAAAAATGTGGAAAGCCTGTCGACTTCGTGAAATTCGCGGGCCAGCGTCGCCGCCAGGTCAAAACGGAAACCGTCCACATGCATCTCGGTGATCCAGTAGCGGAGCGAATCCATGATCAGCTGCAGCGTGTGTGGATGCTGCACGCTGAGGCTGTTGCCGGTGCCTGTGGTGTCGTAATAGAACTGCGGTTCCTCGGCGACGAGCCGGTAGTACGCAGCGTTGTCTATGCCGCGGAAACACAGAGTCGGCCCGAGGTGGTTGCCCTCGGCGGTGTGGTTGTAGACAACGTCGAGAATCACTTCGATGCCTACTTCGTGCAGCGTGCGGACCATGGCCTTGAACTCGTTCACCTGCTGTCCGCCCTGGCCGCTGCTTGCGTATCCGTTATGGGGTGCAAAGAAGCCGATCGTGTTGTATCCCCAGTAGTTGCGGAGCGACATATCGAGCAATCGATGGTCCTGAACAAACTGGTGGATCGGCATGAGCTCGACAGCCGTGACGCCCAGCGTCTGCAGATGCTCGACCACTGCGGGATGCGCAAAACCGGCATACGTGCCGCGCAACTCTTCCTCCACATGTGGATGACAGCGCGTCATTCCTTTCACGTGCGCTTCATAGATGACTGTTTCGTGCAGTGCGGTTTCAGGGGGACGGTCATTGCCCCACTCGAAATACGGGTTGTGCACGACAGATCGGAAAACGTACGGAGCGCTGTCGGTGGTGTTTATCGAGCCCTCATTGCCGAGCTCGTACGAGTAGCAGGCCGGGTTCCACTGGATCTCTCCCTCGATGGCGCGGGCGTAGGGATCCAGCAGAAGCTTGCTTGGGTTGCACCGCGCGCCTCGCTCGGGTGCATATGGACCTCTGACGCGGTACCCATAGCGCTGGCCAGGCTCGATGTTGGGCAGGTACACGTGCCAGGAGAAAGCGTCGACCTCCTCGAGAGGCACTCTGTGTTCATGCCCCTCATCGTCGAAGAGACATAGGTCGACCGCCTCGGCGACCTCGCTGAAGAGAGCAAAGTTCGTCCCGGTGCCGTCGAAGTTGGCGCCTAGCGGATAGGCGCGGCCGGGCCACACCTCGAGGTCATGCATGCTCGACGACCTCGACCTCGGTGCAGTCGGGCACGCAGAGGTTCACGCGCACGACGACGCCGTCTCGCTTGAAGACGATTCGGTCCCCCTCTACGCGCGCTTTGACGTCCTGCGCAACCGGGGGCAGGCGGCGTCGCATCGCAATCAGATCGCGGTACCAATCCAGCACGCGTCGATGGTAAGGCTCGTCCAGCTCATCCCATTTCAGCTTCGACAGCTCGAAGGTGCCCGGGTCTTGCGGGTCGGGCACCTCCTCAGGCTTCCAGCCGAAAGCGACGAACTCGCGCCGGCGTCCTTCCGACACGGCCTTGCCCAGCGCCGGGTCGGCGTGGGCGGTGAAGTAAAGGAAGGGCGTGCTCGCCGCCCATTCCTCTCCCTGGAACAGCAGCGGAGTGAAGGGGGTGGTCAGGAGCAGCGCGGCCGCTGCTTTTACCTTGCCCTCGTCCACCAGCGCCCCGAGCCGATCCCCCGCGGCCCGGTTCCCCACCTGATCGTGGTTTTGAGCCGCGACTACGAACGCGCTGGGAGGTAGACTGGCGGGCTTGGCGCCGCGCATCTTCTGCCGGTGGTGTGACCACATGCCGTCGTAGACCCACGCCTGGCGCAGCGCCTTCGCGAGCATCCCGGGAGACGTGAAGTCCTCGTAATAGCCCGAGCGCTCGCCGGTCAACGTGTGATGAAGGGCGTGATGCCAGTCGTCCGCCCAGGCCGCGTCGAGTCCATACCCGCCTGCATCGCGGGCGCGCACCAGGCGCGGGTCGTTGGCGTCAGTTTCGGCGAACAGCAGAAGCGACCTATGCAGCGCCGCCGACGCCGCATGCACTTCGGTGGCCAGCTGCTCGAGGATGTTCAGCGGCGAATCGTCGACGATCGCGTGCACCGCGTCCAGACGCAGGCCGTCGATGTGGTAATCCCGAATCCACATCAGCGCGTTGTCCACGACGAAGCGACGGACCTCGTCGCTGCCGTCTCCGTCGAAATTGAAAGGAGCCCCCCAGGCGGTCCGATGTCGATCCGTGAAGTAAGGGCCGAAATCGCCCAGGTAGTTGCCCACCGGGCCCGAGTGGTTATAGACGACGTCGAGAACGACGCCGAGACCGGCGGCGTGACAGCTGTCGACCAGCCGCTTGAGACCGGCTGGACCCCCGTAGGCGTGGTGCGGGGCGAAGAAATCCACACCGTCATACCCCCACCCGCGATTGCCCGAGAACTCGGCGACTGGCATGAGCTCGATGGCGTCGACGCCGAGCGCGACGAGGTGGGGAAGATGGTCGATCACACCGTCGAAGGTGCCCGCAGGCGAGAAGGTTCCGACGTGCAGCTCGTAAAGGACGAGGCGCGAGGCTGACAGGCCGTTCCACCTCGCATCAGTCCAGGAGTGCAGCTCATGGTCGACCACCTCGGACAGGCCGAGCACACCGTCGGGTTGCGAAGCGGAGCGTGGGTCGGGCCGCGTCTCGCCGCCCTCGACCGCGAAGCCATAACGAGTCCCCGGACCCGCAACCGCATCGGCGCCTGCCCACCAGCCACCTTCGAGCTCGGTCATCGAGGTGCGACTACCGCCGGACACGAGGTCGACGCGTTGTTTGCCGGGAGCCCAGACCCTGAACCGATGCATCGCGCCTAGCGAGATGAGGCGCGGCGCGCCAGGACGGCCACCGGAAACTGACGCGTCAGCTCGGAGACCGGGACGCCAGGTCGGCCCTGCTGTTCTTCGCCCGTGAGCACACTTCCCCAGCTGCCGTCAGGAATGTCGATCGCGGTGTCGGCCCAATCGCCGCCCAGCCCAACGACGAGCCGGGGCACCAAGACCAGCAGGCGATCGCGGACAAAGCCGACGGCATGGCGTGCCTTGACTCCGGACGCGATGAGTGGCGTGTAGCTCGAGCTGGCGAAGAGCTCGGGGTCAGTCCTTCGCTCCTCCAGGAGGCGGTTGATGAGCCAGAGCTTCGGAGCGCCCTCGTCCGCTCGCGCAATAACGTCGCTCAATGCGGCGCCACGAATCTCCGACAGCAGGCTGGCGAGATGCTCGAAGTCCACCGGGCGCCTGTTGTCCGGGTCGACGAGGCTCAGGTTCCACACTTCGGTGCCCTGGTACAGGTCGGGCACTCCTGGCGAGGTCAGCAGGAGGGTGGTCTGGGCGAGCGAGGCAAGCCGCCCGAGGGCCACCAGCTGGTGACGGCCGATGAACGACTCGAGGTCACTCTTGAACTCAGCGTCCGCCATCACGCTGCCGGCGAATTGGGTCAACGCGTCTTCGAATGCCTGGACCGGGTTGATCCACGAGGTGTGGACCTTGGCTTCGCGGGCGGCCTTCTGCAGGAACGCCACCAGCCGCTGCTCGTCGACCGGCCAGGCTCCGACCATCGTCTGGTACATGAGGTATTCGAGGTTTCGGTCAGGGAATCCCTGCGCCCGATGGCGCTCGTTGTGCTCGGCCCACCGCCGGACCGCTGACTCCCACTCCGCCGGGATCTCTGACAACAGGTTTGTCCTCGACCGCACGTCGCCACTGCGCTTGGTGTCGTGGGTGGCCAGGGTGAGCATCGTGGCCGGCCACTTCTCGGCGGTTTTGAGGCCGTGCGCGTGGAATGCCTCAACAGTCCGGCCGAACAAGCCTGGATCACCGCCGACCTCGTTGAGTGAGACGAGGCGGTTGTAGCGATAGAACGCTGTGTCCTCGACTCCTTTGGCCATCACCGCGGGCGTGACCTGCTGGAATCTCGCGGAGAACTCGGCCTCGTCGGCGCCTTCATGCTTCATGAGCAACAGGTCGCCCACAAACGACAGGAGCTCGGCGTCGATTTCCGCCCGGCGGCGCGTGGCTTCCTGGACGGCGATCGAAACCTGACGCCGGTCTTGTTCAGATGGCGGCGAACCGCGACGGACGTAAGTTCTGTATACGCCGAGGCAGACGGCGATCTCGCGGACAGCCTCCCGCAGCTCGCGGCGTGTGCGATCGCGGTGGCGCCGGTTGCCGTCGCAGATGTCGACGAGCAGGTTGGTCAGACGTTCAAAGTCGGGCGCAAGCTCGGTGGTTATGATCTCGTGCTTGCACGTGCGAACCACCTCGGGGAAGGGCTGCGACTCGCCGGTAAACGCGTGATAGAGGGCGGTCAAAGACCCCTCATTGGCAGCGTCGACGAAGAGGCCGTCGACATGTGCGATGAAGTCATACCCAGTCGTGCCCTGCACGGGAAAGGTGTCCGGCAGCTCCTCGTCGGAGGCGAGGACATCCTCGACCACCATATATGTGTCCGGAGCTTCTGACCGCAACCGTCCCAGGTAGGCCACCGGGTCCCTGAGGCCATCAATGTGGTCGATACGCAGGCCGGCCACGCTGCGGTCTGCGACCAGTCGGAGGATCATCCCGTGGCTGTCGTCGAAAACCTGTTGGTCCTCGACCCGAAGGCCGATGAGGCTGTCGATCGTGAAGAAGCGCCGGTAGTTGAGCTGCTCCTGTGCGCTCCGCCAGTAGGCGAGTCGGTAGTGCTGGCGCTCCAGGACCGCATCGAGCGCGTCGAAGTCTCGGTTCACCGAGTCCAGCTCGATACCGTCGAGGCTTTCAGGCGCGACGGGAAACACGAGATCGTGGTAGCGGACCACAGCCTCGGAGCCATGCCTTTCGAGTGTCAAAGCGCCCTTTTCGAGCTCTCGACCGTAACGATCGCCGAGCACGCCGAGCAGCACCTTGCCCTTCATTGCCGAGGTCGGAGATGCCCAGTCGACGTCGAAGTAGTTCGCGTGCCGGCTCGACGGACCGTTCAGCAGCAGGTCCCACCACCATGGGTTCTCGCGTCCGGTGGTGGCCATATGGTTGGGCACGATGTCCACCACCAGCTGCAGCCCTTGGTCGCGCAGTGCGGCGACGAGCCGCCGGAACCCGACCTCGCCCCCGAGATCCTCATTGATCCGGGTCGGGTCGACAACGTCATACCCATGAGTGCTGCCACGCGCGGCTTGAAGGATGGGTGAGCAGTAAACGCGCTCCACTCCGAGGGAGGCAAGATAGCCGGCGCAGGCGACCGCGTCGTCAAAGGTGAACTGTTTCGAGAGCTGAAGCCGGTAGGTGGAACCGATCTGCATGCGCAAGCTTCCCACAAGCGCGCCCTCAGCCTCCGTTCTATGGGAACAGGATCGTTGGGGCGTCCATCAAGAGCAATCCGGAGCGCCCACCAGATCGGTTACATCGCTCAACTCTCGATGTCGACCAAATAGCCTCGGCTCTGCCGCAGCTCGAGACGCCTGCTAGCCTTCGATCTCGAATGGTGGCCCGCGTCGCGTGCCTCAGCCCGTACGACGAACCCACCGTGCAAGCGCTCTTCAAAGGCCGCCACGAGGTGCGGGTGACGCTCGTGCCGCCGCCTCCCGCGCAGGCCGAGGTCATCGCGGCCTGCGCCGACGCCGACCTCGTGATCGCCGATCGCCGTCACAAGCACCGCGTCGATCGCGAAGTGCTCCACAACATGCGGCGATGCCGGCTCATCCAGCAGGCGGCGGTGGGCTTCGATTCGATCGACCACCGCGCTGCCGCCGAGCTGGGCATCCCGGTCGCCAACGCCGCGGGCTACAACAGGGACTCGGTTGCGGACTGGACGGTGATGGCGATGATCGCTCTGCTCCGCCACTCGTTCTCCCTGGACCGGCAGCTGAGGGCCGGGCACTGGAACGCGGATGACCAGATGCGCGGCGAAGAGACGATGGGGCGTGAGCTGGGTGCGATGACCGTCGGCATCATCGGGATGGGCAACGTCGGCTCGGCGGTTGCGCGCAGGGTGTTGGCGTTTGGCGCCAAGATCCTTTACGCGGATACGCTTCAGCGCTCATTCGACGGTGCCACGCAAGTCGGGCTCGACAGCCTCCTCGAAGAGAGCGACATCGTCTGCGTGCACGTACCTCTCGACGTCGACACCAGGGCGCTGATCGGCGCGAGCGAGATTGCCCGCATGAAGAAAGGCGCTTACCTGATCAACGCCGCGCGGGGACCTATCGTCGACGAAGCATCACTGAGAGAGGCCCTGCAGTCGGGACACCTTGCCGGCGCCGGCCTCGACGTCTTCGAGGTCGAGCCTCTTCCCACGAATTCACCGCTGCGCAAGATCGAGAACGTGATCCTGGCCCCGCACCGCGGCGGCGCGACTGTCGAGGCTGAGCGGCGGTTGCTCGAGGTTGTCGGCGACAATCTGATGCGCGTCCTCGACGGCCAGCCGCCGCTGAATGTGGTCAATGGCCTCTCCACGGCCGCGATCCGATGAGCTCGCTCCGCGAGCGTTGGCAAGCCCGCGAAGCGACGCTCGGGGCGTGGTGCACGATCCCGAGCTCGTGGACCGCCGAAGTGGCGGCACGCTCTGGCCATGACTGGGTCTGCATCGACACGCAGCACGGCCTGATCGGATATGACGTCATGCTGCCGATGCTTCAGGCCATCTCGGCGGGCGGTGTCCCCTCATTCGTCCGCGTTCCGTGGAACGAGCCTGGCGCGATCATGAAGGCGCTCGACGCCGGGGCGGGTGGCGTGATCGTGCCCATGGTCAACTCAGTGGAGGAAGCACGGGCGGCGGTGGGTGCGTGCCGGTATCCGCCGAGCGGCATGCGGAGCATGGGTCCGATTCGCGCGCGCGACGTGGACGGCGATTGGCAGCATCCGATCTGCGTGGTCATGATCGAGACGGTCCAGGCAGTGGCTCAGGCGCGCGAGATTCTCGCCGTGCCAGGGATCGACGCCGTCTTTGTTGGACCCAACGACCTGGCGGTGTCGGCGGGCCTCGAATCAAGCTACGACGGCGGGCACCCGGAGCATCGGCGCCTTATCGAAACAATCGCCGAGGCTGCACACGCCTCAGGTGTGGCCGCGGGAATCATGTGTGGCTCCGCCAAGGTCGCCCGCCAGTGGCACGACATCGGCTTTGTGATGCTTGGCATGCAAAGCGACACCAGGTTGTTGGCCGCGGCCTCGGAAGACATCGTCAACGGCGCGCGCGAGCTACTGCGGCGGTAGTTCGACCCCGAGATCACCCGCGAAGGCGACCATCTCGCGCCAGGTCGGCTCGTCCACGTCGACCGTGGTGCGCCGGCGAGCCAGCCGCTCGGGATCGCCCGGCACCATCACCGGCCACTTTGGATCCAATGGTCGCGCCGAGCGCAGATAGCGGTCCAAGCGCGCGGCTGATCGATCAAATCCCAGCCTGGTCGCGATGGCGAGGATCGTCAGGTTGAACCCGGTGCGCGACGCGTCGTCGATCTCGGCGCCTCCGAGGAGCGTCCCCATCGCTTCGACCAGCAGACCCAGCGCGTAGCCCTTGTGCCCGAAGTTCGCTCCACCCAGTGGCAGCAGAGTGCCCGGCGGTTTACCGTACAAGACGTTCGGATCGTGGGTCGGATTGCCGGCAGGATCCTGAAGCACTCCGTCTGGCAGTGGGTTTCCGAGGTTGCGGGCGCTGCGCACCTTTCCCTCCGGCAAGGCGCTGGTCGAGAAATCGGCGACCACTGGCGATGTGCCGTTGGGCACGGCATAGGCGATCGGGTTCGTCGAAAGCCGGCCGTCGATCCCACCGAACGGCGCGACGATGTGGCCGCGCTGGGGCCCGGTCCCGAAGATGACGGCGACGCAGCGCGCGGCCGCGATCAGCTCCGCGTAGGCGCCAAGCCGGCCTGTGTGGCCAAGCTCCGTCGCGATCACGAGCCCCACGCCGTGCTTTCGCGCCACCGCCACTGCCCTGCGGCCGGCGTAGAGGCCGCCGACCGGTCCAAAGCCGGCGTTGCCCGTGACCCAGGACACAGCACCGCGTGTGCGCGTTTCTTTTGGTCGCGCGCGGGGGTCGATCTCGCCGCTGCGTATCTCCTTCAAGTACTGCGGCACCCTGATGAGCCCGTGCGAATGAATTCCAAGCCGGCTGTTCTCGACCAGGTGACCGGCCACGACCTGGGCGTGATTAAGGGGTGAGCCGCTCTTGCGGAGCAGCGCCGCGATGAAAGTCGTGGCTTCGGTCGCCTTGAGGGTGGGGATGTCTCAGTATGCGAAACCACGAGGATGAAAAGACCGCCGGTGGTTGAGCTGGCTCTCGAGCTCCAGATGACCCTGGGCGAGGGCGCTTTCTGGGACGGAGCGCGCGGCGCGATGGTGTGGGTCGACATCCTCAAAGGTGAGATCCACGAGCTGGCCGGCTCTGAGCATCGTGTCCACAGAACGGACACGCATGTAGGCGTCGCGGCGCCGCGGGCACGTGGTGGTTGGGTGCTGGCCGTTCGCGAGGGCTTCGGCGCATTCGATCCGGGCACCGGTCATTTCGAAATCCTCACGCGCGTCGAGGTGCCAGGGACGCGGATGAACGACGGGAACGTGGACCGCCGGGGCAGGTTCTTCGCGGGTTCGATGCTCTACACGGAGGAGGCTGGCGGTGGTCGGCTGTACCGCCTCGATCCCGACCTGTCGGTCGTTGCGGTCCGTGATCCAGTCAGCGTTTCCAACGGCATCGACTGGAGTCCGGACGGGCGCTCCGTCTACTACGTGGATTCGGGTGAGCGCACCATCGCGCGCTTCGACTTCGACGAAGACACCGCAGCCTGGTCCAACGGCCAGACTTTCGCTCGCCTGGGGGATGGCGAGGGTTTTCCGGACGGCCTTGCTGTCGACTGCGACGGATGCGTGTGGCTGGCCGTGTGGGACGGCGCCCAGGTACGCCGCTACTCGCCCGACGCGCGCGTCGCAGAAGTCTTCCAGGTCCCCGCACCGCGAGTTACAAGCTGCGGTTTCGGGGGCAGCGACCTGGCGACTCTGTTTGTGACCACCGCTCGTGTCGGGCTCAGCGCTTCACAGTTGGAGGAATACCCGCTTTCCGGATCGCTCTTCGCGATCCGACCGGGCACATCCGGTAGCGCGCGAAACGCATTCGCCGGCTGAGCCGGCTATTACCGCAACCGGCGGCCAGCGGCTAGCGCCATCAGTGCGCCGCCCACTGGAACCATCTGATGCCGAGGAACACGAACACCGCCGTGTAGCCCACACATGCGAGCAGCGACCACCACGCGCCAGAGCCCCACGTCGCCGGCTCCATCGCCGCCGCCAACAGGGTGGCCACGATCCCACCAGGCGACCAGCGCCCGATGTCTTCGACGGTCGAACCGAGAATGTCCGTGCGTCCAAGCACCGCGAGCCCGAAGAGCGGGATGGTCATCGACACGTCGAACCCGATCTCGGTCGGTGCGGACGGAAATATCTCGCGCACGCTTCCCGACGGCCAGTCCGCTGCTGAGGTCGTCAGCGGCTGGCTTCCGAAGGGAGCCAGGTACGCCAAGGCGTTTGGAACGCTATCGGCGCCCCTGCTTGGTTCGAGCGCTCATCGAACACCGGAGCGAGCGGTGCTCGTTTACACGACGGACGACGCCGCGGCGGCGTCCGAGGTCG
Organism: Candidatus Dormiibacterota bacterium; assembly: GCA_046727235.1. GTDB lineage: Bacteria > Chloroflexota > Dormibacteria > Dormibacterales > Dormibacteraceae > 40CM-4-65-16. Next base: position 18,854 of record JBKPCF010000101.1, read on the forward strand.
AGCGCCTCATAGCGCTTGCCGGCTTCGATCCAGTGCGAGCAGGCCTCGTCCGCGATTCGCTGCGAATCGAGGTCGGCGGCGACTTGAACGCGTACGGCGGATTGAACGGTCGCGCGATCGACAGGCAAGAAGCGGACCGACTCATCAACTCCTCCAAGCCCGCAGCGATCTGACGACGACCTGGGGGATCGGCGCGTTCACCAGAAAGGAGCTCGACTACGCCTTGGCGACGTAGCCGTCGAGCGACATGCACATGATTGCGACAACCTGCGACAGTGCGTGGTCCTTTCGACGCTCCCCTAGGAGATCCTGCGGCGGTAAATGACCATGGCGAAGATGTACGCGACGATGAGGATGCCGACACACCAGGCAAGGGCGATCCAGATGTCGGTGCCAACCGGTTGCTGTGTGAACAGGTCGCGGATCGCGTTGACGATGGACGTCACCGGCTGGTGCTCGGCGAAGGCGCGCACTGGGCCGGGCATGGTGTGCGTCGGCACGAATGCCGAGCTGATGAACGGCAGGAAGATGAGCGGGTAGGCGAACGCGCTCGCGCCGTCCACTGACTTCGCGGAGAGACCGGGGATTACAGCGATCCACGTCAACGCCAGTGTGAACAGGATCAGGATTCCGGCGACCGCGAGCCACGCCAACACTCCCGCCCCCGAGCGGAAGCCCATCAGGAGGGCGACAAGCACGACGACCGCGAGCGAGATCAGATTGGCAATCAGCGAGGTCAGCACGTGCGCCCACAGCACGGACGACCGCGCGATCGGCATGGACTGGAATCGCTCGAAGATGCCGCTCTTCATATCCAGGAAGAGTCGGAAGGCGGTATAGGAGATGCCCGAAGCAATCGTGATAACCAGAATGCCGGGCAGCAGGTAAGTCACATACGAATCCGACCCTGAGTTGATCGCGCCGCCGAACACATAGACGAACAGCAGCATGAAGGCGATCGGCATGATCGTGGTCGTGATGATGGTGTCCAGGCTGCGCGTGATGTGGCGCAGGGATCGTGCCAGCAGGACGGCGGTGTCGCCGAAGAAATGCTTCGTCATAGTTGCTCCTTGCTCGTCCGTGCCGACGCCGGGTCACTACGTACGTTGCCGTCCCCGCCGTCGTCTCCGACGATGGCGAGGAAGACGTCCTCGAGGGTCGGCTGCTTCTCGACGTATTCGATCTTGGCGGGCGGGAGCAGCTGCTGGAGCTCGGTGAGGGTGCCGTTCACGATGATCCGACCATCGTGGAGGATGGCTATCCGATCAGCGAGCTGCTCGGCCTCGTCCAGATACTGCGTCGTGAGCAGCACCGTCGTGCCGTGATCGGCGAGCTCCTTGACCGCCCGCCACACCTCCATGCGCGCCTGGGGGTCAAGCCCCGCCGTCGGCTCGTCGAGGAAGATGACTTGCGGATTCCCGATGAGGCTCATCGCGATGTCGAGGCGCCGGCGCATGCCACCCGAATAAGTCGACACCTTCCGAGCGGCTGCGTCGGTCAGCGAGAACCGATCGAGCATGTCATGCGCGATCGTGCCCGGGTACTTGAGGTGCCGCAACTGGGCGACCAGCACGAGGTTCTCGCGCCCGCTGAGGATTTCGTCGACCGCCGCGAACTGTCCGGTGAGGCTGATGGACTCCCGCACGTCCGCAGCCTGCGTGGCGATATCGAAGCCAGCGACGCTGGCGGTCCCCGCGTCGGCCTTGAGCAGCGTGGACAGGATTTTCACGACCGTGGTCTTGCCCGCCCCGTTGGAGCCGAGCAGGGCGAAGATGCTGCCTCGCGCCACGTCGAAGTCCACACCGCGCAGCACCTCCAGCTTCTTGTACGACTTCTCCAGGCCCTTCACGTGGATCGCAGGCCCCTGCACACGGTTGGCTGTTGTTTGCATATCCGTCCTCTCTTTCATTACGGTCCGTTGCCCGCGACGCGATCGATGGCGTTCGTCAGCCGTTCCCGCTCCCGGCTCTTGCGTAGTCCGGCGCCTGACGGCCAATCGGGAGACGTTCGTGGTCATCGGCCCCTCTCTTGTTAGCGATGTAAGCATACGATGTATACCTTGAGGCGATCATAGGTATGCGGCGTATACTTGTCAAGACCCATGGCGCATGTTGACCAAGGCAAGCACCGAGGCCTGACACGGGCTGCCATCGTCAGGCGGGGGCTGAAGATCGGCGAATCCGAAGGTCTAGATGCGGTCAGTCTCCGCCGCTTGGCGTCGGAGTTCGGCGTAACCCCGATGGCGCTCTACCGCCACGTGCGGGACAAGCAGGACTTGATCAACGCGATGGCCGAGTTGGTCATGGAGGGCCTCGACCTGACAGTCGGGTTACGGGCTTCCATGAGCTGGACAGACCGGGTGCGACGAGCGCTGCTGAATTTCAGGGACCAGATGGACCAACGGCCCCTGGCTCTCCAGCTTCAAATCGCCTACGGCGGTGACAACATCTCCGCCTTCTGGAAGCCGATTGAAGACGTGCTCGGTATCTTGCTGAGTGCCGGTTTCAAACCACGTGATGCTGCCAAATTGATCCGCATTGTCTCCAACCTCCTTGCCGGTTATCTCCTGCTGGTACGTCCGTCACGCCCCAACGACCGTCAGCAGGGCAATATCGATCGCGAGCTGCTGCGCAAGCGTTTCGAGCTCGGGTTGCTGAGCCTGCAGCGCGACCAGTTTCCGAACACCGTAGCCACTGCCCGAGGGCTCGCGGACGTATGGGCCAGCGACCCCGATCGGTGGTGGCCGGACACCGTGGACTTGCTGGTCTTTGGCCTTGAGGCGATGCTGCGGAAAAGGCGCAGGTGGCGCCGGGAGTAAACCGCCACGGACCGACGCGGTTTCGGCGAGTGTCACGGAACAATGGCCTGGAGCGCGGATGCCAGACGTCGCACTGACTCGCGCAGCTCATCGTGATTCGCTGCGCACCCAAAGCTCAACCGGAGGT
>JBKPCF010000102.1:0-17694 GCA_046727235.1 Candidatus Dormiibacterota bacterium
CGAATCGAATTTGCCAGCCTTCACCCCGGATGGGAGCCGAGGTTCGGAAAGGTGTCGTGGTTCGATCCCGCCGCGAACCGGTACGACCACTCCTATCTGCTGACCGGAGGTGTTCCCGAGGCCGCATCGCACGCGGACGCAGAGAGCAAGGTGAGAGACATGCTCGATGGCATCGGCAACGGCCTGGCGTCGCTGGGAGCGAAGACGGAGAAGGCGCTGGAGAGGCCGATCGTTCGCGTCTGGAAGCGCTAGGTCAGCAGCACACGCATCACGGTCGGTGTCCAGTCGGGTCCGGACGCGGAGTGATATGGGCTCAAGTCCCAGGGCCCCTCGCACGGTTTCGGCTTAGCATCGTTGGCGCGATGAGCGTCTCGGACGCGGAAACACCCTCGAAGGCTGCGGCCTCGAGCGAACGGCGTCCGATCACAGTCCTGTTTGCCGACATCGCAGGCTCGACCTCCATAGCTGAACGGCTCGACCCCGAGGACTGGACGGAGCTGGTCGGTGAGGCGTTCCGCCGGATGAACCGCACGGTCGAACGCTACGGGGGGACGGTCGCACGGCTCATGGGGGACGGCGTCCTCGCGTTCTTCGGCGCTCCCACCGCGCACGAGGACGATCCGGAACGAGCCGTCCGCTGCGGTCTCGACATGGTGCGTGAGATCGACGAGTTCAGCGCCACCCAGCAAGCGCTCCGCGCTCAAGCAGTCCGGGTCCGGGTCGGGGTCAACTCGGGTCCCGTGGTGGTTGGTGTGGTCGGCACCGACACCGCCCACGAATACACCGCGATGGGAGACGCGGTCAACGTGGCGGCCCGGATGCAGGCTGCGGCGCGACCGGGAAGCGTCCTTGTGACCTCGGCTACATATCGCTTCGTCTCCTCGCTTGTCGAGGCGGTGGACGTGGGCATGCTCGAGCTGAAAGGCAAGAGCGACGCGGTTCATGCCTACGAGATCACCGGCCTGAAAGCCGGTGCGGTCCGAATGAGAGGCCTGTCGGGCGTGCGCGCGCCGATGGTCGGCCGCGATCAGCAGCTGGCAAGACTCGACGAGGTCTTCCGGGTCGTCAGGGCTGGGCAGGGTCGCGTCGCCTCCGTGCTGGGCGAGCCGGGGCTCGGGAAGAGCCGGCTCCTCGCCGAGCTCCGGATGAACATCGAGCGGTCCGAGCTTCCGGCGCGCTGGGTCGAGGGACGGTGTCTTTCGTACGGCGAGACGATCCCCTATCACCTGGTCGCCGACATGGTCCTGTCTCTGATGGGCGCGAGCGCCGCCGCCGACGAGTCTCAGGTTGCGGCCGCGCTGGAGACCACGCTCCGCGATCTTCAGGGCGACGACTGGCAGGACACCTACGCCTACCTCGGGCATCTTCTCTCGCTGCGCCTCACGCCAGAGATGCAGGCTCGCGTCTCGCTGCTCGAACGGGAAACCATCAAGCGCTACGTGGCTTCGCTGTTCAGTGTGATTCGCGCGGTCAGCGCCCGCTCACCGGTGGTCCTGGTGTGCGACGACGTGCATTGGGCAGACAGCGCGTCGGTCGACGCGTTGCTCCAGCTGATGGCGTCGGTCGCGGCCTTGCCGGTACTGTTCATACTCAGCTCGCGCCCCGAGCGGGGCGCGGTCGGGTGGAAATTGATCGCCGGAGCCCGCGACATGTTCGGCGACGCACTGACAGAGATCCGGCTCGAGCCCCTGTCGCTGCAGGACAGCCGGGCGCTCGTGTCCAACCTGCTCCAGATCGAATCCCTGCCCACCGAGACCCGCGAGCTGGTCCTGGCCAAGGCGGAAGGAAATCCGTTTTTCGTCGAGGAGGTCATCCGGATGCTGATCGACCGCGGCGCCATCGTGCAGGAGGGCGATCATTGGGTCGCGAACGAGCGCGTGGCGAGCATCGAGATTCCCGACACGATCCACGGCCTGCTGCTCGCGCGAATCGACAGGCTGCCCCAGGAGAGCAGGCGCACGCTGCGGGTGGCGTCGGTGATCGGCCGTCAGTTCGGGGTGACGGTTCTCGAGCGGCTCCTGGAACCGAGGACACCATGACCGCCAGATCCGACCTGGGCACGCTCGAAGCCAGCGGGCTCATCGAGATCGCGGCGCTCCAGCCGGAGCTCGAGTACCTGTTCCGCCACGCGCTGGTGCAGGACGCGGCTTATGCCTCGCTCCTGAAACAGGAGCGCCGGTCACTGCATCGCGCGGCCGCGGAGACGATCCTTGCGCTGCACCCAGGCCGCGAACGCGAGCTCGCCGCGGTGGTCGGCATGCATTTCGAGCAGGCCGGCGATTCGGACCTAGCGGCTGCCCATCTCGTGATTGCAGGGGAGCAGGCGCTGGAGCACTTCGCCAATCACGAGGCGATCGCGTTCTTTAGCCGGGCCCTTGCGCTGTCGGATGCCTCGCATGTCGACCTGAGGCTGCGCGCAGCGGTCGGCAGCGCCAGGGCGGGATGGACGTATTCGGAAGGCCCGACCGACATCGACCAGCTGGACGCGGTACTCAAAGATGAAGATCGCGCCGACCCTCGCCTCGTGGCCGAGGCGTACTTCTGGCTCGCCTTCCTGCGGCGGCAGCGGGGCGAGGTGCCGGGAACGAGCGCGTCGCTGAAGCACGCGCTGGACCGAGCCATTGAGATCGGGGTGGGGTTGAACGACGCCACCTCCGCCGCCCTCCCCAAGGCGCTCATGGGTTCCTACGTGGCCTTCACCGGAAAGCTTCGCCAGGGGGCCCGCGAGATGAGCGAGGCGCTCAACGCCATCGAGACCACGGGTGACGTGGTGTCCATAGCCATCGTGTCCGACTTTCTCGCGCTCGCCTACGCGCGCCTGGGCGAATTCGCCGCGGCCGAGCAGACCATCGCGCGCGGCATGCGTTTCGCGGCGAACGGCGATCCGATAGCGCAGGTGGACGTCGAGATCGCACAAGCCGCGCTCGATCTCGAACGCGGTGAGCTCGACAAGGCCACGGCCCAGGCTCGAGATTGCGCTGCGCGGGCGGAGGACATGGGCGCGTATGCGTGCGTCGTGGCCTCCAACGTCATGTTCGGCGCCGCGAGCCTCGCCCAGGACGACGCGACCGGTGCAAAGGTCCCGCTGGAGCGTGGCAATGAGCTCGCTCGTGTGACGAGCATGGCGCCGATGCGGACTCTGCTCCAGGGACTTCTCGGCTCGGCCCGAGCCCTCCTCGGCGACATGCCAGGAGGCGTCGAGCAGTGGAACGAATCCCTCGCCGCTGCACGCGGGATGAACGACCGTTATGGCGAGGCCCAGACGCTGTGGGGCCGCGGCCGGACTTACGCGGCGCAGCCGAATTCTGACCTGGCCGCCGCGCTGGCCGACCTGGACCGCGCGGTCGAGCTCTTCGACGAGATGGAGGCGCGACCGGCGCTGGCGCGTGCGCTGCACGATCGCAGCAAGGTTTTGAGCAGCCTCGGCCGCACTGAGGAGGCGGGCGAGGCCGAACGCCGGTCGACCGAGCTCCGCACCGAGCTCGGGCTGAGAGACAAGCCACCCAACTGAGTCTCGGCCCCCGACGCGGGCGATTAGTTTTGAGCTACCAGACCGTCTGGTTTGTAAGCGAGGCAGGGTGCTTCGCCGCAAGGTCGTTCCCCACGGAGGAAATGCAGATGCGAAAGCTTGTCGCGCAGACGTTCATAACCCTGGACGGAGTCATGGAGGCCCCGGACAAGTGGCAGTTTCCGAACGAGCTCTTCGGCGATGACGCTGCCGCCTACTGCCTCGATGCCTACGAAGCGGCGGGAGGGCTGCTCCTGGGCCGGGTGACCTACGAGGAGTTCGCCGGATTCTGGCCGACCCAGGGCGACGATGACCCGTTCGCGAAGCGGATCAACGAGCTCCCCAAGTACGTCGTGACCCGGACGTTGAAGACACTGGCCTGGGGTCCCGCGGAGGCGATCAACGAGATTCCCGCGGGCGTCGCAAAGCTGAAGGAGGGGAGTGGCGGAGACATCCTCATCGTCGGGAGCGCGCAGGTGGTCAACGGCCTGGCGGAAGCTGGGCTCATCGACGAGTACCAGTTGTTCGTCCACCCCATCATCGTCGGCCGAGGCAAGCGGCTTTTCGACCCGGGTCTTAAGCCGACGCTGTTCGCGCTCGCAGAGACGAAGACTTTTGGAACCGGGATCATCGCTCTGACGTATCGGTACAAAGGCAAGGCTGCGCTCGGATGATCGCGGCGTAAATGCCTGTCCGAAGACCGAGCGAAGCGAACGCTCAGCGCTGGCTGGACGCCTACGGCCGCGCCTGGGACACTTACGACCCGGCGGCGATCGGCGACCTCTTCGCCGTTGATGCCGAGTATCGGTGGCACCCCTGGGATGAGGGTGACGACGTGGCGCGCGGGCGTGACGCGATCGTGGAGGCCTGGCTCAAGAATCGAGACAAGTCGGGAACCTACTCGGGTGAGTACCGGCCTCTGCTCGTGCACGGCAGAAAGGTCATCGCAGTCGGGATCAGCCGCTATTTCGCTGACAGATCCCAGCGCAAGCTGGTGCGCGAATACCACAACCTCTGGGTGCTGGAGTTCGACAAGGGCTGGCGATGCCGCTCCTTCACGGAGTGGTTCATGAGGTCACCCAGACCAGGGCCGCGGCACTAATCCCGCTGTCGATCGTCACTCCCAAACGCGACTCCCGCTCCGTCGATTGATACCCTCGCCATCGTGACGAGCTCCTCGTCCGGCGAGACCCGCGTCGCGCGCATCGTCGAGCGGATCCGCGCGATCCCCGCGGGATTTGTCTGCACCTACGGGGACATCGACCCCCACGCGCCTCGCCTGGTGGGTCGGGTCCTCTCCACTTCGCAAAACCGTATGCCGTGGTATCGCGTCGTGCGAGCAGATGGAAGCGCCGCGATGGGCGCGCGCCAGATCGCGCTGTTGCGTCGTGAAGGGGTGCCGTTTCGCGGCGACCGCGTCGACCTCCGCCGCGCGCGGCTCCCGCATTAGGTTCCCGTTGTGGGTAACGCAGCCGGCTCGACCCCGCGGCGGAGCAGGCGACCCAGCAAGATGGCCCAGACCGGCAGCAGGACGTAGACGCCAAGCCACGACAGCAGCGGGATCCAGATCCATCCGGGCGCCGAGTTGAAATCGTCCAGGCGGAAGATCACGCCCGGAATTGCCACCAACCCAAGCGCCATCGCCGACCCCGCTCCGACACCCAGCCTGGACAGCCACCGCGGCAAGGAGGCGCTGAGGTCCCGATTCAGCGCCACCACCCAGACTCCGATCAGTCCGAATCCGACACTGGACACGAGACCGGCGAGGAAGAATCCCGTGGTGCTGTATACGATCAGCCCGGACCCGATCACCGTGATCACGGCGCCTGTGGTCGCGGCGATTACGGAGCCGGTCGCGCCTCGAGATGACGCGGAGCGGAGCGTCAACGCAAGCCAACCGCACCCGACGCCCAGAACGGCATTCGCCACGTCGTTGATGGTTCCGAAAGGATCGCCCACCACAAAAAACACAGCGAGGCTGGCCGCGCTGACGATCGCGACCACACCGACCGCGATCGCAAAACGGCTGCCGTATCCCGAGGCGGTCACTCTCAGGCCGGCCGGGTCAGCGATCGCAGCATCCAACCTCGCGCGATGAGGATCAGGCCGAAAAGTATCAGCCACACGCCGAGCACCAGGGTCAGGAAGACCAGTGAGGCGCCAGGAAACACCGCGACAACTCCGCCGGCCACCACGCTCAGCACGCCGCTCACAACGATGAGAGCTCGGTTGCGGATCTCAGGATGGCCGACTGCGACGAAAATCTCGGTCACGCCCACCTCAGCATTTGTGAAGCGCCGAACGGGTCAGTCGACCAGGACTTCCACCAGGCCCATGTCCACCCGAACCATCTTGTCCATGGGATCGCGCCTCGCCACGTCGTTGACGAGATCGACGATCGCCGAGATCTCGGCCCGCATCTCCTCCACGTCCTCACCGGGCTCGGTGATGTCGATGACAGAGTAGGTGTCCGGTTCGCCTTTCCGGTTGGCCGTCCAGTGGTAGGTCAGCTCGTTCGGGTGCGTCTTGATCAGGATCGCCAGGACCGCACCCCACGTGGCCTCTTCCGCCGGCGGTATCTCATTGATCCTTGCCCGCATCGCAGCCTCCTTCCGGCTAGAACCCTATGGCCTCATCAACCAGGACGACCGTGATTCGGCCTGGAATTATCTCGCGGTTGAGGATGAGGACCTTGTTCACCCCGCTGTGGACACCGTACGCCGCCTGGGCACGTGCGTCCTCGAGAGGGTATGCGTACTCGGCGATGCGAGCCAGGCCCTCTTCGACATCCAAGACGACCTTCTGCGCGCCCACGACGAGGATCACCCGACCGGCGCCGGAGGCGTAGGGCCCAAGCTGACTCCCACCCATCGAGGCCGCAAGCAACGAGCCCGTCTCGGTCACGGCGTGAACGCTGCCCAGCATCACGTCCGGGGCGGCGGCAAGCTTGTGGATCTCTTCGGATTGCGTATTTCGATCCATGCTCAGAATTCGTGGGCGAAGGGCCTCGAAACGGCCAGCTCCTGCGATCGCCGCGAGGATGCCAGTCTTCTCGAGCGTCTGCGATGCGCCGTGGTTCACATGCGATCCATCAGGAATGAGGTCGAGCACGAGCTGTTTGGCCTCGGCCGCATTCGCCGCCCTCAGGACCGTGAATCCGTTCGCTTCCAAGGCGGCCGCGGCTCGATCCAGGTGCTCCTTTGCCCGAGGACGGCCGAACTTCCGAGCCGTCGATTCGTCGATTTGAGGCTCGATTTGATCTATCACAAGTAGTTGCAATTGCAACTACTTGGCGGGCTATTCCAGCTACGGGTGCGAGGGAGCCGGCGGAGCCCCTTCGAGCTCGAATCCCAGGTCTTCGATGTAGCAGTAGTACCAGTCCTCGCCTGGTTCGTATGAGCGGATGATCGGGTGGGAGGTTGCGCGATTGTGCTTGGTGGCGTGGCGGCCTGGAGACTGGTCACAGCAGCCGACATGGCCGCATTCCTGGCACACGCGAAGGTGCACCCAGTCATGCCGCCCGGCGGCCACGCACTCCACGCACCCTGGTCCAGAGGGCGCGACGTCATGGATGTGGTCGAGGTGCCGGCACGCCGCACTCATCTGGTCATCCGCAGGTGCGCGTCCCATTTCAGCAGCTCCGCCGCAACAGCGTAAGTGCTGTCGAGAAAGTCGTGTATGGCGCCTCGCGGATCGGCCGCCGAGCGGACGGCGTCGTAGGGAAGCAGGAACTCTCCCGCGCTCTGACTCCATGCCGCCGCCTCCGGCTTGACGGAGAAGCTGTTGATGCCCGCGGGAGCAGGGTAGCCATAGGCGAAGAACGCTGGGTATCGAACGCGCTCGTCACCCGGCCACCAGCCGCAGCAGATGGCTTCGGCGTCGCCACCCAATCGCGCAATGATGCCTCTATCCAGGGGCGGCTCGACCGCTCGACCGGAGTAGCGAGTGAGCGCCAGGTCGAACGTTCCCCAGTAGAACTGCACCGGGGTGGTGCGGCCTCGAAAGCGCGCGCGATGTTCTTTCATCACGGCGTCGACGAGCGAGAGCACCCTGAAAAAACGCCCTGCATGCTCCTTCACGTACGTGCCGTGTACGCGGTCATCCGGAAAAGGAATCGGACCGCTGACCTCAGATGGCAGGACCGAGATCGTGACATCGACGTCCAGACGCCCAAGCATTCGCAGCACGTTCGCGTAGAAATCGGCGACTGCTCCGCCCAGCGGCCGCCTTTCCATTCCGCCGTCGCTACTTCGGACAACCAGTTCGTGCGTGGTCAGCTCGAATTCGACGTCGATGGCTCTGTCGCCGACGGGAATGGTCGATGTCGTGAGTCCGCGCGCCGTGAGGTAGAACGGCACGTGCCCCCACTGGGGTTCAAACGGGCTCAATGCGAGCCGCAACTTGCCGATCACCTGTACGTACATGTGTAGGGTGTTTCGCGTCTCGCGCCACTCGTCGTAGGGGAGCGCAGGCCACATTGCCACAGTTGAAAGTTAGTCGACGACCAGTCCGGACGAAATCCTTGGGAGGGGCACAGTCCAACTCCTTATAGTTGCAACTGCAAGCACTGTACGAGGGATTTAGTTGCAATCGCAAGTAGTGTCGGAGCGTGACCTGGACGGCGTCGTCGATCGCTTGGTTCGGCGAGCGGTGCCCGGTAGGCGAGGCATCAAGGCCTGGCAGACGCTGTTGCGCGCGCACGCGACCCTGGTGCGGCAGCTCGAGCTCGAGATCGCGCGGGAGACCGGCCTGACGCTGGGCGATTTCGACGTGCTGGCCCAGCTGGCGACCGCAGGTGGACTGCTCCGGATGAGCGAGCTGGCGGGGAGGGCCTACAGCTCGCGGTCAGGCCTGACCCGGCGCATCGACAAGCTCGCGGGTGAGGGCCTGGTGCGGCGCAGCGACGCCGAACGCGACGGGCGAGGTGTGGCGGTGGGTCTGACGCGGGCGGGCCTGGACCGATTGCGTGAGACGATGCCGGTTCACCTGCGCGGCGTAGCGCGGTACTTCGTGTCGCGCCTCGACGACCGCGAGCTTACGGTTCTAGAGCGGGCGCTGAACAAGGTGATCGTCGACTGCGAGTTCGGCTAGGGGCCGCGCCGACGTAGCAAGTCCGAGGATGACGAGCCACCCCGCATCCCAGATCAACTGAGGGACGGGCTGTCCGACACTCAGCGCCTGCATCGAAGCGACGCCGAGGAGGAGCCACAGTCGGTGCCACAGCGGCGGTGAGGTGCGGAGAATCAGCCATGCGGCCAGCACGAGTCCGACGTAGTCGTACTGGTGGAGGTGAAATGCCAGCGCCAGCGACCCGACCAGGCCCGCAGCGAGCACGACGTTGAGGTCGGCTCTTCCGCGCCGGGCGATGACGAGCGCGGCCGCCCCCTGGACAAGCTCGAGCGCGTACGAGATCGGTCCGGTTCCGACGACGAAGGCGAGCGTGTAGCGCGACTGGCCGGTGTCGGTCTGGCCGTACTGCAACACCTGCCACCAGTTGCTCAGCCCGTCAGCACCGAGCGTGACCACGAATGCGACGGCGAGGACGACGCAAGCGCCGGCCCAGGCGAGAAATACCCGGTAGTGACCGGCGGCCGCGAGCGCGAAGGGAACCAGGATCACGACGTGGGGCTTGAGCCCCGTCGCCGCGGCCAGCGCTGCGCCCGCGGCTAGTGGCTGATTTCGCAAGCAGAACCACCAGGCTGCGGCGACCAACGCGAGCGCCATCAGCGACGGCTGGCCGAAGTAGAACGCGTCGAGGACGGGCCACAACGCCAGCGCGACCAGCAGCAGCGCAGCCTTCCGCAGCCCCGCGAACGGAGCTGCAATCTGCCAGGCCCAAACCAGCGCGGCCAGGGACAGGGCGCTCCAGAGCGCGAAGGCGATCGGCACCGGCAGGGCGGTCAAAGGAGCAATGAGCCACGCCAGAAGTGGAGGGTTGATGTAGGGCAGCTGCTCGTTGATGTAGGTCTGGCCGGCCGGAAACGATGCCGACAAAGCTCGCAGCTTCGCCAGGTCGTAGATGCTCGGCCAGCCGTACCTGACGCCGGCCTCGGCCGCGACGTAAAAGATCCTGAAATCTGGATGGATCGGCTGGCGCGCGAACTGTACTAGCCACGTGGCGATGTCGTAGGTGGCGGCCCAGAACGCGGCGACGGCCGCCGTGGCAAGCCAGAGTGGGGGGCGCGAGGTGGGGGAGGCGCGGGACATTGCCTTCACGTGCTGGCTCGAGTCAGGCAGTTTGACCTAACGCCCGACGTTTCGATTCGCAAATCGCCGCCGCGGTGGCCTATGCCTGTTCTGGACGCTCCACCCTCGTTGTTGCCCGTTTTGCATGCCGCGCCCACTGCAGGAGGGACAGGACGGCTACGACTGCAGGGACGAGGATGTACCAGCTCGAGAACGCCGCGATCAGCGCAACCATGACTACGGCCGCGATGGCCATCACGCGGTCGCGACCCCGAAGAATCTTCACCGCTGAGGCGATGCTGAGCACGTAGACACAGACAAATAGGCTCGACGTGGCGCGGACGAGGTCCGTCGCGTTGATCACGCCGGCTGCCAGCAATCCCAGCAGCACGAGGCCCGACGAGGCAAACAGCGCCAGGGGGCGAAGGGGAATGTCGCGCCGGCTACCGCCGAGCCATGCGGGGAGCGCGCCCGCCTCGGCTAGTGAATTGGCGAGCTTGGCGCTGCCCCCGGTGTAGACGTTCATGGTCCCCATGGTCAGGGCAACCGCGAGCAGCGCTGTCAGGTCGCGGCCGGCCTGGCCGAAGCCGACCGAGACGAGATCGGCGAGAGGAACTCGGGACGTGGAGTTGCCCGAGACGCCGATCGTGACCACGGCCAGGGATATATAGAGGATCGTGACCACGCCGAAGGCAATCGCGATCGCCCGAGGCAGATCGCGGCCCGGCTGGCGGAATTCGCCCGCGAGCTGGGCGACCGCCTCCCATCCCACAAACAGCCACACCAGGATGTTGGCCGCCGTTCCTACCGCCCACCATCCGTGCGGGGCGAACGGCGTCCAGTTGCGGCCCGCTTGCGACGGCAGCGCGGCGGCGATTGCCACCGCCAGGACGACGACGAGGGTGGCCGACAGAGCCAGCTGGAACGCGGACGAGAGGCGCAGCCCGAGGGCGTTGGCGACCAGCACGGTCGCGTACATGAGAAAGCCCGCAGCCAACGCAACGCCGACGCCGCCTCCAATCAGGTCGGCGACGTAGTACCCGCCGATCAGAGCGACCGCCGGTCCACCCAGCACAACCGCTGCGACGAACCAGGCGCCGGCAACTGCGGCAGCCGCGTCTCCGAATCCGGCACGAACATAGGCAGACACGCCACCGGCTACGGGGTACCGAACGCCGAGCGCCGCAAAGGTCACAGCCAGCGGCGCCGAAAGTATGAGCAGGGCGCCCCAGGCCAGGATCGAGGCCGGCCCTGCCGCCTGCACGGCCAGTGCTGGAATGAGGAGGAGGCCCGGACCGATAAGCGCGCCGACATAAAGAGCGCTGCCGCGTACGACGCCAAGGCTTTTCAACCGCCTGATCCCCCGGCCACCGTGTCAGTTACAACACCCTAAATCTGACATCGGTTGCATCATGCCGGCAGGCCCACGCGGCCCCCAGCAAGGTAATTCGGAGATCGCCGTTTACCCGAACGGATAAGTGCGCTCACTCGTCAACGTGCGCCCAATCGTGGAGTTCGTGGGAGTCAGCCGGTCTTACGGGTCCCGGCTTGCGCTCGATGACGTCAATCTCACCCTCCTCCCGGGCGAGCTGACCTTCCTGGTCGGCCCGAGCGGCGCAGGCAAGTCGACGCTTCTGAAGCTGATCAACCGCGAGATCCGGCCGACCCGGGGCACGGTCTGCGTCGCCGGGATCCCAGCGCACGAGATCAAGGCGTCACGGGTCGCCGAGCTGCGGCGACAGGTTGGCGTGGTCTTCCAGGACTACAAGCTGCTCCCGCGGCTGACAGCCCTCGAGAACGTGGCGTTCGGTCTGCAGGTCGGCGACCTTCGCATCTCTGACGAAGAGGCGAGGGAGCGCTCGTTGGACGCGCTCGAGGCGGTGGGTCTCGGCGAGCGGGCGGACGCATTCCCGAACCAGCTCTCCGGCGGCCAGCAGCAACGCGTCGCCGTGGCCCGGGCCGTGGTCGCGCAGCCTCCGCTCCTGATCGCCGACGAGCCCACCGGCAACCTCGACCGGGACACGGCCTGGGAGCTGATGGACCTCTTCGAGGACATCGCGGCCTGGGGCACCTCGGTGCTGGTCGCGACCCATAACGTCGAGATCGTGACCCGGCTCCAGCGGCGGGTGCTTACGCTCGTGCACGGCCGCCTGGTCCGCGACCAACCGGCGGGGCAGACGGGGAGGATGGCGTGGCTGGCGTCGTCGTGAAGGGGCGTTTTCCGCGCCGGCGCGTGATCCAGACCGTGGTCGCGAACCTCGTCCGTTACATGTTCCAGGGCGCCGCCCGGAGCTGGGCCCGGAACATTGGCGGAACCGCGCCGGCTCTCGGGTCGATGACGCTCCTCCTGCTGATGTCAGGGCTCGTCGGCCTCACCGGTTTCGCGCTGCACAACCTCGCCGACATCGAGGCGAGCCAGGCCTCACTTCTCCATGTCTACATGCGCGACGAGGCGACGCCGAGGGACGTGATGCTGCTCTGGAACCGACTCGAGGCTGATGCCCGCGTCGCGTCTGTCAGCTACACAACCAAGGATGACGCGCTCGCGCGGGCCCAGCGGATTCCAGGCCTTCCGCAGCTCGCCGACTCCACGGAGAGCAATCCGTTCCCCGCGAGCCTCGACGTCCACGTCAAGCACATCGAAGACGTGGAGGCGATCGATTCCCTGGCGCGGTACGACGTCGCCGTCGATCCCTCGTATCCGACGTCCTACGACAAGGGCGCTTACCAGCGAATCCAGGTCGTGCTGTTTGGCGCCGCAGTCGCGGGCTTCGCGTTTCTCAGCCTGCTCGGGTTCATCGCGGTCACGGTGACGATGAACAGCATCAAGGCCGCCATCCACGCCCGGCGGGACGAGATCACGATCATGCAGCTCGTCGGCGCACCCCGGTGGATGGTGCGCGGGCCGTTCGTCATCGAGGGTGCGATCACCGGAGCACTGGCCGGCCTGGTCGCCGGCCTCGTCACGTTCGGCCTCGCCGCCGCCGGTTCCAACGCTGCGCATGGGACCTTCACGCAGTTTGCGCCTGGCGTCACCATCTCGGTCGCGGGCATCGCCGCCCTGCTGGTCGTCGTGATGGGCCTGGCACTCGGGTCGGGGTCGTCGTTGATCAGCCTGCGGAGGCACATGGAGTCGTGAAAGCCGCCCTGGTCGCATTCGCGCTTGCGCTGGTCGTTCTCAGCGCCGACCGCATCGGGGCCTCAGCGGATTCGAGCCCGTCGGACCCCCAACAGCAGCTTGCGGTGATCGATCAGATTCGCGCTCAGCTCGGCAGCAACCTTGCCGACGCGATGGCTGCGCAGCAGCAGCTCCGGCAATCGCTCGAAGACAACGCGGCCCAGCAGCAGGTGCTCAGGGGCAAGATTGCCGAGGTTGTCGAGAAGATCGCCGACCTCGACCGGCAGATCGCCGAGGCGAAACGCCGCGAAGCGATCCTCGCCGACCGCATCGAAGCTGAACGCGCCCAGCTGCGCGAGCTGGCGCGCGCGATCTACGTCTCGCCTGGATCGGTGCTGGTCCAGGTCGCCGAAGCGCAGAGCTTGAGCGACCTGATCACCAGGATCGCGGACCTCAACGTCGCCGGCGCGCGAGCGGGCGTAATCAAGAACTCGCTGAAGAGCGACCTGGCCGACCTTCAGGAGGTGCGCGAGAAGGAAGAGGCGGCGAGGGAGGAACAGGTCAAGCAGCGCAACAAGCTCAACACGGAGCTGGCGGAGCTGCAGGCGCTACAGGCGCAGGAGCAAGCTTCGATGGAGGAGCTCCAGCAGAAGATCTGGGAGACGCGCTCGGAGCTCGCCAGGCTCAACACTCAGTCCACGCAGCTCGCGCAGCAGGTCGCCGACTGGCTGCAGCAGCAGCAGGACGCGATCATCGCGGCGGCGATGCAGGCGGTGTGGACGCAGGTCCAGCTGTGGGCCCAGTCCAACAACGTCGGACAGATTCCAACCAGCAGCGGCCACTCCACGCAGTACCGCTTCATCTGGCCGGAGCCGCAAGCGCAGATCTCGCAGCCGTTCGGCCCCAGCCCGTACTGGTTCGAGCCGCCGTACGGGAGCTACCCGCACTTTCACACCGGGATCGACCTGGTCGAGCCGTTCGGCTCACCCGTTTTCGCGGCGGACGACGGCGTGGTCGCGGCGGTAGGAAACAGCGGCAGCGGCTACGGCATCTTCGTCGTGATCGTCCATGCCGGAGGCCTGGACACGCTCTATGGCCACCTCTCCACCCCGCTGGTCAAGGTGGGCCAGACCGTCTCGCAAGGGACCCCGGTCGGACTCGAGGGGTCCACCGGCAACTCGACGGGTCCGCACCTTCACTTCGAGCTGCGGATCAACCAGAAGCCCGTGAACCCGGCGCCGTACCTGCCACCAGGCGCGCCCTCGCCGTTCAAGGGTTAGCTTCCCTCCACAAACCGCCCCCACCGCAGTAGATGGAAGACAGGGGTCGTGGAGCCGATTCCTGTTGTCATGTCAGGGACCAGATACCGAGCAACGTGGAACGGCACAGTCATCGCCGAAAGCGCCAACACGACCGGGGTCGAGGGCAACCAGTACTTTCCGATGGCCGACGTGCGGCCCGAATTCCTGCGGCCCAGTGACGCTCACACCACCTGCCACTGGAAAGGCGTGGCCAGCTACTACGACGTCGTCGTGGACGGGACGATCAACAAGGACGCGGCCTGGTTCTACCCGGAGCCGAGCAAGGAGGCCGAGATGGTGAAAGATCGAGTCGCCTTCTGGCGTGGGGTCAAAGTCGACCGCATCGACTGACCGCCGGCCCGTGGGCCAACTTTCTCGCAGCCCCGACCTACACCGGTCCGAGTAAGCGTTACGATTCCCAAGTCCCAAACGCATGTTTGGAGCGGTACGGCTTGCACCCGGGGTCCGAACGGCGCTCGAGCGCAGGTGCGCCGGGGCATGTGAGGCCTGCGGCCTGGAGTGGCCCTGGCTCCTGTATGTGTTCAAGGTGGACGAGGTCGGTGGTTGCGGCTCCGCCAACCTGGTCGTGCTGTGCGGATCCTGTTCCGCCGATCGAGTCGGTGGCTTCGCGACGTTCGTGGGTGAACGCAGCCTCCGCGACCGAATGCGCACGGGCAACAACCTGCGCGCAGGTGTGAAGACGCTCACGACGTCCCGGCGGCGCGCATTGATCGCGGCGCGCGGCGGTGCTTGCGAAGTGTGCGGTGCTACGGCGGCCGACCGCGTGCTGGAGGTCCACCATCGCTTGCCCGTGCTCCGAGGTGGAGCTGACGGCGAGGACAACCTGCAGGTGCTCTGCTTTGCGTGCCACCATCAGCTGGAGCCGTGCCAGGCCGGTTGCGGCGCTTGGGCCGGCAGGCGCTTCGGCATATGCCCCAACTGCCGGATGCGCAAGCTGCTCGAGCAGGCAATGCCAGACGCGACGTGGGACGAGATCAAGGCCCGCAACCCTGGCTTCATCGCGCAGTGGAAGCCGGGCTACGAGCCACGGCACTATTAAGGTCGTGGACCTGTTTGCTCCGGCGCTTCATCAGGCTGATGAAATTCGTCGCCGCGAGGTCACGTCCGTCGAGCTGACGCAGGCATATCTCGACCGGATCGAAAAAATCAACCCGGTGCTCAACGCCTACGTCCTGACCACGCCCGAGGTTGCGCTCGAGCAGGCGCGCGCGGCCGACTCGGGTGCCGAGGGAGATCCGCTGCGTGGCGTGCCGGTGTCGGTCAAGGACCTGGTGTCGCTCGCGGGTCATCCCATGACGCTGGGGTCTCGAGCGTTCGAGGACTTCACGCTGCCGGTGGACTCATTTCCGGTGGCTCGGTTGAAGCACGAGGGCTGCCCGATCCTGGGCAAGACCAATCTCTCGGAGTTCGGCACCCGGCCGACCACCGAGCACGGCCTCTTTGGGGCGACGCACAATCCCTGGAATCTCGAATACACGCCAGGCGGGTCGAGCGGTGGCGCTGCCGCGGCGGTCGCGGCCGGCCTCTGCGCGTTCGCGCACGGATCCGACGGCGGGGGCTCGGTGCGGATTCCGTCGAGCTGCTGCGGAAGCGTCGGCCTCAAGCCGAGCCGTGGCCGGATCTCAGCCGGGCCACTGTTCGGCGAGGCGTGGGAAGGACTCGCCACCGACGGTGTCATCGCGCGCACCGTGGCCGATGCTGCGGCCGGCCTGGATGCGATGGCGGGCCATCTTCCAGGTGACGCCTACTGGGCGGACGCGGATGGACGCTTCGCGGACGCGGCGCGTGTGCACGGTTCGAAGCTTCGCGTCGGATTCACCGCGGCGTGCCGGGCGCCAGTCGACGCGGAGGTTGCGGCGTGCGTCCGCGAGGTGGCCGGCCTCCTCGAGCAGCTCGGTCATCACGTGACCGAGGGTGGTCCCGATACCGAGCCGTTCCGTTCACCTTTTCAGCTGATCGTCGTCGCCGGGCTCGCCTCGCTGCCGATCCAGGACGAGTCGGTGCTCGACGCTTTCAACCAGCTCGGGCTTGCCCTCGCCAGGCAGCTCTCCGCCGCCGACTACGTCCGCGCGGTGGACGCGATCCGCAGGCACAGCCGCCAGGTGGTCGCGTTCTGGGACGAGCACGACGTGCTGGTGACCCCGACCCTGACCAAAACCGTTCCGCGCCTCAACTCGCTGGGCGCGGACCTGGCAACGGCGGGTGACGAGTACATGGACTTCGTGTCCTTCACGTTTCCCTACAACTGCACCGGTCAGCCCGCCATCTCGCTTCCGCTCGGCGTCGACTCGGCTGGGCTCCCGATCGGCGTTCAGCTGGTCGGTCCGCCGCGAGGTGAAGCCGTGATCCTCGGGCTCGCCGCCCAGCTCGAGCAGGCGCGCCCGTGGAGCGGGCGCCGGCCGGCGCTTTGATGCGCCGGGTGGGTCGCGGGTCAGACCGCCGCGACCGCCTTCATCTCTCGACTCGCCCGCCCCTTGAGAGGCAGCGTGAAGTGAAACTCCGTGCCCACCCCGGTGGTGCTGTCGAACCAGATGCGGCCGCCATGCATCTCGATGATCTGGCGCGCGATGGGTAGGCCGAGCCCGGTGTCGCCGGCTCCATTGGTCTGCCCCGCGAACAGAGTGCGGTCGAAGTCGGAGGGCATGCCAGGACCATGGTCTCTGACGATCACCTCGACCGAGTCGCCCGCCGCCCAGGTGCTCACCGCAACCTCGGTTCCCGGACGCGAGTATCTGGTGGCATTGCCCAGGAGGTTGCGCATGACCTGCGTGATCCTTTTCTCGTCACATGACACGGGGAGTGCTGAGGGGTCGAGCTTCGTCACCACCGTGTGATTTGGATCCTGACCCCGCACCTCCTGGACAGTGCGGTTGATCAGCTCGTTCAGGTTCACGCGCGACATCTGCAGGGCAGCGCGACCGGTCTCCATCTCGTCGAGCTCGAGCATGTCGTTGAAGGCGCGGTCCAGTCTCTCGGCATCGTTGTAGATGTCGCTGGCGAATGCCTTCACCTCGTCGATGTCGAGTCGCTCGGAATCACGGATGACCTCGCTGAAGCCCTCGATCCCGACCAGGGCGGTTCGGAACTGGTGGCTGATGCGGACCAGGAACTCGCTCTTCAACCGGTTCAGCCGCTCGAGCAAAGCGAGGTTGGCCATCGCGGTGTGCTCGGCACGGCGCCGCCATCGGTCGGCGAGCAGTGCGACCGGAAACATCGACGCGTAAAACAGGGTCAAGCCGACGGCCAGCAGGAGGTACAGCTGGTTCGACTCGCGGTCGATCGCGGCCTGCACCGGCGCATAGGGAAGGTAGAGCTCGAATGCGCCGCTCGGGGATGAGCTGCCGCTGAACACCAGCGGTACATAGACCTGGATCAAAGGCCCGGTCAGATCGTCACCCGAGTTCTCTTCGTCGTGACCGTCGGTGATGCTTGCGCTCGCCTCTCCGTTCAGCGCTTCGCCGAGGTCGGTGTCGAT
The DNA here is from genome assembly GCA_046727235.1 of Candidatus Dormiibacterota bacterium. Classification (GTDB taxonomy): domain Bacteria; phylum Chloroflexota; class Dormibacteria; order Dormibacterales; family Dormibacteraceae; genus 40CM-4-65-16. Next base: position 17,610 of record JBKPCF010000102.1, read on the forward strand.
ATTGAACGTCCTACCGATCAGCAGGTGGTTGTCGGAGTAGACGATCGTTCCCGCGCGATTCCACACTTTGATCCTGCGCACCTCG
>JBKPCF010000103.1:0-13767 GCA_046727235.1 Candidatus Dormiibacterota bacterium
GCGCGAGCAGGGCGCGGACGCGCTCCTCCTCGCGCCGGCTTGACCCGACTGCTGCTCGAACGTGCCCGTGCTGGCACGGTGGATCGAGGCGGCCGGGATCCCGACCGTGACCGTGACGATGATGCCTGCGGTGGCTGAAGAACGCCGCGCGCCGCGAATCGTCGGCGTCGAGTTTCCGTTCGGCCACGCGTTCGGCATGCCGCATGACCGCGCCATGCAGAGACGCGTCCTCGAGCTGGCGCTTCGCGTTCTGGCCGGCGCCTCGGCGTTCGGGACTCGGGTCGACTACGACCAGCAGTGGCCGGTGCCGCTGCGCGAGGCCTACAAGGCGTGGCAGCCCAAGGTGCCGAGCCCGATCGTCAGGAAGCTGCTCGAGGCATGCACCTAGAAAGTCCTCCCGGGCTCTAGGGATTTACGTACCCGAAGAGGGCTCGAGCTTGATCGACGCCGAGTTGATGCAGTAGCGCAGCCCGGTCGGCTCTGGCCCGTCGTCGAAGACGTGCCCCAGGTGCCCCCCGCAGTTGGCGCAGTTGACCTCGGTCCGGACCATGAATAAGGACCTGTCGGCCTCCTCTTCGATGGGCGCTCCCTCGGCCGGAGCGTAGAAGCTCGGCCACCCGCAGTGGGCGTCGAACTTGGTCTCGGACTCGAAGAGCCTGGCACCGCATCCGGCGCACAGGTAGGCGCCGGGCACATTCGTGTCCCAGTACGCGCCGGTGAACGGTCGCTCCGTGCCTTTCTCCCGCAGCACGTGGTACTGGATCGGGGTCAGGTCTCGTCTCCACTCCGCTTCGCTTTTCTGAACTGGTGCTTTCTTCATCTCCCCTTTAATCTGCCAGTTTTCTCTCCGCGCCAAACTAACGGATGGTGGACAGGCACACCGAGTCGCGCCTCAAGAAGGACATCGTGATCTGGCTGGTCACGGGCGGCGCCGACCGCAAGCCACAGGCCGTGCCTGTCTGGTTCCTCTGGGATGGCACGTCGTTCTTGATCTACGCCCGCGACGGGATCAAGGTCCGCCACATCAAGGAAAACCCGAACGTCGAGCTCCACCTCAACAGCGACGAGGTCGGCGACGACCTCGTGCGCGCGTCGGGCCAGGCCACGACCAAACAGTCGCCTCCGGCGCACCAGAACGCCGCCTACATGCGCAAGTATGGGCGGCACATCAGGGACCTCGGCACTACGCCGGAGAGCTTCAGCGCCACCTACCGCAATGTCATCCAGGTACGCAAAGTCCGGTTTCAGTAACCTCGTCCTTATGACGACCACCCACCCGCTTCGCTTCGGGATCAAGGCTTCCGGCCAGTGGATCACCATCGAGGAGCTGCGCGCGATCTGGAAGATCGCTGACGAGGGCGGCTTCGACCACCTCTGGGACTTCGACCACCTCGCGACCATTGGAACGAACGGACCCGACGGACCAATCTACGAAGGCTGGGCGCTCCAGGCGGCGATGGCCGAGGCCACCAGGCGCGTCCGCATCGGTTGCATGGTCACCGGCAACACCTACCGGCATCCGGTCGTGCTGGCCAAGCTCGCCGTCACGGTCGACCACCTCTCCGGCGGCCGCCTCGAGTTCGGCATCGGCGCCGCGTGGGCCGAGATCGAACACAGCATGTACGGAATCGAGGGCCTCGACCACCGCGTCGGCCGCCTGAGCGAGTCCCTCCAGATCATCAAGTCGCTTTTCACCCAGCCGCGGACGAACTTCGATGGCCGCTACTACAAGCTCACCGACGCGATCGCCAACCCCAAGCCGCTCCAGCAGCCGCGCCCGCCAATCTGGATCGGCGCGTCGGGGGAGGCCACGCTGCGCCTCACCGCGCGCCACGCCGACGTGTGGAACATCTCGGGCGGCGACGACCAGGCGGTCAGGAACGTCCTCGGCAAGTTCGAAGAGGCTTGCGGAGCGGTCGGCCGCGACCAGTCCGAGGTGAGGCGCTCGATCCAGTTCTTCTGGGACGGCAAGAGCCGCGACGAGGTGCTCGAGCAGTCGGGCAAGTTTTTCGAGCTCGGCATCACCGAGCAGATCATCTATATGCGCGGCGAGCAGCCGGACAGGACAGCCGGCAAGCTCGCCGAGATGCTTCCCGAGCTCCGGCAGCGCGAGCGGGTCGCCTCGTAATGACATATTGTTGACAGAACATATATCGCTACAGTAATATGTGGCCATGGCCGACGTGTTCCAGGTCCTTGCCGATCCAACCCGGCGCCGGCTGGTTGACGCGCTTCGCCATGGAGAGCGCTCGGTCAACGAGCTGGTTGAGGTGGTGGACATCGGCCAGCCAGGCGTGTCGAGGCAGCTGGCCATCCTCGAAGAGTCGGACTTCGTAGTCGTCCGGCCCGAGGGGCGCCGCCGGCTGTACTCACTGCGGCCCGAACCGTTCCGCGAGCTGTCGCAGTTCGTGACGGCATACAGGGCAATCTGGGAGGGGCGTCTCGACAGGTTCGCCGCCGAGCTGGATCGGCGGCACAAGAAAAAGGAGAAGAAGCGATGAGCAACTCAATCCGACCGTGCCTGACGTTCGTCGACAGGGCCGAAGAGGCCGTCAAGTTGTACGTGTCGATATTTCCGAACTCGAAGATCACCGGCATTACCCGCGTCGAAGACGACGGGGGCCCGATTCCGAAGGGCAAGCTCCTCAGTGCGATTTTCGAGCTCGACGGCCGTGAGTTCCGTGCGTTCGACGGCGGCGAGAGCTTCACTTTCAGCGAAGGCATCTCGCTCGACGTCACCTGCAAGACGCAGGCCGAGGTCGACAAGTACTGGAACGCCCTGACCGCGAATGGCGGGGAAGAGGGTCCCTGCGGTTGGCTCAAGGACAAGTTCGGGGTCTCGTGGCAGATCGTGCCCGAGCAGCTCGGCCAGATGCTCAGCGACCCGAAGTCCGGCAACTCCGAGGCCGCGTTGCAGGCCATGCTGAAGATGAAGAAGATCAACATCGCCGAGCTCGAGAAGGCGTACCGCGGCGCGCGCGTCGGGTGACCGACCGGCCAAAGCTCACCCTCGAGCGGACGTTCCTGGCTTCCATCGACGAGGTGTGGGAGCTGTGGACGACAAAAGAGGGAATCGAATCGTGGTGGGGACCGGAGGGGTTCAGCGTCGCCGTGCGCGAGCTGGACCTCCGGCCCGGCGGCGACCTGCTCTACGCGATGAGCGCCACCGCGCCGGAGCAGATCCAGTACATGGCGCAGGCGGGCATGCCCATGACCACCGAGCACAGGCTGACCTTCACCGAGGTCGAGCCGCCGCGCCGGCTCGCGTATCGCGACATGGCCGACTTCATCCCCGGCGTCGAGCCATACGAGATCGAGACTGCGATCGAGCTCCATGAGGTGCCCGAAGGCGTGCGCATGGTCCTCACCTTCGACGCCATGCACGACGACCAGTGGACGCGCCTGGCCAGGCTGGGCCGCGAGAGCGAGCTCAGCCGGCTGGAAGCGCTTCTTGCGGCGCGTTCCTGAAGATGCGCCCTCGAAGGAGAGCCCGTTCGGCGGTGTTCTGCGTCAGCTCCAGGGCCCGGAGCTGCGCGGCACCTGCCTCTTCGGGACGGGCTAGCTCAGTCAGAAGGACCCCGCGGGCGGCATGGAAGAGGTGATAGCCGCCCAGCGCTGAGGCCAGCGCGTCGATCTCGGTCAGCGCCTGCGCCGCACCCTCGATTTTCCACAATGCGATGGCGCGGTTCAGCCGCACGACGGGCGACGGTGCGATCACGAGCAGCATGTCGTACAGGGCGACGATCTGACGCCAGTCTGTCTCTGCGAAGCTCGGTGCTTCAGCGTGACACGCCGCGATCGCGGCTTCGAGCTGGTAGGGCCCTGGCTTACCGCGCTGAGCTGCGGCTTCGATGAGCGCGATTGCATCTTGGATGAGCACGGCGTTCCAGCGCGTCCGGTCCTGGTCCGGAAGCAGAATCATCTCGCCGGCGTCGGTGAATCGCGTCTCACCACGCGCGAGGTGGAGCTTCATCAGCGCGAGCAGGCCTCCCGGCTCGGGTTCGCGCGGAAGCAGCCGGCAGACGAATGTGGCGAGCCACGCCGCGTCCTCGGCGAGATCGCGAAGCGCCGCGGATCCACCTCGGGTCGCGAGATGGCCCTCGTTGAAGATCAGATAGAGGACGTCCAGCACCTCGCCCAGCCGCTCCGCGAGCTCTGCCTCAGACGGGATTCGAAACGGAATACCGGCCGCCGCGATGCGGCTCTTTGCTCTCACCAGGCGCTGCGCAACCGCCGATTCGCTGACGACAAACGCACGCGCAATCTCGGCCGTCGTGAAGCCGGCGACCGCCCGCAGGGTGAGCCCGACCTGTGCTTCGCGGGGCAGAGCAGGATGGCAGCAGGTCATGATCAGGCGCAGGCGGTCGTCCCCCTCTCCTGCAGGTTCGACCGCCAGCTCCGCCAGCTTTTCACGCTCCCGGCGCTTGCGATTCAGCCGGTTGAGGGCGCGGCGCCTTGCCGCCGTCATCAGCCACGCTCCCGGTCGTGCCGGCACTCCGTCGCGCGGCCATGTCTCCAGCGCAGAGACGATCGCCTCCTGCACGCATTCTTCGGCCAGGTCGAAGTCGCGAAAGCGCCGGATCAGCGCTGCCGTCAGGCGACCTGCCTCGTCACGGAAAACTGCGCCTATCGCTGCGGCGGGGTTCAGCAGGCTCAGCGTTCGATGATGGGTCGGATTTCCACCGTCCCCCGACCCGGCCACGACCTGGCCATCGCCAGCGCCTCATCGAGGTGGGCGACGTCGACTTCTGTGTAGCCGCCGACGATCTCCTTGCCCTCGAGGAACAGCCCGTCTTTGACCATTGGCGCTGCATCGCCTTTGAACTGGACAGTGGTTGCGGTCTCGGGTCCTTGCAGCTGCGCGCCGTGCCCAAGGCGGGCACGGTTTTCGGCGAACCACCGTCCAACCTCGGCGTAGCGAGCCCTCAGTTGCTCCGGCGACATGCCGTCGAATGCCGCCTGGTCGGCCGCGGTGCCGCAAAACAGGAAGACGTATTTCATGTCTTCACCTCCTGGTCCAACGACAAACGAGACCCGTGCCGTTTCGACATCTGCGCGAGAATGACACTCACCTCTCCACTCGTGGGAGGTCGGCCTGCGCGGCGGGCCCGGAGAGACGTTTACAGGAGGAGGTTTTCATGGCCGACAGCGTCTACCGAGTCACTGAGCTCATCGGCACCAGCAGCCAGTCCTGGGAGGCGGCCGCCCGACTGGCCGTTGAGACCGCGGCCAAGTCGTTGCGCGACCTCCGCGTGGCAGAGGTGGTTGAGCAGGACATGACGATCGAGAACGGCAAGGTGACCAGCTACCGGGTGAAGCTGAACGTGTCGTTCAAGTACCAGCCCGAGAAGTAGTCGCTCAGGGGGCCGTCGCTGCCTGTAGCTGGCAGCCGGCCGCCCTCATCTCCTCCAACGCCTGCTGGCCGGTGGCCTCGTCGACCGCCGCGCACAGGTTGACGAGGACGCGCACCTGGAACTGGTTCTTCCGCGCGTCGAGCGCGCTGGCGCGAACGCAGTAATCGGTAGCGATTCCGCACACGTCGACATGGTCGATCCGGTGCTCCTTCAGGACGTCGAGCAGCAGGTGGCCGCGCTTGTCGTATCCGTCGAACGCCGAGTACGCAGCGGCGTTGCGGCCCTTGGTGACCACCTCCTGGATGAATTTCTCGCGGACCAGGTTCTGAATTGTCGGTACAAACGCGGCCCCCGGCGTGCCCGCCATGCAGTGGGGCGGCCAAGTGGTCCGAAAGTCGGGATGGTCCGAGATGTGGTCGGGGGCGTTCTCGTGGTAGTCGCGTGACGCGACCACGAACTCATACTCGTTCTTGAAGTGGCGCACGTGCCGGGCGATCATCGCCGCGACCGTCAGGCCACCCTTCACGCCCAGGCTCCCGCCCTCGACGAAATCCGCCTGAACGTCGACCACGAGCAGCGCGTTTCTCATGCTTACACTGGCCGTGTATGGCCCCCGTGATAGTAGCGGGCGCGCGCACGCACTTTGGCAAGTTCGGAGGCGCTTTCAAAGACGCCCCTGCCACGACCCTCGGGGCCCACGTCATCCGGGCCGCCCTCTCTGCAGGCGGCGGCCAGGGCGACGCGCTGATCGTTCGCCGCCCCTCCTAGACCGCGTTGGGCACACGGAAAACCGCTGCGTACGGCACCTGGGCATCGCCCATCACCGCCGACGTGCTGCTGAACGGCGCTGCGCACATGCGCAACCAGATGCTGCGCTGGGACGGCGACGACCTCTACTGGTCGGAGCTGCGGCCGTCCGAAGGTGGTCGCATCGTCATCTGCCGGCGCAGCGCGACCGGCGCCACCAGCGACGTCACGCCGGAAGGACTCAACGCGCGAAGCCGTGTCCACGAGTACGGCGGCGGTCACTTCGCCGTGAAGAACGGAACGGTCTACTTCTCCAACTACATGGACCAGCGCCTCTACCGCCAGGACGCCGGCGCTGCGCCGCGGCCCATCACCCCCGACGCGGACGTGCGCCACGCCGACATGCTCGTCGACGACGCACGCGATCGCGTCGTCGCGGTGCGCGAAGACCACACGACCGGTGCACCCGAGGCGGTCAACACCATCGTCTCCATCGACGCGCTCGGCCAGCGCGGGCCGATCACGATCGCCACCGGCAACGACTTCTACTCATCCCCGAAGCTCAGCCCGGACGGCGCTCGCATCGCCTGGCAGACGTGGCACCACCCGAACATGCCGTGGGACGGCAGCGAGATCTGGATCGGCGAGCTCGACCGCGACGGCAACCTGACCTCGTCGCGCAAGGTCGCCGGCGGCGACAGCGAGTCGGTGCTCCAGCCGGAGTGGTCGCCGAGCGGGGAGCTGTACTTCATCTCCGACCGCAACAACTGGTGGAACCTGTACCGCGCCCGTGGCGAAGGCGACGAGCCGGTGTGTCGCCGCGAGGCCGACTTCGGTGGGCCGCAGTGGGTGTTCGGCCAGCGGTACTACGCGTTCAACGGACCGGACGAGATCGTCTGCCGCTACACAGAACCAGGCGGCACCAGGCTTGCTCGCATCGACCTCGACACGGGCCGGCTGCATCACGTCGAGCTGCTGTACACATCGCTTGCCAACGTCCAGGTCTCAGGCGGCCGGGCCGCGATGTTCGCCAGCTCGTCGACGCTGGCCGAGCGCGTGCTCGTGGTTGACCTGGAGACGACGGCGCAGGAGGTCGTGCGGATGTCGAACCCCGCGCACATCGACACGGCCTACTTCAGCGTCCCGAAGCCCGTCGAGTTTCCGACTGAGCACGGCCGGACGGCCCACGCATTTTTCTACGCGCCGCGCAACCACGACTACGAGGCGCCCGAAGGAGAGAAACCTCCGCTTGTCGTGCACTGTCATGGCGGGCCAACCGGTTCCGGCGGTCCGACGTATGCATTCGAGTACCAGTACTGGACCAGCCGTGGGTTCGCGATCGTGGACGTCGACCACGGTGGGTCGACGGGTTACGGCCGGGCCTACCGGCAGCGTTTGAACGGCAACTGGGGCGTCGTCGACGTCGACGACTGCATCAACGCCGCGCGCCATCTCGTGAAGCAAGGCCTGGTCGACGAGGCCCGGGGTTCGATCACGGGGGGATCTGCGGGCGGCTTCACCGTCCTGCTGTCGTTGACCAAGCGCCACTTTTACAGCGCCGGCGCCAGTCTTTATGGGATCAGCGACCTCGAGCCTTTCGTCAAGGAAACGCACAAGTTCGAGTCGCGCTATTGCGACCGCCTCATCGGACCCTATCCCGAGCGCGCCGACCTTTACCGCGAGCGATCCGCGATCAATTACGTCGACAACATGACCAGCCCCGTGATCCTCTTCCAGGGCAGGGAGGACAAGATCGTGCCGGCCAACCAGGCGGAGATTTTTGTCGATGCGTGCCGGAAGCGGCACCTGCCGTTCGCGTACGTGCTTTACGAAGGCGAGCAGCACGGCTTTCGGCGAGACAGGAACGTCCGCCAGACACTCGAGGGCGAGCTGAGCTTCCTGTGCCAGGTGTACGGCTTCGAACCCGCGGACGAGATCGAGAAGGTGAAGATCGAGAACCTGGGTAATGTGTGACTTCGTCGGCGTGGCGGAATGGCAGACGCGCCAGCCTTAGGAGCTGGTGCCCGAAAGGGCGTGGAGGTTCAAATCCTCTCGCCGACACCTTGGCGTGGTACCGATGGCGAATTTTCGTTCGCCGGTCGCCCCGAACTGGGCCAGGTGGCCTAAAGTTCAGGATTCGTGGGAGAGGAAGCCCCGCACTCAAACGGCGCGCGTCCTACTGCAGCCAACGGTCACCAGAAAGTCGGCGGTTACCGCCTGCTCCGCGAGCTCGACACCGACAGCCTCGGCTCGGTCTATGAGGCCGAGCACCCGCGCCTCCACCGGCGCGTGGCGCTGCGGACGATCGGCACCGGGGTCGCGCGCGACGTCAGCTTTTCGCGGCGCTTCCTCCTCGAGCTGCGCTCCTACACCGCACTCGAGCACGAGGCGATCCCGCGCCTCTACGAGCTCGCTTACGACGGCGAGTCGCCCTACCTGGTCACCGAGCTGGTCGCGGGCCAGACCCTCGACACGATGCTCGGAGACGACCAGCGCTACGAACCCCTGGGGATCATCTCGCTGCTGCGACCGATCGCCGGCGCGCTCGATTACGCGCATTCGCGCGCGACCATCCATCGCGACGTCAAGCCGGCGAACATCCTGCTCGCGCACGACGGCCGCACGCTGCTGACTGGTTTCGGCCTCGGCACCGTCGCGTCGTTCAACACCGGCCCCGGCGCCAGCGGCCCGGTTGCCCCGGACTACGTCGCGCCGGAGCGGTTGGTCGGTCGCGAAGTCGACGGGCGAGCGGACGTCTACTCGCTGGCGGCCGTCATCTTCGAGGCGACAACTGGCCGGCGCCCGTTCTCTTCGAAGAGCTGGATCGAAACCCTGAGCCGCCGCCTCTACGAACCGCCGCCCAATGTCCGCGAGGTGGCGCCGGACCTTCTGCCCGCATTCGCGACGGTGCTGCAGCAGGCGATGGACCGCGATCCGAACCGCCGGCCCGCGACGGCCGGCGAGCTCCTCAACCGACTCGAGCTGGCGATCACCTCACGCAACGGCAACGTCGACGGCGCGGGATGGCTGAAGGGGCCTTCGATTCAAGTGCGGAGCATCGGCGTGGGCGCCGCAGCGCTGGTCATCGTCGGGGTCGCTGAGGCCGTCTGGCTGTTCGAGGGATCAGGGCTCAAGATGGCGCAGCACGCGCTGCATCGTTTTCTCGGAGTCGGCTAGCGCGCCCGACCGTCGACCAGCATCACCGAGTTGCATGTGAACAACCGGTCGACGATGAATCCGGGGTTGACGTTCGAGGGATCCTGCCCGATGGCCGCGGCGATCTGTTGAACGAGCTGCTGCACGGGGATGTTCATGCCGAACGCGGTGCCGCTGACCGGCATGATGTCAAGAACCCCGTTGTGCGCGACGAGCACGACGGAACCGGTCCAGCCGGCGCCGTTGAACGTGCCGCGGGCGTCGATGATGGCACCGGAGATCGAGTTGTCACTGATGGTGAGCTTCAAGTTGGAAACGCCCGTGCCCGACTGCTGAACTGCCGTCGCCAGGTCCTGCGCCGAATAGCCGTGATGCACTGCACCGTTCTGCGAGATGTCCACGCTCGCGCATGACTCGACCGAGGCAACCGCGACGAACGGCTCCTCACCTGCATTGCCCAGGCCACTGACTCCGTCGACCACGATCTTGTAGATGCCTGCAGGTGCGTTGTGCACCTCAACGGTTGGCAGCTTCCCGGTCGCGGAGTACTTCTGGTTGTCGGGCGCGACGACCGTCAATTTCATCGCGCTGCCCGGGTAACCAAGCGAGGCCTTGACCAGGCTGCCGCCTGCGTAGCTATACGTGTAGGTCTGCTGCTCGCCGTTGTGCAGCGGCGCGCCAATGAAGTCCTGCTCAGTGCCGGGAGTCGTGCCCACCGAGACCGCGTTGGATGCGTCAAGCGCGGGCCCGAAGGGGTCGTTCGGATCGGGTGCGATCGGAATCGGGTTGGTGATTGTTCCGTCCGCCTTCGCGGTCGCTTGCTGTCCCGTGTTGATGGTCACCGAACCGTTGGCGTTGTGGAGGATGACAGTTCCGGCGAAGACCTTAACCGTCATGTTGCCCTGCGCGTCGATCAGAATCTCGAACTTCGTGCCTCTAACGCTTGCCGTCGCCGATTTGCCTCTCACGTCAAACGTCGAGCCGGTCGCGAGGTGCTGGACGTTCGTGAACGTGCGCCCGATCTGCTGTGTCAGCGTGACGTCGTGCAGGTTGCCGTTCTTGGTGAAGTGTGCGGAGTCCAGGCTGATCGTGGTGTCGCTCGCCAGCCGCATCAACGTGCCGTCGGGGAGCGTGACCGCTGCCCGGCCCTTGGTGTCCGTCTTCACCAGGTCGTTGGCGTGCATCACCGTGCCCGTGCCGGCAGATGTGAAGTCGCCGCCGCCATGTGAAGTGGAGGCCGTGGGCTGGTAGACGGTCAGGGTCGCCGAGGCGTTGACTACGGCCTGGGCGGCGACGTTCAGCCAAACCAGCGCACCCGCAACTATGAGCAGCAGGACGACCAGAAAGATGAGCAAACGGCGGCCGCCACGCCTTCTGGGAGGGGCGTTTTTCGAGGGTCGGGCGGCTACGGTCGCCATGTTGCCCGCGAAAGATAGCTGATGGGATTCCGAATCGCCGTGATTTGTCGGAAGCCGTCAGGTCGGTCTAGGGTTCAGGTCGCACTGAGCTGGAAATCGATGACCAGACGGGCCGGATTGGCGAGCACGAAGGCGCGCATGCAGGCAGGCTTGCTCAGACCAAGCCCCCACGACACGTATCCCTCGAAGTCCTGGATCTGCCGCGCCTCCTTGATGACCTGGTACTCGGGATGGATCAGGTCCATCGAGCCGGTGAAGGTCGTGGCGCCGGTCGCCGAATGCACGGTCACCATCACACCCGACGTCCCGCTCAGGGACACGTTCTGGCCGCTCGCCCCGAGCGGAAAAACCGGTTTGGCCTGCCGCTTCACCGTGTAGGTGGGCACGATCGAGTCGAACTGCAGCACGAAGCGGTCGAAGTCCTGCTCCTCGCCCACACGGGCGGCGATCGCGTTGGCCACTCCCGTCGTGCCTCCCGACGTGTCCGCGCATGCGAAAGCTGGGAGGTTCGTGCCTGGAGGGGTGGGTGACACTGGAGGCGCGGAGATCCGCGGTCCCGACGCGTTCGCGGCGCTCGTGCCGCTCGAGTCGTTGGCGGAGCTCGGCGTCAGCTCCGCCCCGCAGGCCGCCAGGATCGCCAGCAGCAGGACGGCCAGGCCAGTTCGCATCGGCCAATGGTATGGTCGAGGCCCCTCTCGAGAGCGCCGAGGTGGCGGAACAGGCAGACGCGTCGGTCTCAAAAACCGATGTCCGCAAGGACGTGCGGGTTCGACTCCCGCTCTCGGCACCACGCCGGTATAGAACGATCCGGGAGCGGATTAGGTTGCAAACCCCGATCGATCCCCCGAACTCGACAGAGATCGAGCTTTCGCCGCGCCGGCGCGTGATTCTGCTTGCCGCGAGACTGGGCGAACAGGCAGTGGTGGACTGGTGTCGAGGTCTCCTGAACGGCGCTGTTGCGTACAACGATCGACGCCGCCCGTCGATTACCTGGCTCGGGGGCCGCCACGCCGCGGGTGAGCTGCGCCGCGGAGGGGTCGAAGACCGCGGCCAGGACCACTGGCCGCGAGTGTGGGCCGCGCGGGGACTCCTCTACGTGTGGCGGCCCGACGCCGCAGCCTCGGTCCTGGCCGGCCTTCACGACCCCGCGTGGCGGGTCCGCGAGATGTGTGCGAAAGCGGTCCGCCGCCACGGCATCCGAGCAGCCGAGCCCATCCTGGCCCGGCTGCTCGACGACCCGGTTCCGCGCGTGCGGAGCGCGGTCGAGGCTGCGCTTACGGAGTCGGGACGATCCCAGGGATGACGTAGGCCTCGATCATCGCCACGATGCCGACCGCGGCGGTGAGGATGAGGCTGTAGCCGATGACGCGGCGGAAGATCTCACCCTCCGCGCCGACTTTGTTCACGCCCGCCGCTCCGACTGACAGGTTCTGCGGGCTGATCATCTTGCCCATCACGCCGCCGGACGAGTTAGTGCCGGCGGTGAGGATCGGGCTCACGTTGCCAAGCTGCTGAGCGGTCTGCGCCTGCAGCGGTCCGAACAACGTGTTGGACGACGTGTCGCTGCCGGTGAGGAACACGCCGAGCCATCCCAGGAAGGCAGCCACGAACGGGAATATTGCCCCCGTCTTGGCGAAAGCGATGGCAAGGCTTGCCGTCATGCCCGAGTAGTTCATTAGCTGCGCGATCGAAAGGATCAGTGCGATCGTCGCGATTGGCAGCGCGAGCTGGCGCACGGTGCGCCCGTACACAGTGAAGAAATTGAGCTTCGCCCCCGCGAGGAGCATCAGCAGGTAGGCGACCACGCACGCGTAGAGGACGAGCGATCCAGCCGCGGCGAGAAAGTTCCAGTCGAACGCCAGCGGGTACTCGGTGTTGGACTTGGTCGCGATCGGCTTCTCGCGGTCGATCAGAGACACGGGCTTGCCGCTCTTTACCTCGTACGTGCCGGGCCAGTAGAAGTTCCAGTCGGGGAACTTGAAGGCCTGCCGGTCCTTGGCCGGGTCGGGCCCGATCCACGGTGCCTTGCACAGCGCGTAGGCAGGCGAGCCGCACTTCAGGTCGGCGGTTATGTTCGCGGGAGTGTGCAGCGCCGTCTTCACGTCGCCGACCGGATGGCCTGACCACCACGGCAGGTTGCCCATCTGGCCGACCAGGATCACGACGACGAGCACGACGTACATGCCGTACGCGCGCGCGATGCGGATCGGCGAGTCGACCAGGTCGTCCTTGCCGCCCGTGACGCGCCGCGGTGCGGTCGCGGGCGCCGCCGCCTCGTGCTCGAACTGCCAGGTCTCCTTCGGCCGCCACACGCGGAGCAGGAGCGCCAGGCTGCCCATCGAGACGAGCGCGGCGATGATGTCGGTGAGCTCCGGCCCGACGAAGTTCGAGACCAGGAACTGCACGAGCGCGAACGTGATGCCGGTCACGAGCACCGCCGGCAGGATCTCTCGCATCCGGCGGAAGCCCGCCAGCACGACGATCAGGTAGGCGGGGATGATGATCGAGAACACCGGCAGCTGCCGGCCGACCATCGCCGACAGCGCGAGCGTCGTGTTGGTCACGGGATGGCCGATGATCGGCGCCACAAGCCCACCCAGCGTGACGACGGGGATGCCGATCGACCCGAATGCGACCGGCGCGGTGTTCGCAAGCAGCGCAAGCACGGCGGCCGTCACGGGCTCGAAGCCGAGGCTGGCGAGGATCGACGCGGTGATCGCCACCGGCGCGCCGAATCCCGCGATGCCCTCCAGCAGCGCACCGAACGAGAACGCCACCAGGAGCGTCTGCAGCCGCCGGTCGGTCGTGAGGCGGGTGAGCGACCGTTTGATGACGTCGAAGTCGCCGCTGGCCACGGTCAGGTTGTGGAAGAAGACCGCGTTGAGCACGATCCAGCTGATCGGCCACAGGCCGAAGGCCATGCCTTCGGTCGCGGTGCCGATCGAGATGCCAAACGGCATGCCCCAGACCAGCCAGCCGAGGACGAAAGCCATCAGCATCGCCGCCAGCGCGCAGAGCCACGCGGGCAGGCGCAGCACCGCAAGGGCCACAAAGAGCACATAAAGAGGCAGGCCGGCGACCAGCGCCGAGAG
>JBKPCF010000104.1:0-8598 GCA_046727235.1 Candidatus Dormiibacterota bacterium
CACAACCTGCGCGAGGTTGCGGCCGCCGTGAAGAACCTGGTCGACAACCCCGACGCGACGGCGGAGGACCTGCTGACGTTCATCAAGGGGCCCGACTTTCCGACCGGTGGGCTGGTCATGGGCACCGCGGGTATCAAGGCCGCCTACTCGACCGGCCACGGCCGGATCATCGTGCGTGCGCGTCACACGTTCGAGCAAGCGCCCAACGGTCGCGAGCGGATCATCATCGACGAGCTGCCGTACGCGGTTAACAAGGCGGCGCTGGTGGCGAAGATCGCCGAGCTCGTCTCCGAGCGCAAGCTCGAGGGCATCGCCGACCTGCGCGACGAGTCAGACCGCCAGGGCATGCGCATCGTCATCGAGCTCAAGCGCGAGGCGCAGGTCTTCACGGTCCTCAACAATCTCTACAAGCACACGCAGCTGCAGACGACGTTCGGGGTGATCATGCTCGCGATCGTCGACGGGCGGCCGGTCGTGCTCAGCTTGAAGCAGGCGCTGCAGCTCTTCATCGATCACCGCCGCAATGTCATCCTCCGGCGCACGCGTTACGACCTCGAGCGCGCGCAGGAGAGGGCCCACATCCTCGAGGGCCTCAAGATCTGCCTCGACCATCTGGACGAGGTGATCAAGACCATCCGCGCCGCCGCCGACCAGGAGGTGGCGTCAACCCAGTTGCAGTCGAAGTTCGGTCTTTCCGAGCGCCAGGCCAAGGCGGTCCTGGCTCTTACATTGGGCCGGCTGACCAGGCTCGAGCGCGGCAAGATCGACGAGGAGTACGAGCAGGTGATCAAGACGATCGCCTACCTCGAGAGCATCCTCGCCAGCGACCAGAAGGTCCGCCTTCTGATCAAGGAAGACATGGACGACGTGGTCAAGAAGTACGGCGACGACCGCCGGACGGAGATCACTGACCAGGAGGCGACAGAGCTCTCGGCCGAGGACCTCGTGCCGAAAGAAGAGGTCGTGGTCACGCTCACTCACCGCGGGTATGTGAAACGGCAGCCACTGCGCGTGTTCCGAGCCCAGAAGCGGGGTGGCGTCGGGCTCAAGGGCGCCAAGCCGACAGCCGGTTCAGACGCGCCGAGCGGCACGCGCGAGGAGGACTACGCGCTGCACCTGCTCACGACCCACACGCATGCATCGATGCTGTTCTTCACGCAAAGCGGTCGCGTGTTTCAGCTCCGAGTGCACGAGGTGCCGGAGCGGGAGAGGCAGGCGAAGGGCATGCCGATCAACAACCTGATCGACATCGGATCCAACGAACGGATCACCGCGGTGTTCGTGCGCCCCGAGACCGACAGCGAGGCGCACTACATGCTGATGGTGACGAAGAACGGCTACATCAAGAAGACGGCGATGGCCGAGTACGCCAACGTGCGACGCAACGGCTTGATCGCGATCAACCTGCAGGAAGGCGACGAGCTGGACTGGGTCACGCCGACCACCGGCTCGGACGAGGTGATCATCGCCACCGAGCTCGGGAAGGCGATTCGATTTGCCGAGAGCGAAGTTCGCGCGATGGGCAGGGACACGCAGGGTGTCATCGGGATGAAGCTCGCCAAGGGCGACGCGGTGGCGGGTATGGCGACGGACGTCGAGGGCGGTGACCTGCTTGTCATTACCCAACGTGGTTACGGCAAGCGAACGCCTCTTTCCGAGTACCCGATCAAGCATCGCGCGGGACAAGGCGTGTTCACGCTGAAGGTCACCGACCGAGTCGGCAAGCTGGCCGCGGTTCGCGTCGTCCGGGATCCGGAGGAAGAGATCCTCGTCATCAGCGCGAGCGGGATGGTGCTGCGCACAAAGGTCGGCGCCATCTCACGCATCGGCCGGCAGACCCAGGGCGTGATCGTCATGCGTCTCGCGGCGGACGATCAGGTGGTCGCGATCGCTCCCGCCGGCAGCCTCGAGGAGGCCGACGGCAAGGAGTGAGCGACCTCAGCCTCATCGGAATCTGGCTGCTGGTCGCGAGCGTTGCGGTGATAGCCCTCGAGGGTTTGCTTGCCGCGCTCTGGAGCGTTCGCCTGTCCAGGCGCGCGATGGTGCTCAGTGAGCGACTGATGGCAGAGCGACTCTCGCTCGAGGCGGATGTTCAGCGCTTGCGGATGACGCTCGATGAGACGGTCGAGCTGTGGCAGCCGTATCGCCGGCTGATGCGTGTCCTCCAGCATCCGCTTGCGATCGCGCTCATGCAGTCGTACGCTCGCCGCCGGATGGCGGCACGGTGATGTCGGAAAGCTCTGGCGTCCGGTCGAGAAGCGAAACCTTCGCCCAGCAGGCGGCCGAAGACGCGGTTTCTCGCGAACGAGCGCGCATGGCTCGTGAGCTCCACGATGGGATCGCGACCGAGCTGGCCGGCGCCGTCTCGCTCTTCAAGGTCTACCTCGAACGGACCGAGGCTGCCCAAGACGAGACGCTGATGAACGTCTTCGAGATCCTCGAACAGTCGCTCAAGCGCGTGCGCGCGTCGCTGGCCGATCTCCGACCGGCCGCGATCGGTCCCGACGGTCTCGTGCGGGATTTGCGACGTGAGGCCGAAGAGTTCGCGCGGCTGTATGGAATTCGCGTCGAGCTGTCGAGCATCGGCACCGAGGACATGCTCGCTCCACATCACCGGGAGGTGATCGCGCAGGTCGTGCGCGAGGCGTTGACCAATGTTCGCCGCCACAGCGGGTCGTCCATCTGCCGCGTGCGGATGGGATTTGCAGCGCGGCCGTTTCTGATCGAAGTCTCGGACGAGGGCCGCGGCTTCACCAACGCAGGCCCCGCCGGCTACGGCCTCATGGGCATGCGCGAGCGAGCAGCCGGAATAGGTGGGCGGCTCGAGGTGGTGAGCACTGAGGGCCGCGGCACCACCGTGTTTCTCTTCGGCCCGAACTAGACAGGGACTACCAGGTCACAGTCGGAACGCCCGCCGCCTCATCTGGATGACCGGGAACATCAAATCCTCGGCGGTGACCGTGTGGAGCTTCTTGGTCACGGTGTCGACCATGGCGCGCGCGTTGCGGTCGTCGGTGCGAATCGCCCGCGCGATCTCCTGCGTCGAAAGCCCATAGCTCAGGAGTTGGGCGACCTCATTCTCGCTCTCGTTCAGCCGGCTCATCGGACCGCGCAGAGCGGCGACCAGAGGTACAAGGGTGTAGCCGAGCGTGTCGGCGTACGCCACGTCCTCATCCGTGTACCAGTGATCACGCCGGCAACCGATGATCAGCAGCCCGATGGGTCGCGCGCCGAGCTCGCCAACCGGCGCGTAAATGATGGCCGGCCAATCGAGCTCCCAGTCATAGCGGTTCGACGTCTCGGCTTTTTCCTGGATCGAATTGATGACGACGGGGCGCTTCTCGTAGAGAGCCCGCCGCGACAGCGGCATCAGCGGGCGGCTCTGCATGAACCGGCGCGACAGTTCCGATGCCGCGATGGGCTGCAACGATCCGTTGCGGACGTAGCCCAGCACCCAGCGGTCGTGGCACACAGGACTGAGGGCCAGTCCCAGCCGGCGCCTGGCTTCTTGTAGGTCTGGAAGCTGGCCCATGCCGGCAGCTTATGTGCGGGTTCGCGCGCTGACCTCACGGGCGGTTCAGCGTTTCCTCAAGAAACCCTGAACCTGTTAGTTTGCGATCGGGGATACGGAGGCGTGACCGCCAAGCTGCTGCTGGTGGATGACGAGCCGCGGACGGCGGAGCTGACCGCCGAGCTGTTGCGGCGCGCGGGCTACGCCGTCGACGTGGCGACTAGTGGAATGGAGGCGCTGGAGCGCGTCCGCCTCGGATCGCCGGACCTGATGCTGCTCGATTACGAGATGCCGGACATGGAGGCGCCCGAAGTGCTCGACTCACTTCGCTCGGGCGGAGACCGAGTTCCGTTTCCTGTGATCATCCTCACCGGCGCGCGCCACTCACCGGGCGACCAGGTCGTCGGGATCGAGCGCGGCGCGACGGACTACATCGTCAAGGGCACCGACCGACAGGTGATGCTGGCACGGGTGCGGGGTGCGCTGCGTGAAAGGGCGACCGGACCGCGCGTCATTGTGCGCGGCAGGCTCCACGTCGATGCCTCACGGGGTGAAGCTCGGCTCGGCGATCGCTCTCTCAAGCTCGAGCGCCGGCCACTCCTGATGCTTCAGCTGCTGGCGAACCGGTCCGGAGAGGTCGTGCCCCGGTCTGAGCTGCTCGAGCGGGTGTGGGGCACTTCGTACACGGGTTTCGAGCACAGCCTCGAGCAGGCGGTCCACCAGATACGTAGGGAGATGCGTGAGCCGCGCTGGATCGAGACGGTACGTGGGATCGGCTACAAGCTCGTCGTCCAGACCTGAGCTTGCGGCGGCGCTCCACCGCCTGCGCTCCACGCTCGCGCGGGCGCGGGCCGAGCTGGAGCTGGCACGGAGCGACAGCGACTCGGTTCCCGTCGAACGCCTGCTCGGCGACCTTCAAGAGGCCCTGGACCTGCTCGGTCGTGTCGAGGCTGCGGCTTTAGCGATCGTCTCTGTGCTCGTGGTCGACGACGACGAGCGCCTGGCGGAGCTCATCGCTCGTGGCTTGCGGCGGATGGGTTTCGAGGCGGATTCGGCGCCGCGGCTGCGCGCGCTGCGTCCGGGCGAGGTCGTCGTTTTTGACCTGGGAGCGTCCGCGTCGCTCGATGCGTCCGAGCGGAGGGCCTTGAAGACAGCTCGGCCCATCATCGTTACTGGCTCCAGCGATCCGGCTTCGCGGGCAATCGCTGAGGACCTGGACGCGAGCGCCTACCTGGTCAAGCCGGTGGAGCTGGATGAGCTGGCCGCCGCGATCAACCGGCGTGCATCAGTAGTGGATCGCACCTCAGGAACGCAGTAGGTGGCGGATGCGGACCTGGTGGAGCGACTACGGGCTCTGGCGACCGAACGGCGGCAATGTGACCGTTTTTGGAGCGCGGCTCTGGTGCCGGTCATGGAGTACTCTTTTGGGCCAACCAGTCCACACAGCGTGGGTAAAACGATGCAAGAAGCGAAGCTCGAGGCCAGGTTCCAGATGTGGGTTGCGCGCGGGGGACGTGTGCGCTTGGAGCCAACGGAGCGGCGCGTTCGAGCCAGGCTCGGAGGCACTACGGTTGCGGACAGTCGGCGGGCTCAGCTCCTCTATTTGCCGCCGCCCTTCAACGCGTATGCATTCCCCCGAGATGATGTGCGATGGGACCTGCTCAACGAATGCGGAACGGCCGTGACCATGCCCGCTATCGGCGAGGTGAAACAGTGGAGTGTTGTGGCCGGCGGACAGGTCCGCGAGGGTGCTGTGTGGACCTTCCCCAAGCCACCACCCGGGTTGGAATCCCTCGTTGGACTGGCAGTTTTTCGCTGGCACCTGATGGACGCATGGTTTGAAGAGGACGATGAGGTGTTCGTCCACCCGCGCGATCCCTATCACCGGGTCGATGTTCTTAACTCGTCGCGGCACGTAAAGGTGAGTGTGGACGGCGAACTCGTGGCCGAGACGCGCAGACCACGACTTCTGTTCGAGACCAGCCTGCCTGTCCGGTACTACATGCCAATGCACGAGGTGAGGATGGACCTGCTCGAATCCAGCGACACGATCTCACGTTGTCCTTATAAGGGCGTCGCATCCTACTGGTCCGTTCGTCTTGGGGGAACACTCCACGCCGACCTCGCCTGGTCGTACAGATCGCCGATTCCGGAGTGCCCCAAGATCGAGAACTTGATCGCCTTCTTCAACGAGCGCGTCGACCTCGATATCGACGAACAGCGTGTGCATCGCCCGCAAACGCCATGGTCCGTTGCCCCAGACGGTCAAGCGCCCAGCACGGTCGCGGATGGTGCCAGGCCGCCAGCGGATAGTGAAAGCGTGTGATGTCAAACGATTCCCGACTCAAGTGGCCGGGTGTGGGTCGGGCCGCGCGCCAGCTGGCTGCATCCTTCGTTGCTGCGCCTCCTTGTGCCATATGCGGGCGCGGACACGCCCAGAGCGGCTGGCATCTCGATCCGATGGGCGCCATGCACGGTCGCTGCCCAGGCTGCATTGATACGCAAGTGTCTGCCACAACGATGCCGAAATCAGCCTCCTCGCCCCCGCGAACTAGCCGCGACTAACAGAGCGTTCGAATCGCGGAAGAACCACGGTGAACACGGCCCCATGGCGGTTGCCTTCGAACAAGAGTTGGCCTTGATGTTCTCGTATCACACCGTAGGACATGAACAGACCCAGACCCGTCCCGTTCTCCTTGGTTGTGAAGTGCGGTTCAAAGAGGTGGTGGCGATTCTCATCTGATATGCCAGGTCCGTTGTCGGCTACGGTGACGAAAGGTGATCCATTCGTGCGGCGTCCGGTCGTGATGTTGACGCGGCCTTTGGCGGGTGCAGCATCGATCGCGTTGTTGATCAAGTTCGAGATGACTTCGCGAAGAAGCAGCGGATCCGCCCTGACCTTTACCTCTTCCTGCGACTCCCTCAGCCCGAGCTCGATCTCCTTTGCGCGTGCTCTTGGTCGCGCCATATCAAGAGCGCGAGTAGCCACCGCATTGAGATCCACCGGCTCAGTCGCGTAACTCACACGAGGAGTGGCGCCTTGCGAAAGGGTTCGCAAGACCGTCACGGCATCGCCGGCGGCTGCGGCGGCGGTTTCGACAGCGCTGCGGTCGACCGGATCGAGTCGGTTGAGGTCGATTTCCTTGAGGTAGCCGACAGCCGTCGCCATATGGTTGCGGAGGTTGTGGACGACGCCCTCGACAGCGCGGCTGTGGAAGAGGTGGCGATCGGCATCCGAGAGCTCGGACTCGAGAACCCTCCTGATGCGCCGGCCCGCAATCGTGTCCGTCAAGGCCAGCGCGAGCACGCATGTGATCGACGCCAAAAGGAAGCCTATTGGTGAACCATCAAGTACGTAGGTGATCACTAGCGATCCGAGAGCGAAATATCCGAGGGCCACGTAGAACGAGGCGTTGAAGTTCCGCCTCACGATGCTTACGACCGACTCACCGGTCCGCATAGACAGCCCGACCGCCACGAGGGCAAGACTTCCGACTGTCGTTGTCAGAATAACGACCATCCTTGCCCAGAGAGGAAGTGGCGTAATCGATCGCAGTTGCATTGCAACCATCGCCCCGATGCAGGCAAAAGCAGCTGTGATTACGGCGTTCCCGATAATTGGCCATGCGCCGCGCCGCGCCATTCCTGCCCCAATCGATAGGCCGACTATTGTGGCGTCCAGTGGGTTAAGTAGGACCGCCGCCGCCCCAAGTGCGAGTCCAGACAGGGTCAGGCGCCCTCGATCTAATCGAACATCAACAAAACTAAGAACTGCGACGGCTGCCGCGAGATAGAAAACAACCGGCACTTGGTCTGGGTGACCCGCACTGTAGCTGCGACTCAATACGTTGAGGATCACAACCAGCGTCGCGACGAGGGCGAAGTAGCCATAGGAGAGGGCTCGCCGACTCACGTCCTTGTTGCTAAGCTGCCTCCATCTCACGGGTCGCTCAGAGTCGAACCGTCTTCAGGGTACTCGTCGTCGACGAC
Source organism: Candidatus Dormiibacterota bacterium (assembly GCA_046727235.1). Taxonomy (GTDB): domain Bacteria; phylum Chloroflexota; class Dormibacteria; order Dormibacterales; family Dormibacteraceae; genus 40CM-4-65-16. The sequence continues at coordinate 7,502 of JBKPCF010000104.1, forward strand.
AGCATTGTTCCACGCACTGCGGCGAGAGCAATGCTTGCCTCGGCGGCGCAACTTAGGCTGGTTGGAGAGTCATCGTCCGGCGCCGAGGCTCTGAAGGTGATCGGTTCGCTGAAACCCGACCTGGTGTTGATGGATGTTCACATGCCTGAGCTCGACGGCCCGGCCACGACGAAGGCTCTCCTGGCGCACTATCCCAACACAAAGATCATCGCTTGGACAGTGTCCGAATCTAGTGATGACCTCCTTCGCATGATGCAGGCGGGATGCTCCGGGTACGTTTTGAAGGATTCAGGGCCTGGTGAGCTCCAACGCGCCCTGTTAGCTGTAACCCGATCGGAGAGTCCTGTCCCACGAAAGATGATTCCAGAGGTTATTAGGCGGGTGTCTGCTGCGACCCCAGTGTCCCGCGGCACCACGGTTGACTTGACCTCACGAGAGATGCAAGTCCTGCGAGGAATCGCCAAGGGCCACACGACCAAACGTTTGGCCAAGGACCTCCAGCTGAAGGCCGCTTCAATCGACACCCACCTGCGCAACATCTTCAAGAAACTGGGAGTGAACAACCGAGGCGAGGCTGTCAGCACGGCACTTCGCCTGGGTCTGATCACTCTCGCGGACGTCTAGTACTCAATTTCCGGTAGTCGGGATCATGGATTTACATGAGGCAGCCTCATGGAATCGCGCGATTTCGCTAACCACAGTGCTCACTCCACACTTCCCTCGATCGAAATGACGTGGCAGTGTGACGCGGCAACAAAGGAAATCTAGGAGGCAAGGAGGGAGTCCGATATGGTGCGCATGTTCCGGCGCCTGTTTCGCAGTGGATCACGGTCCCGGGTCGTCGGTGGGTGGATCGTCTAGTTCAATCTCAGGGTAAGTGAGCCCGGAAGGCCGGGCGAGGTCGTGGAATCTGGCTTTGGGTGCTCTGAGCCGAACTTAGCGGTCTAGAATTCTGCCGCCGTGCCTGCCTTTCGGTCGTTGCCGTGGTCGGCTCGTTTCTACTTAGTCGCCGTCGTCTGTGTTGGGCTGGCCATGCTCCCCATTGGCTGGCTTCTTCACCGCCCGGCGGAAACCGAACTTCCCACCCTCCTATACCT
>JBKPCF010000105.1:0-7881 GCA_046727235.1 Candidatus Dormiibacterota bacterium
TGAGCCGGTATTCATGATGCGTGGTCTCGACCCGGAAAGCCGGCACACCGGGGCTCAGCCAGCTGATGCTGTGCTGACCGTCGGCCGAATCGTCAACCGGCGGCGCGCCGCCGGCGGACGCGAAAAAACGTAGTTCGTGTAAGGCGACCTGGTCGAGGAAGGGAAAAAAGACCTCGCTGAGGGTGCCCTCGGCCAGCGTGTACCAGAGCTTGCTCCTGGGGCCTGGCGCCGCTCCGAAGGCCATTTTGCGTCCAGGCCCCCACATCGGAGGCGCGCCTGGACCGCCGGGAGCTTCCATCGGCTGCTAAGTATGGAGAGCGGCCTGGCTCGATAGAATCGTTCGACGGCCCCGCCTTGTCGGGGAGGTGGCTGAGTGGTCGAAAGCACCCGCCTGCTAAGCGGGTAGGGGGTGTGAAACTCCCTCGAGGGTTCGAATCCCTCCCTTCCCGCTCTTGTCGTGTCTCAGGACATCGCGGACACCTGTCTCACGACATCGTGGACAAATTAGGACGTGCCAGTGGCTGGTAGACGCGGTCGGAGTCGAGAGTCAACTGGCGGATCAAAGTGCCGTCCTCGGCCAGGATGCGGACGTCGGCGCCGGCGACCAGCAAAGTCACCTTGCGGTTCTTGTGGGCCATGCCGACGGGAATGTGGCGGAGCTTGCCTCGGTAGCGCAGGGTGACCTTGCCCTGTACGGGGCGCCACCATCACTGGCACTCTCACGAAGCGGCAGCCGACGCCAGACCGCGCTTTGGGCGATGCTCTTCGCGTCGAACCAGAGACAGGCAGCGAGGTGATCTCGATGGCAAGCACAGCCGCAGTCGAAGTCGTGCCGACCTCATACAGCTACGTGTTCAGCCCCTATCGCGAACCCGTGGCACGCGTCAAAGCCGGCCAGCGGGTCGTGATCCATTGCGACGACGCTTTCGAGAGCCGGATCCGCAGCCAGGACGACATACCTAGCGTGGCTCTTGCCGGCGCCAAGTTCCTCAACCCGCAGACCGGACCCGTCTACGTCAATGGGGCCGAGCCGGGCGACACCCTGGCGGTGCACATCGAAGACATCACGCCCACGCGCGACTTCGCGGTCAGCTGCTTGATCCCGTTCTTCGGCGGGCTCACCTCTACCGGGCTGACCCGGACGCTACAGTCGCCGCTGGAGGAGAAGGTCTGGATCTGGAAGGTCGACGGTAAGGATCTCCGTTGCAACGAGCTTCGAGTTTCGCTGGCCTGGCAACCCTTCATGGGCACTCTCGCTGTGGCGCCCGAGCTGGAGGCGATCAGCACCCTCGCACCCGGTCCTTTTGGAGGCAATATGGATGTGCCAGACGTGTGCCCGGGCAACACGGTTTACCTTCCTGTCTGGAACGAGGGAGCTCTCTTCTACACCGGCGACACGCATGCCCGCCAGGGTCAGGGCGAGCTGTGCGGAGTCGCACTGGAGATTACGTCCAAGGCGACGTTCGTCTTCGAGGTCATCAAGAAGCATGCGATCTCATGGCCGCGGATCGAGTCGCCGGAGCGGATCATGACTGTCGGCAGCGCGCGGCCGATGGAAGATGCAGCACGGATTGCGTACGCCGAGCTCGCCAGCTGGCTCGAATCCGACCATGGCTGGTCGCGCCTGGACGCCTATCAGCTGCTGACACAGGCCGGTCAGCTCTATGTCGGCAACATGGTCGACACGACCTACTCGCTCGTCGCCTCAATCGAAAAGCGGTATCTCAAACGTCGCCAGGACTGACGATGCTTCGACTCACCCGTCCCGTATGGCTTGCGATATGGGACGGCTCTCGAGTCCAACGCTAGTTCCGGACCGCCGAGCTCGTGTTTCGCCGCGCCGAGGATGTCAACCCAAACCAGCGCCGAGCTCCAGCTCGAGCCTGATCACTACCTCCATTCGGAACAGCCGTTTCATGCTGCTCGTTTTCGCATACTTAGGCATCCCGACTCTAAGAGCGGGCGAAGCTTTCGCCTCGACCCACAGTAGGTTCAGGTGCGGGATGGAATCCCTCCACGGTCAGTGTCATCAGTACTCTGGTGGTGATGCGTAGTCCTACCGACCCCCGCCGCCCGGCTCCGGACTTCGGACGCGTGTCGGCGGAGCACGCCGAGACCCTCATCGCGATCACCAACATCCTTCACAGCGAGCCAACCGGGCCAGCCTTCGGCCGGCTGCTCCAAAAACGCCTCGAACCGGACGATTACGTGCTCCTGGCACACCTGTTCGAGGAGATCAGCGTGCTCGCGCTCCACCACCTGATCCCGGAGGCCCTCCTGTTCGACGCGTTCGCGTTTGACCTCTACTGGGACGAGCTGCGCGAAGACGTTGCGAAGTTGAGGGCCGCCACCGCCAACGAGAAGTTCTGCGAGAACTTCGAGCTCGCGGCCGAGCGAGCGCGCGAATATCGTGCCGATCGTCCGCCGAAGACGCGTTGGAAGCACAGAGACGATGATGCCGGCCAGCCTGGACCGCCACGGGGTCCGGGCGCTCCGAGGCAGGATCACCCACCCAAAGGATCACCGACCAACCCGATCCTGACCCGCTCTGAATAGGCGGCCGGCGGTCCGGCTCCCTCTAGACTGCGGATGGTGACGAGTCACGTCGCAAGGGTCCTGGTGCTCGTCACGATCGTGCTGGTGGCGTGCACGAAAAATGCGCCCAACGCAATCCACAGTCCTTCCATCACGCCACAGCCGGGCACCGTCACCTGGACCGACTGTGGCGGCGGTTTCAAGTGCGGCACGCTCAAGGTGCCTCTCGACTACTCAAACGTAGAGGGACGCAAGATCAGCCTCGCGCTGATCAAGAAGTCATGGACCGGCGCCGCAACGCACGTCGGCTCTCTCCTCGTCAACCCCGGGGGCCCGGGCGAATCGGGAATCGAGTTCCTGCGGGGCGACATTTCGTCTCTGAGCAACCTCAACCGGCACTTCGACCTCATCGCGTGGGATCCGCGCGGGGTGGCGGCCAGCACGCCGATCACGTGCGTCGACGGACCGCAGGAGGACAGCTACCTCGCGCTGGATACGGTGCTGGACGACCCGCAAGAGAAGTCCGCCGCGATTCAGGCCGACAAGGATTTCGCGGCCGGCTGCCAGCGCCGCAGCGGCGACCTGCTTCCTTTCATGGACACCGTCGGCACGGCTAAAGACATGGACCAGATCCGGGCCGCGGTCGGCGATGCGAAGTTGACCTACCTCGGATTTTCGTACGGCACCTTCATCGGGCAGTGGTACGCGAAGCTGTTCGCCACCCATGTTCGCGCCCTGTCACTCGACGGCGTGCTGGACCCGACCATCTCCGCGAATGACAGCCTGCTGGCGCAGGTCGTCGGCTTCGAGCAAAACCTGCAGGCGTTTCTCACCGACTGCCGGTCCCGATCCACGTGCGCCTACGGGCGGTCCGGTGATCCGGGGGCCAAGATGACCGCAGCGATGGCCCGACTGGACGCAACTCCGCTCAAAGTCGGCAATCGAGACCTCACCCGGTCTCTGGCGATGACCGGGATCCTGGTGACGCTCTACGACCAGAGCACCTGGAGATACCTGGACCAGGCGCTGACGTCACTTGACGCCGGCGACGGACGGCTCCTGTTGATCCTCGCCGACGTGTACAACCACCGAAACTCGGACGGCAGCTACTCGAACCTCTTCAATGGCGCGTACCAGGCGACCTACTGCCTCGACTTCCCGGTGCCGAGCGACATCGCCGCCTACGACAAGCTGGGGTCCGCCTTCGCGCGGGCGTCTTCGCTCTTCGGGCCCTGGAGTCAGTACTCAAACTTGCAGTGCGCCTACTGGCCGGTGAAGCCGAATCACCCGGAGGGGCCGCTCCCCATCCGCGGCGCGCCGCCCATCCTCCTGGTCGGCGGAACCAACGATCCGGCGACGCCATACGCGGAGGCGGTGGCGGTGAGCCACCAGATCGACGGTTCGGTGCTGCTCACGCGGCGCGGCAACGGGCACACTTCGTACGACTCGAGCCCGTGCGCTCACGCAGCGGAGGACGCTTACCTGATCGACCTGACGCTGCCCGCGGCTGGAACTGTCTGCGCCAGCTAGGCCACGGGCTGAGCCGCGCGCGTCTTCGCTTTCTCGAAGGACAGCTCGCCGGCTCGGGCATCGACCTCGACGGTGTCGCCATCGCTGAACTTCCCGCTTAGGAGAAGCATTGCGAGCGGGTCCTGCACCAGGCGCTGAATCGCCCGCTTCAGGGGCCGCGCTCCATACACCGGATCCCAGCCGCGCTCGATCACAAGCTTGCGCGCCGCATCGGTGACGACCAGCGTGATCTTCCGCTCGTCGAGTCGCTTCTGCAGCCGGCGGAGCTGGATGTCCACGATCGCGCCGAGTTGTTCCAGCGTCAACGGCTCGAACACGATGATCTCGTCGATGCGGTTGAGAAACTCGGGCCGGAATTGGTCGCGCAGGACGCCGGTGACCGCCTCTTTGACATCCTCGAAAGGCCGGCCGGACATCTCCTGGATGAGCTGGCCGCCGAGGTTCGAGGTCATGATCAGCACGGTGTTTCGGAAGTCGACGGTGCGCCCCTGTCCATCGGTGAGGCGGCCGTCGTCCAGGATCTGGAGCAGCACATTGAACACGTCCGGGTGGGCCTTCTCGATCTCATCGAACAGCACGACTGAGTAGGGCCTCCGGCGAACAGCTTCAGTGAGCTGACCGCCCTCGTCGTAGCCGATGTAGCCGGGCGGCGCGCCAAGCATCCGAGCGACTGTGTGCTTCTCCTGGTATTCCGACATATCGAGGCGGATCAGCGCCTGCTCGTCGTCGAAAAGGAACTCGGCCAGTGCGCGGGCGAGCTCGGTCTTACCGACGCCGGTGGGACCCAGGAAGATGAACGAGCCGACCGGTCGGTTGGGATCCGCGAGGCCCGAACGCGACCTGCGCACCGCGTTTGCGACCGCGCTGACGGCCTCGTCCTGACCGATCACGCGCTCGTGGAGCCGATCTTCCATCTGGATCAGCTTGGCGACCTCGCCCTCCATCAGCTTCGAGACCGGAATGCCGGTCCATTTGGCGACGATCTCGGCGATGTCCTCTTCGGTGACCTCTTCTTTCAGAAGCGGGTTGCCGCCCTGAAGCTGCGCAAGTCGCGCGTTGGCCTCCCCAACCTGCTTCTCGATCTCGACCGCCTGGCCGTAGCGAAGCTCCGCCGCCCTGGCGAAATCGGCTGCGCGTTCGGCCCGCTCGGCATCAGCGCGGACCTCCTCGAGCTTTGCCTTGAAGCCGCGAATTTTGGTTATGACCTCTTTCTCCTGGTTCCAGCGCGAGCGCAGGCCGGTGCGCTTTTCACCAAGCTCGGCCAGCTGCTTTTCGAGTGCGGCAAGTCGCTCCTTCGAAGCGCGGTCAGTTTCCTTCTTGAGCGCCTGGCGCTCGATCTCGAGCTGGCGTATCTGGCGTTCGAGCTCGTCGAGCTCGGCGGGCATCGAGTCGATCTCAGTCCGAAGACGCGCCGCCGCCTCGTCGATCAGGTCGATCGCCTTGTCGGGAAGGAAGCGGTCGGTGATGTAGCGGTTTGAGAGCACAGCGGCAGCGACGATGGCAGCGTCCTTGATCCGGACGCCGTGGTGGACTTCGTATCTCTCGCGCAAGCCGCGAAGGATGCTGATCGTGTCTTCGACGGTCGGCTGGTCGACGAAGACCGGCTGGAAGCGACGCTCGAGTGCCGCGTCTTTCTCGATGTGCTTGCGATATTCGTCGAGCGTGGTGGCGCCGATGGCGCGCAGCTCGCCGCGCGCGAGTGCGGGCTTCAGCAGGTTCGCCGCGTCGATGGCGCCTTCGGCGGCGCCGGCGCCGACCAGCGTGTGCAGCTCGTCGATGAAGAGGACGACCTGGCCGTTCGAGCTCTCGATCTCCTTGAGCACGGCCTTGAGCCGGTCCTCGAACTCGCCGCGGAATTTCGTCCCCGCGACTAGAGCGCCCAGATCGAGCCCGACGACTCGCTTGCCCTTCAAGCCTTCGGGCACGTCGCCCTGAGCGATGCGTTGGGCGAGGCCCTCGGCGATCGCGGTCTTGCCGACGCCCGGCTCGCCGATGAGGACGGGATTGTTCTTGGTCCGGCGAGACAGAACCTGGATGACGCGACGGATCTCTTCGTCGCGGCCGATGACCGGGTCGAGCTTGCCATCCTTGGCCAGCTTGGTCAGGTCACGCCCGTACTTCTCGAGGGCCTGGTACTTGGATTCGGGGTTGGGATCGGTTACGCGCTGGCTGCCGCGAACGTGGCGAAGCGCCCGGAGCAGCGACTCGTGGGTCGCGCCGGCGTCCTTGAGTACCTGCTGGTCGGTCAGCGCGAGCAGGAGATGCTCCGTCGAGATGTACTCGTCCTTCAGGCGGTCGGCTTCGCGCTGCGCCTGCTCGAGCTCCTTGTTCAGAGCCTCGCTCAGGTACGGCTGGCCGCGTCCGCTGACTTTCGGGAATCTCTCGATCGCCGAAACCAGAGCGGGCTGCAGCGCCTGGACCGACGCCCCGGCGCGCTCGAGCAGCGTGCGCGCAACGCCTTCATCCTGGCTGAGCAGGGCGAGCAGCAGATGCTCGGACTCGACCGCCTGGTTGCCGGTTTCCCGTGCAAGCTCCGCAGCTTGCTGCAGAGCCTCGAGGGCCTTCTCGGTGAAGCGTTCCTGTCTCACTACCTTGTGTTTTCCCACCCTCTTTCAGGGCTCAAACGACTTCACCGTATCTTGCAGACATGCCAGAGCTGCCCGAACTCGAGGCGCTTCGGATGCGCATCGCCCCCCGTGTCGAAGGCAAGCTCATCACCGCCGCCACCGTCAACCCGAAAAAGGCGCACCTGCTCCGGTACCCGGTCGACAACTTCGCCCTGGAGCTCCCCGCTCGTCGGATCATCTCGCTGACCCGCCGTGGCAAGCACATGGTGTTTGCGACCGAGCTCGGCGGCGGCGGATCGCCGCGGTGGCTCGTCATCAACCCAATGCTCGGCGGACGATTCCAGGTCGGGGGATCCGACCTGCCGGTGCCTACCACAGAGGTTTTCACGGTACGCATCGAGGGCAAGCTCGAGCTGCGGTACCTGGACTTTCGCGACATGGGCCGCATCTACTGGGTCACGGACTGTGCGCGGGAGGTTCCGGCCTGGAGCCTCCAGGGTCCGGAAGCCGATTCCGTCAGCGAGATGGGGCTCGACGTCTTTCGCAAGCGCTTGAGGCGGTTCCGCGACGAGCTGAAGGACCTTTTACGCAACCAGGAGTTCCTCGCCGGCATCGGCAACGCCTACTCGGACGAGATCCTGTGGGAGGCCAGGCTCCTGCCTCTGCGCCGGCGCGCGTCGCTCCAACCGGAAGAGGAGGTAGCGCTTTACGAGGCCATACCGGTCGTCCTTTCACGAGCCGTCGAAGCCATCCTGGCCAACCCGAACTACGAGGAATCCAAGCAGGATCGGTCTTTCATGAACGTGCACATGAAAGGGGGCAAGACGTGCCCGCGATGCGGGCATCGGATCAGCCAGATCGGGTCCAACCGTGAACCGTTGAACTTCTGCCGAGGCTGCCAGCTCTAGCCGCCGAAACGACCTCAGGCGGGCGGGTTCGGCTGGACCAGGAAGTCGTGCGCCATCCAGCCGCGGTTCGCGAGGTGCCACCAGATGTGGCCATCCGCAAAGACCGGTGCGCTGTCGACCTGCACCACGGTGTTGGTCACCAGACAAGCGACCACGGTTCCAGAAAGGCTTGGAGTGGTCCGGACGTTCGCGCACCCGGAGCTCACGTAGACGTGGTCTTCGGGGCCGGGCATGAAGCCGGGGTTCTGCGCGCACGCAACGTTGACGTAGTGCCAGCCCCTCGAGTCGTGGCTGACGAACACGACGCAGAATGCGCCCAGGCCGCCGGTCGGATACTGACC
>JBKPCF010000106.1:0-36804 GCA_046727235.1 Candidatus Dormiibacterota bacterium
TGTTCCACGGCAGCGACACCATGAGCTCCAGATACGTACGGATCACCGACGACTCGGGTGACGCCGAAGGGATGCGCTCGAGGCGCGCGATCTCGCGGTCAGCCTCGCGCTTGGCCTCGGGCGGCAGCCCCGCCTTCTCGATCCGCTCCCGCAGCTCGCTGAGCTCCGCGTGCTCCGAGTCGAGCTCGCCGAGCTCGCGCTGGATCGCCTTCAGCTGCTCACGGAGGAAGTATTCGCGCTGCGCCTTGCCCATCTGCTCCTCGGCCTGGGTCTGGATCTTGCGGCCGAGCTCCAGCACCTCCAGCTCGTGCGACATGTGGCCGAGCAGCCGCTCGAGCTTGGCCTTGGACGAGTCGAGCTCGAGGATCTCCTGGCGCTGTTCGGTGGTGAGCCGGATGTGGTTGGCGATGTAGTAGGCGAGGTGCAGCGGGTCGTCGATCGCGCCGGCGGCGCCGGCGAGCTCGGCGGGCAGGTGCGGCGCCAGCGAGACCAGCTGCTGGAACGACGCGATCGCGCGCCGCATGAGCGCCTCGCGCTCGATGGTGAGGATGTCTTCACTGATCTCCGGGTGCATCTCGACCGCGCAGGTGAGGTAGGGCTCGTCCGACTGGACACCCGTCAGCCGGATCCGGCGCAGGCCTAGGACCGCGAGCTGTACCGTCCCGTCAGGCAGCTTCAGCAGATGCTGGACGCGGACCATCGTCCCCACGTGGTGGATGTCCTTGAAGGCGACCTCTTCGGCGGCTTCGTCGAGCTGGGTCGCGACGGCGATGTGGCGCTCGACACCAGAGAGGTCGTCGAGGAGCTGTAGCGACTTCTTCCGTCCGACCGACAGCGGGATGAAGATGCGCGGAAACACCACCGTCGACTTCAACGGCAGGACCGGCAGGTGTGATGGCACCGCGCCCTCGAGGTTGGTCGCGGGAACTTCGCTCATCAAGTAGGTGATGCTACGCCCTGCGCTGAAGAGTTCGGCCGGCGACCGCTGATCCGTTTCGCCTCCAGATGCGTAGCCAGAGCAGAGGGAATTGCGGCGACCACCCGCCGCCCAGTCCATCGGAGTGAGGAGGAGAAATGACCCAGCTGTCTCGAAGGCGTTTCATCGCCCATGGCTCGATCGGGGTGGCCATCGCCGGCGCGCTGGCGGCGGTGCCCGGCCTGGGAAGCGTCATCCGCATGCCGGCGGCTCCGGGGGTCAATCCAGTGATTGATCCGGCGACCGTCACCCAGCCGCTGGTGGCACACGTGCGCGATCTGAGGAGCGGGGAGATCTCGGTGTTCGTCGGCACCGATCACATCGTTCATAGGGACCCGGAGCTGGCCGCACGCCTTTACAACGCGGCGCGAGGCGACGGTTTGGTCCCGTCAGAGAGGTAGAAGATGTCATCGCATCGCGAAGCCCCCGCAATCGCGAAAGACCCGGTTGCAGACAGCACGGACCTTTACGCGTTCGTCAGTCCCGACGCCCCGGGCACAGTGACGTTGATCGCGAACTACATCCCGCTGGAGGGTCCCGATGGCGGGCCGAACTTCTTCGAGTTCGGTGACGACGTCCTGTACGCCATTTACGTCGACAACAACGGCGACGCCCGTCCGGACGTCGCCTACAGGTTCCGGTTCCGCACGCAGGTGAGGAACCCCAACACGTTCCTGTACAACACCGGTCCCATCCCGACGATCGACAGTGGGAACTGGAACCGGCCCCAGTTCTACTCGGTCACGCGAACCGCGGGCGGTTCCGAGGCTGTGCTCGGCGACGGCCTTGCCTGTCCGCCGTGCAACGTCGGTCCGCGGTCGACACCTTCGTACGCGGGTCTCGCCCAGAGCGCGGTGCACGACCTCGCCGGCGGCCACGGGAAGGTCTTTGCCGGCCAGCGCCAGGAAGGCTTCTACGTCGACCTGGGCTCGATCTTCGACCTCGGCGCGCTGCGACCCTTCCAGAACGCACACCTGATCCCGCTACCTGGCGCGTTTGGCGTCAACGGCGCCAAGCACCTGAACGTCCACACCATCGCGCTGCAAGTGCCGGTGTCCGACCTGACGCGGGACGGATCGAGCTCGTTCAGCGGCGCCGGAGATGCGCGGGCAACGGTCGGCGTGTGGACAGCGGCTTACCGCCGCAAGGCGCGAATCCTCAACTCGGCAGACATCGACGGCGACGACGATGACATCGAGAGCGGGCCGTGGGTCCAGGTGTCTCGTCTGGGCAACCCGCTGTTCAACGAGGTCATCGTGCCGATGAGCAAGAAGGACCTCTGGAACGGCTTGCCACCGAGCGCCGACGCACAGTTCCTCGACTTCGTCAGGCATCCTGAGCTCGGCAGACTTCTTCCCGTCCTGTATCCGGGGGTGTTTCCCAACCTGGCCGGCCTGACGGCAAACCGCGACGACCTGGCCGCGATTCTGATGACCGGGATACCGGCGGGGATCATCAAGGGATTCCAGAACTTCACCGGCGCAACCCCTGCCGACATGCTGCGCCTCAACGTGGCCATCGACCCGCGGGGCTCGTCGAACAACATCCTCGGCCTGGTCGGCGGCGACCCAGGTGGTTATCCAAACGGGCGCCGGGTGTTCGACGACGTCGTCACCATCGAGCTGAGGGCTTTGGCGGGCGCAACTTATCCACTTGTCAATCCGAGCTTCACTCCGGACGGAGCCGCCGGCGCGATCTACGACATCGAGAATCCGGCAATCACCAATACGCCGCCGGTCTCCTACCTGAGCCGCTTCCCGTACCTGAATGACCCGGAGAGCGGGTTCGACGTTCCCGCGTGACGCGAAGCTGGCGCTGGGCTCGTGATGGGCTCAGCGCCAGTCCAACTCCGTGACCTGGTTGCCCGTGATCCGGACCGGCTGCGGCTCGCTGCGCGATTCGTGCCACAACCGGTAGTCGCCTTCGGGTAGGGAACCGAAGACCGCAGCACAGACATGTCCGGCAGCGGTCTTGCGGCGCAGCACGTCGGTGTGGGTGCGCTCCGAGTCGCGGCCGGCTGGACTGATCTCGATCTCCTGGCCGCGCATCTCGTCGCCGGTGTAGATGACCAGAGCGCCCGCCCCGGGGCCGACGTCGACCATCACACCCTGCTCGAAGTCCTGCTCCCGACGGCTCTCTGAGGACAAGGCAGATTCGAGCTTAACTGGCATAATCGAACTGAGCTGAGCCAAACCCTGACCGCAGTCATACTCGCCGCCGGCCACGGCACACGGATGCGGTCGCGGATTCCGAAGGTCCTTCATCCTCTCTGCGGCCGCCCCATGGTCGACTGGGTGCTCCTCGCGGTGGAAGGGGCCGGCGCCAAGGACGTCAAGGTGATCGCGAACCCCCACCACGCTGAGGTGGCGGCTCACCTGGACGGACGTGTCGAGCTTGTCTACCAGCGCGACCCGAAGGGCACCGCCCACGCGCTGCAGCAGATCCCGGCCGGTGAGCTCCGCGGCAGGCAGGTCCTGGTCGTCAACGGTGACTCACCGCTGCTGACCGCCGCCGCCGTCCAGAAGATCATCGACGCGCACCAGAAGACCGGCGCTCCCGCCACCATCGCCAGCGTCGTGGACCCAACGCGCGACGACGGCCGGATCATCCGCGGTCCTCAAGGCGCCTTCGAGCGGATCGTCGAGCGGAAGGACGCGACGGCCGCAGAGCGCGCCGAGGTGCACGAGTTCAACGTCGGCGTCTACTGCTTCGACGGCAGCAAGCTGGTCGAGGCCCTGAAGAACGTCTCCGACGACAACCAGGCCGGCGAGTTCTACCTCACGGACGTGCTCCTGCACCTGAAGCCGGTGACGATCGTGGAGCTGGACGACCCGAGTGAGGCGATGGGGGTCAAGGACCGCGTTCGCCTCGCCGCGGCGAGCGACATCCTGCGCCGGCGTCTGCTCGAGCAGTGGATGCTGGGCGGAGTCAGCATCGTCGACCCCGACAGCACCTTCATCGATGCGACCGTGACGGTCGGCCAGGACACGGTGATCGAGCCATTCACCATCCTCAAGGGCGAGACGCACATCGGCGCCCAGTGCCGCATCGGGCCGCACGTATACATAGAGGACGCGAGGATCGCCGACCGCGCCGACTGCGGTCCGTTCGCCAAGCTGCGACCCGGCACCGTGGTCGGCGAGGACGTCCACATCGGCAGCTTCGCCGAGCTCGTCCGCACGACAGTCGGCCGGCGCAGCCGCGTGCCTCACGTTTCCTACCTCGGCGACACCGACCTCGGCGAGGATGCCAACATCGGCGCGGGTACGATTACGGCCAACTTCGACGGCGCCAACAAGAATCGGACCGAGATTGGCGACGGCGCGTTCGTCGGCGTGGACACGATGTTCGTGGCTCCGGTCAAACTTGGCAAAGGCGCGAGGACAGGGGCCGGGTCCGTGGTGACGAAAGACGTGCCGGACGGCGCGACAGCCGTGGGAGTTCCAGCTAGGGTGGTACGGAGGAAAGCAGTGGATTCGCCCGATTCGAGCGCAGGCGACAGGTGATCGGGAGGCTGCAGACCGCGGTCGAGTACACCGGGACCGAAGCCTCGCCGTGGGGCGAGCTGAAGCTGATCTCCGGCGGCGCGAACCCGATCCTGGCCGGCCGGATCGCCGAAACGCTGGACGTCCCGCTGACCGATCCTCGCCTCCGCCACTTTCCGGACGGCGAGATCAACGTAAAGATCGAGGACTCGATGCGCGGCCACGACGTGTTCGTCATCCAGCCGACGAGTCCGCCCGTGAACGAGCACCTGATGGAGCTGTTCATCATCCTCGACGCGCTGCGCCGTGCATCAGCCGGCCGGGTGACGGCGGTCATCCCGTACTACGGCTACGCGCGCAAGGAGCGCAAGACGCAGCCGCGCGAGCCGATCTCGGCCAAGCTGGTCGCCAACTTCATCACGCTGGCCGGCGCCGACCGACTGCTTCTGTTCGACCTGCACGCGGAGGCAATCGAGGGCTTCTTCGACGTGCCGACCGACCACCTGTCGCCTCACCGCATCTTCTCCGAGTACCTGAAGAACCTCAACCTGAGGCAGCTCACGATCGTCGCCCCGGACGCGGGCGGTGGCCGCCGCGCGGAGGCCGTGGCCAACGACCTCGGCGCGCCGATCGCGTTCGGATACAAGCGGCGAACCGACGAGCAGTCGGTCGAGGTGATCGCGATCTCAGGTGACGTGAAAGGCCGCGACTGCGTGGTCGTCGAGGACATCATCACCACGGGCGGCACCGTCGCCAAGCTCGCGTCCGCCCTGCGCCGGCAAGGCGCGAACAAAGTGCTCCTGGCCGCGACCCATCCTGTATTGTCCGGCGACGCCGTGGAAAGACTCAGAAGGGCCGACGTGGAAGAGGTGATCGTGACCGACACCATTCCCATCCCACCGGAGAAGCTGGGCCCGCCGGTGACGGTCCTGTCGGTGGCGCCTCTGCTCGCTGAGGCAATCATCCGGGTGCACGAGAACCGGAGCGTCAGCGAGCTCTTCAAATAGTCCTCTCTCGATGAACGGCCAAGAGCTGATCGAGCTGATCGTTTTGATCGTGTGCTTCGTCGTGGCCGCGCTCGCCAGCGGCACGGAGACGGCCCTCACGTCGGTCGGCCGGTTGCGCGTGCGCTTCCTCGCCGAGCAGGGGAGCGAGGCGGCCGCGATCCTGCAGCGCCTGCGTTCCGATCCGAACCGGTTCCTTTCCACCGTCTTGTTCACGAACACGCTGGCGCTGATCGTGGCCTCGACGGCGACGGCGCTGATCACAGACTCGATACTCACCAGGGCCGGAGTCCCGGAAGTGTGGCGCCTGTGGCTGACGCTGCTGGTGTCGGTCGTCTTGTCGGTCGTGATCCTGATCGCCGCAGAGGTCACGCCCAAGACGCTTGCCATCTCAAACGCGGAGCGTGTGGCGCTGGCCGCGGCCGGCCCGGTGGATCGGATCGCCACCTTCTTGAGCCCGATCCTGTGGGCGGTGACGATCATCTCTCGAGGCATCACCGGCGGGCGCGGGTCTCGTGCCCCGTACCTCACCGAGGAAGAGCTGCTCACGGTCCTGCATGTCTCCGAGGAGCAGGGCGTGATCGAAGAGCAGGAGCACCAGATGATCCACGGCATCATCGAGATCGGGGACAAGACCGTGCGCGAGGTGATGATCCCGCGCACCGACATCGTGGCCGTCGAGAAGCGTGCCCAGCTGCGCGACCTCGTCAAGCTCTTCAAGCAGGACCGGCATACGCGGCTGCCGGTGTACGAGAACGACATCGATCACGTCATCGGCCTGATCCACGTCAAGGACCTGCTGCTTTACTACACGCTCGCAAGCTCGCGGAAGTTCGACATGGACAAGGTGCTCCGTCCGATCGAGTTCACGCCGGAGCAGAAGAAGGTCGACGAGCTGCTGAACGAGATGCGCGTCAAGAAGCAGCACATGATGATCGTGGTCGACGAGTACGGGGGCACCGCAGGCCTGGTCACGCTGGAGGACCTGCTCGAGGAGATCGTCGGCGAGATCCGCGACGAATACGACACGGCGGAAGAGGACCTGCTGACGCTGCTGAACGACCACGAAGCCCGCGTGGACGCGGGATTCCCGCTGGAGGAGCTGAACCAGAGGCTGCATCTCGGCATCGAGGAGTCGGGGGATTACGACTCGGTCGGCGGGTACGTGCACGCGATGCTCGGCAAGATCGCCGAGGAAGGCGACACGTTCACGACCGAGCACATCATATGGAAGGTGGAGAAAGTGAAGGGCCGCCGGATCGAGATCGTGCGGCTCACCGCCGATCGCCCGTGGCCGGCCGAGGCGTTTGGGCACGTCGACGGGTCTCGCGACTCGAAGGAAGCCCCCGTGGAGGAAGAGACTGGCCACCTATCGTGACCGGGCCGTCGTCCTGCGCAAGCTCGACTACGGCGAGGCGGACCGAATCTTCACGCTGCTGACCCGCGACCACGGCAAGGTGGGCGCCATCGCCAAAGGCGTACGGCGGACATCGTCGAAGCTGGGACCGTCGCTGGAGCTGTTCGGACACATAGACGTGCTGCTGGCGAAGGGACGAGGCGAGCTCGACGTGGTAGCGCAGGTGCAGCGCGTGCCCGGGTACCGGATCGACGGCGACGTGGAGCGGATGGCGCACGCGGCGCTGATCGCCGAGCTGGCGGAGCGGGTGTGCGAGGACCGGCACCCGATCGACGGTGTGTACGAGCTGGCGGTCGCTTCTCTTCAGGAGCTTGCCCACGAATCGGATCCTCGCCGCGCGTCGGCATGGTTCCTGATGACCGCGCTCGATCTGCTGGGGTATGCGCCGCAGCTGATGTCGTGCGCCTCGTGCGAGCGGCCGCTGGCGGCTCGGCCGGCCGCCTTCAGCGCGGACGCCGGCGGATTTCTGTGTGATCGATGCACGTTGCCGGCGATGGACCTGGTTCCTCTGGCCGCGATGAAAGTGCTCCGCCTGATGGCGTCGGGCGACATGGAGACCTACCGTCGCGTGAAGCTCGACGCATCGTTGATGGCCTCGATCGAGGGCGTTTTGCAGGCGCAGCTGGAGCATCACCTGGACCGCCGCCTGAAGTCGCTTGCCTTCCTGAATCAGCTCCGGGTGGTCCAGTAGTAGAGGTCGCGGAGCCCGCCGATCATCCCCGTGTGGAGGGCGTCATGGTCGGTCATGGCCGTGAAGATGCGCCACGCCGGCCACGTGTCGCCCCAGTTGGTCTTGCGTGGCTGATCGAGGTCGGCCTCGGATTCGAGGTCCAGGTGCAGCGCCTCGTAACCCGCGTGCAGGAACTCGACGGCGCCTGCGACGTCGCTCGGGATGAGCAGGTCTGGGAAGGTGAGCTTCGCGGAACCGTAGGCCCACTCGTGGTACATGAACCGGGTCGTCGCCAGGTGTGTCACCTGCCACGCGATCGTCGTGACGGGCGCCGGATCGGGATCGGGGATCGCGTAGTCATAGGTCCAGTGGCCGGGCCGGTCCTCGTGGATGGACCACGCCTCTGCCACCGGCTTCCAGAAGAACTCCCCGTCGGTGAGGCCCTCGAGCCGGTCGCGCAGCCGGGTGTACGCCTCGTCCATCGTGAAGAGGAGGACGTCGCGCCGGCCCACTCGACGATTCTGCGCCCCTGCTAGGTTTGCCTCCGATGGTTCCACGCGACCAGGTCATGGACAAAGTCGTTGCTCTCACGAAGCGGCGCGGATTCATCTACCCGTCGAGTGAGATCTACGGCGGACTTTCAGGCTTCTACGACTACGGCCCGTACGGCGTCGCGCTGAAGCGCGCCATCCGTGACCTGTGGTGGCGGCACATGGTCGAGCTCCGCGACGACGTGGTCGGGTTGGAATCGACGCTGATCATGCCGGCCGCGGTGTGGGAGGCGTCAGGCCACCTGACCAACTTCGTCGACCCCCTGCGCCAGTGCCTCGGAGAGTGCAAGAAGCGTTGGCGGGCCGACCAGGTCCTCGGCGAGAAATGCCCCGAGTGCGGCGGTCCGCTGGACGACGCGCGCATGTTCAACCTGATGTTCCGTACCTACGTCGGTGCATTGGAGGATCGCGCGTCGGAGGTCTACTTGCGCCCCGAGACCGCGCAAGGGATGTTCGTCGACTTCAAGAACGTGATCAACTCGTCGCGCGTGCGCGTGCCGTTCGGGATCGCTCAGCAGGGTCGGGGGTTTCGCAACGAGATCACGCCGGGCAACTTTGTGTTTCGCGTGCGCGAGTTCGACCTGATGGAGATGGAGTACTTCGTGCGGCCGCGCGAGGACGATGCTGCTTTTGATTACTGGCGCAAGGAGCGAATGCGTTGGTACATGCAGGTCCTCGGGATCAATGCGTCCCGCTTGCGGTTCTATGACCATCCGAAGGAGTCGCTGTCGCACTACTCGACCCAGACGACCGACATCGAGTACGAGTTTCCATTTGGGTGGGGAGAGCTGGAGGGGATCGCGGACCGCACGGACTACGACCTGGCGGTGCACCAGGAGCGCTCGAAGCAGGACCTGACCTACCTGGATCCGGAGACCAACGAGCGGTACCTGCCGTGGGTGATCGAGCCTGCCGTGAGCGTGGAGCGGATCTTCATCACGCTGCTGCTGGACGCGTACGACGAGGACGTGGTGAACAACGAGCCGCGGGTGCTGCTGCGCCTGCACCCGAACGTGGCGCCGGTGCAGGTCGCGGTCGTGCCGTTGTCGAAGAAGGAGGAGCTGATTCGCGTTGCGCAGGAGGTCGTGCAGATGCTGCGCGGGCAGCTCCGGGTGGAGTACGACCAGACCGGAGGGCACATCGGCCGGCGTTACCGGCGACAGGATGAGATCGGCACCCCGTTCTGCGTGACGGTTGACTTCGACACCCTGAACGACAATGCAGTCACGATCCGGATGCGCGACTCGACCGAGCAGGAGCGCGCTCCGATCGCAATCCTCCCATCGAGGCTCGACGAGCTCACAAGCTCGAGGAGCGTCAGCCCGACCTCAGCCTGAATCGTCTCAAGGAAGCAGTTCGCCACGGTCAGCCGCACAGCTGCTTGGCGGCGTGTAGATAGACATCGACGCACTTCTCGACCGAGGCCAAGTCCACCCATTCCACGTCGGCATGCGCACCTTCGCCAGAAGGCCCATAGGCCACAGTCGGGATCCCGGCCGCGTTCGTCAAGGCCATGTCCATCCAGTACGCCACGCCGATGACTTCCGGGTGTCCCGCAGCCTCGGCGACAGCCACGCTGACTCGATGGTCTGCCGGCAGCTCGGATGGCGGTCGTTCGAGCAGCACCTTCGCGCCTTCGATCTCGCGGCCATCCTCCCCGGGCACGGTTCGTCGCTCCAACTTCACGACGCAGCGTGCCGGGTACGTCGACATCTCCTGGCCGCCTTCGATCAGCGACGCGTGGATCGAGCCCGTGCCCAGCAGCGAGTGGCGCGGTCCGGTCCGCAATCTCTGATCCAGGTCCCGCACGCCGCTCAACACCGGCCCCATGTTCGCGATTGCATCCACGCCCAGGTCGGCCCGCGAGCCGTGCGCGGCCACTCCGGTCGTCTCCACCTCCAGCCACACGAATCCCTTGTGGGCGAGGCATAGGCAGAGCTCGGTCGGCTCGGTCACGATCGCGGCGTCGGCGCGAAACTGCTCGAGCACCGAGGAGGTGCCAATCGAAGCGACCTCCTCATCGGCCACCGCGGTGACGATCAGGTCGCCCTTCAAATTCAGATCGCGGGCGCGGCGCGCGGCCACCATGATCGCCGCGAGGCTTCCCTTCATGTCGTAGGCGCCGCGGCCGTAGACACGGCCATCCTCAACGCGAGGCGCAAATGGGGACACCATTCCGCCCGCGCCGACCGTGTCCATGTGCGCGTTCAGCATCAGCGACCGGCCTCCGCCCGACCCGCGCACCACCCCGACCACTGACGGGCGGCCCGGCACCGGCTCGACCGTCGACACCACGAGACCGGCGCTGCGCAGCCAGGCCGCGACGAACCCAGCGATCGCGCCTTCGCCGGGACCTCCCGCGACCAGGTCGGGATTGACTGACTCGATCGCCACCAGCTCGCAGATCAGGTTTTGAAGGTCGTCCACGCTCGGAGCATGCTTTAACACATGAAGACGCTCGAGCGGGAAGAGGCGGGGACCCAGCACAAGGTTGCATTCACACCCAAGGACGTCCTGAAGCAAGTCGTGATCGGGGCGGTTGCGGTCGCGCCGGACGGACAGAGCATCGTCTACGTCAAACGGACGGTTGAGGAAGGCAACTACGCGCGAAGGCTCTGGCGCACGACCTTCGACGGCGGAACGCCCGAGCAGCTCACCAGCGCGAAGGCCAGCGACGGCCGGCCTCGCTTCTCACCCGAGGGAAAACAGCTGGTCTTCATCTCCGACCGCACCGGAAAGCCACAGGCATGGCTGATCAACCTCGCCGGCGGCGAGCCGCGACAGATCACCGACCTGCCAGGCGGCGTTGGCGCCGCGGACTGGTCGCCCGACGGCAAGAAGCTCCTTCTCCTCGGCGGCTCGGGCGAGAAGCGCTTCATCGTCGGCAAGGACGACGACCCGACCGCGCGAAGAATCCGCGACTACACATGGCGGTTCGACGGCATCGGTGTCCGCGACGAGTACACGAGCGTCTGGGTCACCGACATCATTGATCCTGCGCCGACGCGCATCACCGAGCCCATTTACAACGTGAGCGGCGCCGCCTGGTCGCCCGACGGTGCGCAGATCGCCTTCCTCGCCGACCGCAGCGAGACTCGCGGCCTGGAGGAGATCGACGCGGTCTGGATGATCGACGCCCAGGGTGGGGAGCCACAGCAGGTCGCGCGCCTTCAGGGCGGCGTGATCAGCGTTGCGTGGGCACCCGGCAAAGAGATCGCCTACCTCGGACTGAGCCACGAAGGGTCGCCAGGATGGGCGGACCTGGAGCTCCACGTCTCCGGACGCAGGCTTGCTGCAGACAAGCAGCTCAACGTCCAGCCGACGAGCTACGGCGACTACCAGGACAGCGAGGACTTCGGGCCGCCTCCGGTGATGTGGGAAGACGGGACGCACGTGGTCGCGCTGGTCGCGCAGCACGGCTACAGCCATCCCTATCGATTCGGGATCGACGGCACGGTCGAAGCGCTCGCCACTCCCGACGCGATGTGCAGCACGCTCGCGACCGGCGGCGGCCGCACCGCGGTCGTCGCATCGCGGTACGAGCCCTCCGACGTCTATGCCGTCGAGGACGGCGCGCTGCGCCGGCTGACCACCGACGGCAGCAGCTGGTACGGACCCTTCGAGCGGCGCGTTGAGCACGTTCAGATTTCGCACCCCGACGGTCACTCCATCGATACCTGGCTGCTCCACGCAAACGGAGATCGCACCACGGCGCCGCTCGTCATCGACGTTCACGGAGGACCGAACTCGTCATTTGGTCCAACACCCTGGCTCGAGATGGTCGCCCTCGCCGATGCGGGCTTCCACGTGGTCTACTGCAACCCGCGCGGATCTGTCAGCTACGGCGAGAAGTACGCGCAAGGCCTCGAAGGAAGATGGGGCGACCCCGACGGCAGCGACCTCCTCCGGGTCATCGATTGGGCTGTCGAGCAGGGTCTCGCCGACCGCAACAAGGTCGGCATCATGGGCCTCTCGTACGGCGGCTTCATGACCAACTGGATGCTGGCCAGCCATCCTGGCGTGTTCGCGGCGGCCGTGAGCGAGAACCCGGTCACCGACCTGCTGGGCGAGTGGGCGACGTCGGACTTCGGGCGCTTCATCGGGCGCCGGGCGGTGGAAAAGCAGAACGCGTGGGAGCACCTCGACGACTTCCTGGCGCGGTCTCCCTTCGTTCGCATGTACCAGAACCACGCGCCGCTCCTTTTGCTGCAGGCGGAAAACGACATGCGCTGCCCGCCGGGCAACAGCGAGATCGTCTTCCACATCCTGCGCACGCTCGGGCGTGAGGTGGAGATGGTCCGGTACCCGTCCGAAACGCACATCATGCTGGCGATCGGCCGACCCGACCGGCGGGTGGACAGGATCGAGCGCATCGTGGACTGGTTCCAGAAACATCTCGGCTCTTAATCTGTCCGTCCCTTGCGTTTCGCCCCGGCCCGAATAGACTTCGAGAGCGGCATTTAAGCGCTGGGGCAGGGGGTTCTGAAGAGGAGGGCAGCCTATGTCTCGATCGTTACGACGCTTGCTCGCAATCGGCCTGAGCCTGGCCACCGCGACGACCATCGGTCCAGTTCTCACGGCAATGGCGGAGGACGAAGACGGTGGCCTGGGCGCGCTCAGCCGGATCCACCACTTCGTGATCATCTACGAGGAAAACCACAGCTTCGACAACCTCTATGGCCAGTTCCCGGGAGCGAACGGCCTGGCCAATGCGGGCGCGACGCAGACCCAGATCGACATGGCGACCGGGCTGCCGTACACGTGCTTGCCGCAAAATGACCCTCACCTCACATCACCGCCTCTGCCCGCCGGCTTCTGCTTCGCCAACCAGCCTTTTGACATCACGCAGTACGTCGCGGCGAACCAGAAGACGCGCGACCTGGTGCACCGGTACTACCAGGAGCAGGTCCAGATCGACGGCGGCAAGATGGACAAGTTCGTGACCGTCAGCGACGCCAAGGGCCTGGCCATGGGCTACTACCCGACGGCCCAGCTGCCCGCCGCCGTCGAGGCGGCCAAGTACACCCTGTCGGACAACTTCTTCCACGCCTCGTTCGGCGGATCGTTCCTCAACCACCAGTGGCTCATCTGCGCGTGCACGCCGACGTACGCGAACGCGGTGAGCGACGGCGGACCGAACGACCTGCATACGATCCTGGGCGCCAACGGCCTACCCGTCGCCGGGCACGACGGTCAGCTCACGACGAAGAGCACCGGCGACTTCGCCGTCAACACGATCTTTCCCGCCGTGCCGCCGACGATCGCCGGCGCGCGGCAGCTTCCGCTGCTGAGCAACAAGACGATCGGCGACGAGCTGTCGGAGCAGGATCTCAGCTGGGCGTGGTACTCAGGTGGCTGGAACGACGCGGTGGCCGGCAAAGCGGCGCCGCTCTTCCAGTTTCATCACCAGCCTTTCAACTACTACGCCAAC
This sequence comes from Candidatus Dormiibacterota bacterium, assembly GCA_046727235.1. Taxonomy (GTDB): domain Bacteria; phylum Chloroflexota; class Dormibacteria; order Dormibacterales; family Dormibacteraceae; genus 40CM-4-65-16. The sequence continues at coordinate 13,535 of JBKPCF010000106.1, forward strand.
TTCGCGCCTGGAACCTCAGGCCGGTCGCACCTGCGCGACGAGACGGACTTCTTCGCCGCCGCCATAGCCGGCAAGCTCCCGAAGGTCTCGTTCGTCAAGCCGCTCGGGCCTGACAACGAGCACCCGGGGTACACCGACGTGATCACGGGCGAGAACCACCTGCTCGACCTGATCAACGCGGTTCGCAATGGTCCGGACTGGAAGGACACCGCGATCATCGTCACGTACGACGAGCACGGCGGGTTCTGGGACCACGTGGCGCCGCCGACCGACCCGATGCACTCGGACATCTGGGGTCCGGGCGAGCGCGTGCCCACGCTCATCATCTCGCCATTCGCCAAGCGCCACTTTGTGGACAACACGCTCTACGACACGACCTCGATCCTGGCCACGATCGAGCGCCGCTGGGAGCTCGCGCCCCTGGGCAGCCGCGACGCCAACGCGAACGACCTGCGCAACGCGTTCACGAAGGACCCGTAACAGTTCAAGAGACCACGATTAGCGAGGGCCCGAACGAGCGGGCCCTCGCTGCTTCCGTCAGCTAGTCGTCATCCTCGGCGTTGGACCGCGCGAACCATACAAACGCGCCCGTCGAGGTGACCGCTCCAACAAATACCTGAGGACTCTTGCACGGGTGCGGCAGGTCAACGTGCGCATCGATGGTGGAATCGCCGCCCGGCACTGTCGCCGGGGCCAGCCCTGTCCTCACGTTGACGACCCCACCCGGGGTGAGGCAGCTCACCGTCGCGGCAAAAAATGGAATGGGATTCTTGCCGGTGTTCGCTCCCGCCGCGAGCACAAGCCCGGTCACCTGGACTTCGACGTTGCCCTGGCGGTCCACCTCACCGCTGCCCGAGGTGATGGCCCACGGCAGCCCCCCGCCTCTGATTCCCCGGTCGTTGACCGTGCCCACGTCCGAGCCGGTCACCGGCGTCATCGAGTCGAACTCGATCAAGGTGCCCTCGCTGGCCCCGACGCCGGCCGTCCCGGCGCCTAGAAGGCTGAGGGCACCGATCCCGGCCACCAGAAATCTCCGCCCTAGAGACATATTTCTGACCTCCCACTGACCCAGCGGCTGATACAGCCGTCGATACCCTGCCGGGTTACCTCAGGTGCGGCCCCCGAAGATCGAGCTTTCCACGACGTAGAAGACCGCGATGGCCACATACAGCGCCGCGCTTGCGTATGGATTGACGAACCCGACGGCGGTGGCAGCACCGTACAGGAAGGGACCCGGCAGATAGCTCCGGCCGATGCCCGCCACCGTTCGTGCGCTGGCGTCTGTACGGAGGAGGCGACGTCCGGTGGCGGCATAGCGCCACAGCGCGTTGAACAGCACCGCGGTCAGGGTCAGGGTGACGCCATAGGCGACTGCTGCTGCCTGCGCGCTATCAGGCCTGGCGATGTTCTCTGCGAGCAGCCGGGTCGGAAACGGGATGAAAGCGATGAGCATCAGAAACAGCACGTTCAGCATCAGAAAGAGCCGGTTGACGTGACGAACCTGGCTCATGACCAGGTGGTGGTTGACCCAGATGATCCCGATCGTTATGAAGCTGACCGCGTAGGCGACATAGCTCGGCCAGATCTCGATCAGCCTCGGACCGAGCGCCCCGCTGGCCACGGAGACGTTGAGGATCAGCAATGTGGCGGCGATCGCGAAAACGCCGTCGCTGAAGGCTTCCAGGCGGCTGGTGGGCACGGAGTCACTTTAGGCGCAAGTTTTTGCGCCTGGGTTCGTTAAGCCGCGCCGTAAGTGAATAACACGAGGAGTAAGGCCTCCTCCTCCAACACTCCCCATCTCCAACTCCCTGAGGCCGATGCTCCAGCCGACCCGGCGGGCCCCCTCCCTATATGCTCGCCGGGCTCCGGTTGGGACCAAATCCTTCGCCACCGGAGGCCTTCGGGCCCTAGCCCACGAGGCGGATCGTCCAGAAGTCCGACGCAAGGCCAGGCTGGATGAAGTAGGCGTAGGGCAGAGTGAAGTAGCCCTTCAACCCCCAGCCGCCGCCCCAGGAGTTCCGGACCAGGAACCACTGCTTTGACTCGTCGTAGCCGATCGCCATCACGGCGTGGCCGCCCACCGGCCGCTCGCCCCAGCCCGGCATCGGTGCGTGGCCGGACTTCACCACCGCCGCGCTTTCGAAGCTCTCGTAGACGGTGAAGCCGAATATGAACGGGTAGCCCGACGCGAGGCATCCCTTCATCTGGTTGAGGTCCTGGATGATGCTCTGGTACGAGACGGCGCGGTCGAGCCTGGCGTCCTGATAGCACTTCTTCGACGGCCGCTGGGCGAACTTTGAGATCACGTACGGCCACTGAGTTTCGGGACACACTCCATCGCTCGCCACCGACTTGATGCCGTCGCGGATCATCGCCCCGCTGTCGATGGACACCGTGCCCTCGATGACGCGCTCGTTGTAGTAGATGAACAGGCGCGAGGGGACGAAGTCGCGGAGCCTCTGCTTCATGCGGTCGAACTCGATCGCGGCGCCGATCGCGTTGGCGGTGCAGCTGCCGAGCTGCCCCTGGTCGTAAACCGGCGGGCACTTGGCCCGCAGGTCGGTCGATGCGGGCAGCGCCTTCAGGAACTGGGCGGGGGCGGCGTAGAGGTGGTCACGCTGGTCGGGGACGTCGGGAATCCAGCCGTAGCCGCGGATCTTTCGAGGTTGTGTCATGACGTCTCCTCACGAACAGCCAGGCGCCTCCCGGAAGCGATTATCGCGTGCTACAGGTAGGGCCAGTTCGCGATGCTCGGTCCGTCGCCGACGTACGCGAACACCCCTTCCCGGAACCGATGCGCCTCGAGCGCGATCGCGGTCGCGCGGGCGTGGCCTTCGAGGATTACCAGGACCCCGTCCGGCCGGCGCAGGGCGATGATCTCGGGCACCTTCCGGCTCGAGTGGCACAGGCCTGAAGCGAGCGAGAGCACGACCATGTTCGTCTGGTCGCCGGTGAAGACGTGGCCGACGTTGGTCGCCCCCTCGGCGACCTTGCGCGTCACCGGCGAGAGGACTCGCCAGGCTCCGTCCCGCCGCGCGTAGAGCATCTCCGCGACCTCGTCGGTGGTGAGGCGGACCCGGTGCCACGAGACGTCGTTGGCGAGGCCCTCGAAACTGCCGGCTCCCTGCCCGAATCCATAAACCGCCGTGATGATTTCCCGGCGCAATCCATTCTGGGCGGGGTCGCGCAGGTCGGGTGCGCGCGCGGCCTTCAACGCGGCCGAGAGGTTGGCGGGGTTGGGCGGGTTCCCGATGATGTAGGCCTGGAAGTCGGGCGACTCGATCTCCGCCTGCAGCCACGCAAGGATGACCTGGTCCTCACTCGCCGCACCCAGATCGTCCACGGGCCAACTTTAGAATTACCTGGACCATGGCCAAAGCACATAAGTGGATTTATCAGTTCTCCCAAGGGTCTGGCAAAATGCGCGACCTCCTCGGGGGCAAGGGCGCGGGCGCGGCGGAAATGACAAAGGCGGGTATGCCCGTCCCGCCTGGTTTCACGATCACCACCGAAGCGTGTCGGGCCTACTACTCGAGCGGTGGCAAGTTTCCGCCTGGGCTCTGGGAACAGGTGCTCGCGAACCTCAAGGTCCTCGAGCGCAACGCGGGCAAGAAGTTCGGCGACGCGAAGGATCCGCTGCTGGTCAGCGTCCGGTCGGGGGCCAAATTCTCGATGCCCGGGATGATGGATACCGTCCTCAACCTGGGCCTGAACGAAGGCACGACCAAAGGCCTGGCCGCTCTCACCAAAGACGAGCGCTTCGCGCTGGACGCGCGGCGGCGCTTCATCCAGATGTTCGGCAAGACGGTCAAAGGCATCGACGGCGAGAAGTTCGAGGAGGCGCTGCAGCAGGGGAAGCGCAAGGCGGGCGTCAAGACCGACCCCGAGCTCAAGCCCGCCGACCTGCGCCCGCTCGTGGCTCGGTTCCTCGCCATATATAAGGAAGAGACGGCCCGAGAGTTTCCGTCCGATCCCATCGAGCAGCTGCGCGACGCCATCGACGCGGTGTTCAAGTCCTGGAACACCGACCGCGCCAAGACGTACCGGCGGATGGAGCGCATTCCCGACGATCTGGGCACCGCGGTCAACGTCCAGATGATGGTGTTCGGCAACATGGGCGAGACGTCGGGCACCGGCGTGGCGTTCACGCGAAATCCGATCACCGGCCACCGAGAGCTCTACGGCGACTACCTGCCCAACGCCCAGGGCGAGGACGTGGTCGCCGGCGTGCGAGACACCGAACCGATCTCGGCCTTGAAGCGCCAGATGCCCAGGGTGTACGCGCAGTTCGAGCGCTACGCGCGGCAGCTGGAGAAGCACTACAAGGACGTGCAGGACCTCGAGTTCACCATCGAGCGCGGCAAGCTCTACATGCTGCAGACGCGGTCGGCAAAGCGAACTGGCGAGGCGGCGGTGAACATCGCGGTGGACATGGTCAAGGAGCGACTGATCACCAAGAAGGACGCGGTCGCGCGCGTCGAGCCGCGGCAGCTAGAGCAGCTGCTGTTCCCGCGTGTCGATCCTTCAGCGAAGGTGTCGCCGCTGGCGAAGGGCGTGCCGGCGTCGCCCGGGGCGGCAAGCGGCGGCGCTGTTTTCGACGCCGACACCGCCGTCGCGTGGGGCAAGCAAGGCAAGGCCGTGATCCTCGTCCGCGTGGAGACGAACCCGAACGACGTACACGGGATGGTCGAGGCCAAGGGAATTCTCACCCAGACCGGCGGCACGGCCTCGCACGCGGCGCTGGTCGCGCGCGGCATGGGTCGTCCATGCGTGGTCGGCGCGAGCTCGATCGACGTCGACGTGCGGCAGCGGAAGTTCTCCGCCAACGGCACGACGATCAACGAGGGCGACCAGATCACGATCGACGGCACCACCGGCGAGGTGTACGTCGGCAACGTGCCGACGATCGAGGCCCGGTCCCTGAACCAGCACCCCGCCGCGAGCGCGATCCTGCGCTGGGCCGACGAGTTCCGCCGGCTCGAGGTGTGGGCGAACGCCGACTACCCCCGCGACGCGATCAAGGCGCGCGAGAACGGCGCGCAGGGCGTGGGCCTGTGCCGCACCGAGCACATGTTCATGGAGCAGGACCGACTGCCGGTCGTCCAGGCAATGATCATGGCCACCACCACCGAAGAGCGCGAGAAGCAACTCGCCAAGCTGCTGCCGGTCCAGCGCGGGGACTTCGAGGGCATCTTCAAAGTGATGGCCGGGCTGCCGGTGATCATCCGGCTGATCGACCCGCCGCTCCACGAGTTCCTCCCCAGCCTCGAGGACCTGATCCGCGAGACGACGCACCTGAAAGACACCGGCGAAGACCCCGCGCGTCTCGCCCAGCTCGAAAAGACGTTGTCACGTGTCGAGGAGCTGCACGAGGCCAACCCGATGCTTGGCCTGCGCGGTGTGCGGCTTTCGATCCTTTATCCAGAGATTCCGCGGATGCAGGTGCGCGCGATCATGGAAGCGGCCGCAAACCTTCGCAAGAGAAAGGTTGATGCGCGGCCGGAGATCATGATCCCGCTGGCGGGCACCGTGGCCGAGCTGCGGGCCGTGCACGCCGAGCTCAAGCCGGTCGCCGAGGCGGTGCAGAAAGAGGCGGGCGTCCGGGTGCCCTACAAGTTCGGCACCATGATCGAGATACCGCGTGCCGCGCTGACCGCGGGTGAGATCGCCGAGGAAGCCGAGTTCTTCTCGTTCGGCACCAACGACCTCACGCAGACGACGTTCGGCTTCTCCCGCGACGACGCGGAGCGGGCCTTCATCGTCCGCTACCTCGAGCAGAAGATCCTGCCTCGCAATCCGTTCGAGACGATCGACGAGCGCGGCGTGGGCCGCCTGATGGACATCGCGGTGAAGGAGGGTCGAAAGACTCGGCGCGGCCTGGAGGTCGGGATCTGCGGCGAGCACGGGGGAGACCCCGACTCCATCCACCTGTGCCACAAGCTCGGCTTGAACTACGTGTCGTGCAGCCCCTTCCGCGTGCCGGTGGCGCGGCTGGCGGCGGCGCAGGCGGCGATCGGAGCAGGCGCTGGCACCAAGTAGCGCACTTCAAGGTCGCATCGCGGGCGATGTGATCCTGCCGGACGACCCGAACTACGAGCAGGCGCGGATCGTATGGAACGCGATCGCCGACCGTCGGCCGGCGATGATCGTCCGCTGCAAGTCGGTCGACGACGTGATTGCCGCAATCCGGTTCGCCCGCGAGCATCGGCTGGTCGTGGCGGTGCGGGGCGGCGGCCACAGCGTCGCGGGTTTCTCGACCTGCGACGGAGGGATGGTGATCGACCTCTCGCCCATGCGCGAGGTGAACGTGGACCCGGTGGCACAGCGGGCCGCCACGCAGGGCGGAGCCCACCTGTCGCAGCTCGACGCCGCGGCGCAGGCACACGGCCTCGTGTGCCCGGTTGGGGTCGTAGGGCACACGGGCGTGGCCGGTCTCGCCCTCGGCGGCGGCATGGGCCGCCTCCAGCGCAAGTTCGGCTTGACGGTCGACAACATCGTCGGGATCGACCTGGTGACCTCGGACGGGGAGCGGCTCCATGCGAGCGACGGCGAGAACGCCGACCTGTTCTGGGGATTGCGCGGCGCTGGAGCCAACTTTGGAGTGGCGACGCAGTTCGAGTTCCGGCTTCATCCCCTGGAGGGGACCATCTTCCAGGGCGCGGTCGTGTTTCCTGTCGAGAGGAGCCTCGAGGTCGCCGAGCGGGTGCGCGAGTTCGTGACCAAGCACGAGGATGTCCACCTGGCGCTTTCGTTCAGCAAGGCTGAAGAGCTTGGCGGGCGGCCCGTTCTCTCAGTCGGCTCCACCCATTCCGGAGGCGTCGCGCAAGCGGAGCGCGACCTTCGAGTGTTTCGGGAGGCGGATCCTCTCATGGACACGTTCGCGGCCAAGCGGTATCTCGAGGTGCAGGTGGCGGCGGACGAGGTGATGGGCTGGGGCAAGCGCTTCTACACGAAGTCCGGCTTCCTGGGCGAGCTGTCGGACGAAGTCGTCGAGATGTGCGCGGGACTGATGGAGAGCATTCCGGCTGACAGCGAGATCTCGGTGTGGGCCCACAGCGGAGCGGTCGGGCGGGTGTCTGACGACGCGATGGCATACACCGGACGCAACGGCGCGTACAGCATCTCCACCGAGCTCTTCTGGATGAATGCCCTGGATGACGAGGAGCGAATGGCTTGGGGCCGGGGCGCGATGGCGAAGCTCAAGCCCTTCCTGACGACCGGCAGGTATGTCAACGATGTGGTGGAGGCGGGCACCGACGGCGCTCAGATCTACGGCGACGCGAAGTACCAGCGGTTGGTCGCGCTCAAGCGGAAGTACGACCCCGACAATTTCTTTCGCCTGAACCAGAACATCCAGCCCTGACGAGCGATAGGCCTCCCGGTCAGCCTTTCGCTTTCAGCTCCTTGATCGCTTTCGCCAGGTTGCGCTCCCGCGTCTCGGTGGTCTTGCCGTTGGCGATCGGGTTCACGAGCGCGACCTTTCTGCTGTAGGACAGGCTTTCGAAGTATTTCCTCGCCGCGGCGTCCTTGGCGAGGGCCTTCTCCAATTCGGGTGGGACCTCGACCTCGCGCTTCTCGGTGTCCAGCTCGACGTCGACGTCGATGCTGTCGCCGGCCGACACCCCCGCGTTCTTGCGCACCTCGTCGCTGATGCCGAGCATGAACGTCCCGCCCATCGGCGCGATCGCGCTGCGGTACGTGTACTTGTTGATCGTCACCTTGACGAGCGGCCGCTTGGTGGAGCCGAGGCCCTCCACCACCTTGGCGGGGACCTCGACTCCGGTTGCGGTCTTGCCGGCGAGCAGAACCCTGGCTTTGAACCTCATTCGTTTCCGACCGCTCGTAGGAGCCGTGCCGGCGTCGACGATGCCCACAGCCATCCGACGACCAATGCAATCCACAGCGGGAGCAGGTTTCGGATCAATCCGCTCATGACGATCGGGAAACTCGCCCCGACGATGACGCCTGTGACGATCGAGTACAGCGCCCAATTTCGCTGCCCTAGCTTCCAGTACCGGCGAGCAAAGACGAAGCACGCGGCGACCAGGGAGGCAAAGCCGATCACGAATCCGGCGAGGTGAAGCCCAGCGTGCCAGCTCATGCTGGTCGGCGCTCCAGCCGGCGCGCCCGGCGGAAAGCCCAGACCGGGGTCGGCTGTGAACATGCCGCCGGCGATCATTCCCAGCCCAACGCCCGCCGTGAGTAGCGGACCCCAGGTGCCGGCCGCCTGTCCGCGCAGCACGCTGCGCATCCCGACGGCGCCGGCGACGAAGAGCAAGCCGCAGCCGACGAAGTTGGCGATCTGGATCCAGCCGAGGTCGCCGAGGCTCAGCATGCTCAGCGGGTGTCGCATCCAGTCGAATCCGGAGCGAAGCGGAATCTGGATGAACCCCACCGCGACGAACAGAGGTCCCGCGAGGGCGCCGCATGCGAGCAGCGCTCTGATCGTGGCGGTTTCGTTTGACGATTGAATTGCTTTCGATGTGTGGGATGCGATCTGGTGGCTCATCTCGTCTGCTTCGCCGCCTGCTTCGGCCCCAATTGGTGCGACGTTGGCGCCAATTGAACGACGCGGATGTGGTTGCCGAAGGGGTCGCGAATGCCGAAGTCGGTCCCGTAGTCGCGCTCGGTGAGCTCGTCGTTGATCTCGACTCCCTTCGTCTTCAGCGCTTCGTAGGTCTTCTGTGCGTTGTCGGTTGTGAAGCCGGCGGTGAAACCACTGGCGCCCTTGCTCACCAGCTCACGCACCTTCTCCGCGGTCGTGGCGTCCATCGCGGGCGGTCCGGGGAGCTCGAGCAGGATGTCGTGTGAGGGGTCGCCTGGCGCGCGGACCGTCAGCCACCGCATGACGCCAAGGTCCATGTCGGCGCTGACCTCGAGCCCGAGCTTGCCGACGTAAAAGTCCAGGGCTTTGTCCTGGTCGAACACGAAGATGTGCGAGATGTTGATCGAGTTGAGCATCGCTTGTTCCTCCTGTGAATCTGACGTTGAACTCGATGCTATTGGCCGTTCAGGCGGCTCAGCTTCTCCAAAACTGCTGTGTCTTGACTCGGTCGCATCCAGGCCATCGTGAAGCACGTCGGCGCGTTGATCGCCTCGCTTCGCTCGCGGTAGTCGGTCGGATTCACACCGACGATGTCGCGGAACGTCCGGCTGAAGGTGCCCAGGCTCTCGAAGCCGACGTCGAGGCAGATGTCGGTGATGCTGCGCCTGCTCTCGCGCAGCAGGAACATCGCGCGTTCAACACGCCTGCGCTGAAGGTAGCGGTGCGGCGTTTCGCCAAAGGTGGCGCGGAACGTGCGGATGAAGTGGGCCTGGGAGACGTTGGCGACCTCGGCCAGCGCGGGGATGTCCAGCGGCTCGGCGTAGGTGCGGTCCATCGCGTCCCGGGCGCGCAGCATCCGGCGGTTGAGCTCCTCGACGGCGCGGGTCACCCCTCGATTTTCGCCCAATCCGGCCGGGCCCTTGACAGCGCGCTCCCAGATCTGATTGAATGATCAACCAATGTTGACTGATCATTCAACCAAATCCGCCGACACCCGAACCAGGATCCTCGAAGCCGCCTTCACCATGCTGAGCCGGCAGGGCTACGAAGGCACATCGATCAAGGACATCGCGGGCGAGGCCGGCGTGGCCCAGGGCCTGGTGCACTACCACTACAAGTCGAAACAGCAGCTGGTGCTGGCAGTGCTCGAGTACGTCTGTCAGAAGATCGAGCTGGGCGCCGTCGAAGGCGAGGCCGGCGCGGTGGCGGCACTGGAGCAGGTGAAGCACATGCTCCGGAACAGCCGCGCCACCAACGGCCTCTATATCCAGCTCATCGGCGTCGGCTTGCACGACGCGGTCATCGGCGCCGGCGTTCGCGACTTCATCCGAGCGGATCGGTCCCACGTCGAGGACATCGCCCGTCAGGTCCTCGCCGAGCGCGGGGTCGGCCCAAGCCCCGCGCGCGGGATCGCCGGGGTGGTCTGGGCCGCGGTCCTCGGGATCATGGTCCAGTCGTTGGTCGACCCGGACTTCGACACCGACGAGGCGATTGACACCCTCGCCGTGATGTCGCTTTCAGCCAATTACCAGCCCGCACAGGGCGCCCAGTAGCAAACAGGAGGGAAGGAAGGTGTTCGCACGGTGGGGTCGATTCGTCTACCGGTACAGGTGGGCCACGCTGGCCGGATCCGGCGCGCTGCTCGCGGTCTCGATCGTCTTCATGGTCCTGGGCGGGACGCTCACGAATGGCGGTCCGCTGCGCAGCAACCTTCAGTCGGCCCGGGCCGCAAACCTGATCACCGATGAGCTCGGCGCCGCCAAAGTCACCTCGAACTTCGACCTCATCTTCCGCAGCGACACACTCACCGTAGGCGACGCGCAGTACCGCTCTGCGCTGTCTGACGCGCTCGCGCCGATCGAGGGCGACTCGCGAATAGCGAACATGATCACGCCCTACAACGCCGCCAATCCGCGCGTGGCGCAGGCGTTCACGTCGAAGGACGGGCACGAGGCTCTGGTCAGCATCGTGCTGACGTCATCCGGACAACAGGCATGGAAGGACTACGACGACCTGCGCTCGAAGGTCCACTCGAGCTCGCTGACGGTCACTGGGACGGGATTCGTCGCCATCAACCAGGCGTTCAACAACACACTGGAAGCCGACCTGCAGCGCGCCGAGACGGTGACGCTCCCGGTCACCTTGATCCTGCTGATCCTCATCTTCGCCTCGATCGTCGCGGCCGGGCTTCCGCTCGGTGTCGGCATCCTCACCATCGTCGGCGGAATCGGCGGCACCTTCTTCCTGAACCGGTTCACCGACGTGTCCCAGTACGCGATCAACATCGTCACGCTGATCGGGCTTGGCGTCTCGATCGACTATTCGCTTTTCATCGTCAACCGGTTCCGCGACGAGCTGGCATCGGGTTCGAGTCGCGAAGATGCGATCGCGACCACCATGGCGACGGCCGGCCGGGCGATCACCTTCTCCGGGTTCACGGTGGCCGTCGGCCTGTCGGCCATGCTCTTCTTCCAGGGCACGTTCATGGCGTCGATGGGCGCCGCGGGGGCGATTGTCGTCGCCGTCGCAGTCATCTACGCCCTGACGTTCCTGCCCGCGATCCTCTCGATCATCGGCCCGTCCGTCGACCGCCTACGCCTCCCCGCCTTCCTTCGCGGAAGGAGCGGGCCCGGCGGCTTCTGGCACGGGCTCGCGAACTGGGTCATGAAGCGGCCCATCGTGGTGCTGGTTCCGACCGTGGCATTCCTGCTGCTCGCGGCGACGCCGTTCCTCCAGCTCCGCCTCGCCAACGGCAGCCCCGACATGCTGCCCACGCACGTCGAGGCACGCCAGGGCTACGACAGCCTGATCGCGGACTTCCCCGGCCAGGACCAGACCACGTTCCAGGTGCTCGTGTACTACCCGGACGGGCAGCCGTTGACCGCGAGTCGAATCGCGGACCAGTTCACGCTAGACCGGCGGATCGCGGCGATTCCCGGCGTGCTGCACACGACCTCGATCTACGACCTCGACCCCAAGCTCGGGCTCTACGAGTACACGCAGATGTACAGCGGCGACCTCAGCCGGCTTCCGCAGCCCGCGCAGCAGCTGATGACGGCGACGACCGGGAAGCACATCGTCGAGATCCAGGCCACAACCGGCGAAAACTTCAGCTCTGATGGGGCGCGCAACATCCTGAAGGCGATCCGCGCCGACCACGGCTTGACCGACGGACAGGTGCTCGTCGGCGGCCAGACGGCGATCGACGTCGACGTGATCACATTCATCTACGACCGGGTCCCGCTCGCGGTCGGCACCGTGGTGCTGGTCACCTACATCCTGATGTTCCTGCTCACCGGCTCGGTCGTCCTGCCGCTGAAGGCGGTGCTGCTGAACTTCCTCTCGATCGGCGCGTCGTTCGGTGCGCTGGTCTTCATCTTCCAGCAGGGGCACTTCGCGAACCTGCTCGGCTTCACGCCCCAATCGCTCGATCCGAGCATCCCGGTGATCCTGTTCTCGATCGTGTTCGGGCTGTCGATGGACTACGAGGTCCTGCTCGTCAGCCGCATGCACGAGGAGTACGTGCGCCTTGGGGACAACCGCGCCGCCGTGGCCAGCGGCCTGGAGAAGACCGGTCGCTTGATCACGGGCGCCGCGGCCGTCATGTTCACGGTGTTCATGGCCTTCGGCCTCGCCGAGGTCGTGATCATCAAGGCCATCGGCATCGGGCTGGCGATTGCGGTGGCAATCGACGCCACGATCGTGCGATCGCTGGTCGTGCCGGCCGTGATGCGGTTGCTCGGCGACCTCAACTGGTGGGCGCCGCGGCCGCTGCGCTGGGCCTACGACCGGTTTGGGATCGGCGACATCGGCGTCGCGCCGCAACTGAAACCGGCGCCGGCGGCGGCGCAAGACAGCGTGCCCGAGACCCGGGTACCGGAGGCACAACCCGTGCTTGTCGAAGCTCAGGTCGGCGATGAAGTCGCGTGAGCTCGATTCGTAACGGACGATCGAATCGCCGTCGTCTTTGCGGATGAACGTGTAGCGCTGGCCGCTCGGGTAGACGTGGAGGTCGGGCACCGACACCCACGCCATCGAGAACTCGAGCGGCCCGCCTCTTTCCAGGAGACCGTGCCGGAGCACCGGCATGCTGTTCGTCAACGGCGACAGGGCCAGGTCGCAGTCGAGCGCGCCCTCGAGCTGCGTCATGTCGCCGCCCGGCGACGAGAGCTCCACTCTTCCTCCGCCGCTGGCGCGCGCGGTCCACTTTCCGGACCTGCCGCGCCGCAGCTCGAGCCTGCGCCACCAGTTGTCGCCCCGACTCGACACGTTGAGACGCGTGGTGAGGTACTTGCGGGTGGTCTTCAGCGTGTAGTCGAGGCGGTAGGGGACCGGTATCGAACCGATCGCGGTGCCGGCCGCGCTCAGGCTCGAGCGGAGAAAGGTCACGTCCGCGAACTCGGCGCCGAGGTCGCCTTCCTTGACCCAGACGATGGTTCGGCGCGCCATTGGCCATCAAAATAAACCGATGCCCACCCAAGCGTCCGATGACGCCTTTGCCGAGGTCAAGGCCAGGGTCGACCTGGTCAAGGTGGTATCGGAGCACGTCCGGCTGACCAGGCGGAACAAGGACTTCTGGGGCCTGTGCCCTTTCCACCAGGAGGACAGCCCGAGCTTCAAGGTCAACCCGCAGATGCAGTCCTGGTACTGCTTCGGCTGCGAGCGGTCGGGCGACGTTTTCACGTTCGTGGAGTTGATCGAGAAGACGGACAAGCGCGGCGCGCTGCAGCTGCTGGCGGAGCGGGCGGGCGTCGAGCTGAAGAAGCTCAGCCCGGAGCAGCGCGAGCGGGCCGACGTCCGCAAGCGGGTCCTGGACATGCTGAAGCTCGCCGCCCAGTACTACGAGTACGTGCTGTGGAGAAGTCCGGCGGGAGAGCCGGGGCGCCGGTTGCTCGAATCACGGCGCGTGTCGGAGGAGACCGCCCGGCGGTTCCAGCTCGGTTACGCGCCGGCGGGGCGCGGGTTTGCCGAATACCTTCGGGCCAAGAAGCGCTCGCTGACCGATGCACAGGAGGCCGGCCTGATGCGGCGCGACGGAACTGACTTCTTCGCCGAGCGGCTTGTGATTCCGATCCGCGACGAGCGCGGCCAGACCCTGGCGTTCACGGCGCGGACGGTCCGCCAGGACGATCAGCGCAAGTACATCAACTCGCCCGAGACGCCGGCATACATTAAAGGACGCGTCATCTTCGGCCTGGACCTGGCCCGCGACGAGATCGCCAGGCGCGGCCTTGGCGTTCTGATGGAGGGGCAGTTCGACGTGATCACGGGCCACCAACTCGGCGTGTCGAACGCGGTCGCCTCCTCCGGGACCGCCCTGACCGAGGAGCAGGTGCGCCTGCTCAAGCGGTTTACGGACGAGCTTCTTCTGGTCTTCGACTCCGACCGCGCCGGGCGCGCGGCCATGCGCAAGGCGGTGACGCTGGCATCCACCTTCGGCATGCGGACGCGGGTCGCGAGCCTTCCGGACGCCAAAGACCCGGACGAGTTCCTGCGCGCGGCCGGCCCTGACGCGGCGCGACGCTGGGAGGAGCTGGTGTCACGCGCGCCGTCAGGTTTCGAGGCGGGCATGGAGGAGGATTCGGCGGGCCTCAACCCGAGCAACCCCAACCAGGTGGAGCTCGTGGCGGCGCGGCTGCGGGAGTGGATCCGGCAGTTTCCTGAAGGCCTGCGCGAGGGCTACGCGGAGGCAGCCGAGCGGCACACCGGAATCTCACGCCACCTGCTGCTGCGCGATCCCGAGCCGGCGCCGGCGCCCAGGCCCCGGACCAACGGTTTCGGTGCCCGGACCGCCGGGAAGAAGGTGACGGCCGGCAGCTACCTGGTGCAGCTGCTTGCGGTCCGGCCTGCGGTCTTCGATCTCGTGCGAACCAAATTGACTCCTCAGGAGTTGGAGCAAGACGACCGGTCCATTTACGTCCGTATGCTGGAGAGCTACGAGCGCGGCGGCGCGTCCGGGCTCGAGGCCGATTTGGCCGGCTATCCCCCGGAGGAACAGGACCTGATCAGACGAGCGTGGGCGGCTCCGCCGCCCAATATTGATGACGAGGTGGCGCTTGAACTTGCGGCGAGAATCCGCCTGGAGCACATGAAGGGTATGCACAGTGGGATAATCCGCGAGCTATCCGAGGCCGAAAGGGGCAAGGACTCGGAGAAGGTGGCGCGGTTGGAAGCTGAAGCCAGAGAGCTTGCCCGCGCCATCACGGATATGGAAAGGAGAGGGTGACATCGCGCGCGCAGTGAAGCAGGCGGCAACGCCGAGCACGACGGCCGGCAAGCCGGCAAAAGCCGGCAAGGCGGTTGAGAAACCGGAGGCAAAGTTCGAGGACGAGCTGATGGCTGTGGCCGAGCAGCTCATCATCAAGGGCAAGGAGCAGGGCTACCTCACCCCGGACGACGTCCTCCAGGGCTTCCCGGAGATCGACGCCGAGCCGGAGCAGATCTTCCGCATCTTCGCGGCCTTCAAAGAGATCGGGATCGAGGTCACCGACGGCGAGAAGGACTTCGAAGAGGTGGAGCAGATCGACGACGAGATGCTGCTCGACATCGAGATGATGGACTCGGTCTCGCTCGACGACCCGGTGCGCATGTACCTGAAGGAGATCGGGCGGGTTTCGCTTCTGACCGCCAACGACGAGGTCGAGCTCGCGCAGGCGATCGAGGCCAAGCCGCTGCACGACGCGATGAAAGCGCTCAACGTCATCGAGGAGATCGATGGCCGGCAGAGGTCGGTCGATGAGCTGCTGCCGGAGGTGATCGAGCGGCTCGCCACCGTCAAGCGGAAGGGGCAGCAGGCGCACATCGCCCAGGAGCTGCTGGGGCTTGCAGATCTCGCCCGGCTCGACAACCTGACCGACGCCGCGGCCGCGGAGCGGCGCCGGTTGACGAACGGAGCCCGTCCACGCATCCGTGCCGAGGCGCTGGAGCACTACCGCATCGCGCGGTACAGGCTGACTGAGCGGTACGAGCGCGCATACGAAGCCAAGCAGCGGCTGACCGAGGCCAACCTGCGACTTGTGGTGTCGATCGCCAAGAAGTACATCGGCCGCGGCATGTCGTTCCTGGACCTGATCCAGGAAGGAAACATGGGCCTGATTCGGGCCGTCGAGAAGTTCGACTACCACAAGGGCTACAAGTTCTCGACCTACGCGACGTGGTGGATCCGGCAGGCCATCACGCGCGCGATCGCCGACCAGGCGCGGACGATCCGCATCCCGGTGCACATGGTCGAGACGATCAACAAGCTGGTCAGGGTCTCGCGGCGCCTGCTGCAGGAGCTGGGCCGCGAGCCGTCGGATGACGAGATCGGCGAGGAGATGGGGATCACGCCCGAGAAGGTGCGCGAGATCGTGAAGGTTTCGCAGGACCCGGTGTCGTTGGAGACCCCCATCGGTGAGGAGGAGGACTCGCACCTGGGGGACTTCGTCGAGGACCGCGAGGCGGTGTCGCCGTCGGACGCGGCCTCGCTGACGATGCTTCACTCCGAGGTCGAGGACGTGCTCGACACGCTCACGCCCAGGGAGCGGCGCGTGCTGCAGCTGCGGTTCGGGCTGATCGATGGCCACCAGCGGACGCTGGAAGAGGTGGGGAAGCGGTTCGGCGTGACGCGGGAGCGGATCCGGCAGATCGAGGCCAAGGCGCTGCGCAAGCTCCGGCACCCTTCGCGGTCGAAGAAGCTCCGCGACTACCTGGAGTAATTTTCCCTCTCCCCTTCAGGGGAGAGGGCCAGTCCCATCTAATTCCCCTCTCCCCTTCAGGGGAGAGGGCCAGGGTGAGGGGCAGCCAACGAGGCAATCAACGGAGTCGGAAACAGGCCCTCCCGATCGAGCCGTGCCTTTTCCGCGGCAGGCAGCGCCGAGTCGCGGAGTGCGTCAAGGATCATGTCGGCGATCGCCGACTCCCGGTCGTTGACGTATGAATTCCAGAACCGGATGACACGGTAGCCGGCGCGTTCGATGTCCGCCGTGCGTTTGGCATCAGCTTCAGGGTCGTCGTGCGAATCGCCGTCGATCTCGATCACCAGCCGCGCCGGCAGGCAGACAAAGTCCGCGACGTAGTTGCCAATGACGTGCTGGCGGCGGAACTTGAGTCCACCAAGACGACGGGACCGGAGGATTGACCAAACTCGGGCCTCGGCGGGGTTCTGGTTTCGGCGCAGCTCTCGAGCGCGCTGGGCCATGAATTGGTTCCGGTACACGATCCAATCGTCAGGGTCCAAGGCCGCCACGACAACTGGATTTACACGACAACTTCTTTCTTGCCCCTCACCCCAACCCTCTCCCCCAAGGGGGAGAGGGGGGACTTTCTTTTTTGCCCCTCACCCCGACCCTCTCCCCCAAGGGGGAGAGGGCGTCTCCGCCTTTGAGCGTTTGCGCTGACAATTAGCGCGGGGATGCCGGTCATCACGATCGGACGGCAGTTCGGGGCGGGAGGGGCCACCGTGGGCCGCATGCTCGCGACCGAGCTCAAGGCCGACTTCCTCGACTCGCAGATCATCGACGAGGTCGCGCGGCGGCTTCAGCTCCCGAAGGAGGAGGTGGAGGCCGAAGACGAGCAGCCGGGCTCGCTGCTGGCCAGGCTGCTGGTCGCCCTCGGGTCGGCGAGCACCGAGCCGCTGATCCCGCCCGAGGCCACCGCCTGGAACCCACCCAACGCCGCCCCCACCTTCGACACCCGCAAAGCCGTGCTGCAGATCACCCAGCACGTCATCGAGGAGGCCGCGCGGGCGGGCAACGTCGTGATCGTCGGCCGGGGGGGCGCTTACATCCTGGGCAAGTTTCCGGGCGCGCTCCACGTCTTCCTGCGGGCCGCGGAGGACATCCGGGTGAAGACGATCATGGCCCGCTTCAACATCGCGTCCGAAGAGGAGGCGCGGAAGCGATTGAAGCTGTCCGACGAGAACTGGACCTCGTACATCAAGCAGGTGTACGGCCACGACCGCAACCACCCCGCCCACTACGACATGGTCCTGGACACGGGCCGGCTGGGCTACGAGGCGACGGTGGCCTCGGTCATCACGGCGCTGAAGGTCAGGAAGCCTCTAACCTAAGCGCTCGTGGTCCACTCGCTCGGCTCCCGCACGTCCGGCGTCGACGGCTCCAGCGAGGGAGGCCGGATCGACACCATCAACCTGCCAGGCGCGCTGGTGATCTACGGCGTGGCGCTGCTGCAGGAGCTGCAGCCTGAGAATCCGAAGCTCAAACTCAGCGTCGCGCCTGTCCAGGTGGACGGGACCTGGCGCCTCGAGCTGAGCTACCTCGGCGACGAGCCCCAGGGCGTCCCCGAGCTCTGGCACGGCCACGTGGTTGTGCTGCGGAAGGTCGAACCGCCTCCGCCGCCGCAAACCTCCACGCCAGCTCCGGCGCCTAAGAGTGCCTGACCGCTTCAACCCGGCCAGCAAGGTGCGGGAGGTCGTCGCCGCGCTCGGCGACGCCGGCCGGGACACCCTCTGTCGGCACGGTTACGACCTTGGCGCAGGGTTCGTCGACGTGCTGTCGCAGTACCAGACGCTGGAACATGCCGCCAGGACGGAGCGGCTCAGGGACCTGGACGGGTTGCTGCGAGAGTTGAACAGTTCGGGCTGAAATTTACAGTCTCTTTATCGGTTGCAACTTCGAGGCACCGATGTACCATGCAACGAAACTTGTTCCTGGTTCGTTATACAGATCGAGGTTTACGTCAGTGCAGAGGTCGAAGTTAGAGTCGGACAAGGGCAAATGCGCTTGCGGCAGGCGCT
Organism: Candidatus Dormiibacterota bacterium; assembly: GCA_046727235.1. Classification (GTDB taxonomy): domain Bacteria; phylum Chloroflexota; class Dormibacteria; order Dormibacterales; family Dormibacteraceae; genus 40CM-4-65-16. The sequence goes on from JBKPCF010000106.1 coordinate 31,816, forward strand.
TGAAGGATGCCGTGATCTACACCTACCGCTCGAGGACCGACCGCTTCCTCTTCCACCGCTGTGAGTGTGGAACCGAGTGGACCGAGCACCACACCGACATTGACCCCACCGACCCGGTTACCTCGGATGAGGTGATCGAGGTCCACCGGCAGCTGGCGAAGTTCGAAGGCCCGATCGCCGAGCTCCTGCAGCCCCACACGAGTCTCTAGAAAAGGGAGAGCCCTCCCCGAAGGGAGGGCCCTGGTTCGGTTCTCGGAGTTCAGAGCGCTGCGGTCTGGGCGAGCAGCTGCTGAGCCTGGGCGATCATGTCTTTCAGGTCCTGCTCGCTTGCCAGCGGCCCGCCAAAGGTGGCGTTGGCCAGCGCGGTCCGCATCTGCGCTTCGAGCGCGTCGCGCTGTGAGGTGAGCGAGTCGATGCTGCTCTCGGTCGCGACATATTCGCTGTCGTCCGAAGCCGAGCCGCTCGAGATCGCTCGGGTGGACGCGACCAGCGTGTCCATGGCAAACGGACCGAAGGGAGCGGCGATCTCCTTGTAGAGCTCGCGCATGCGGACGAGGTACTCGTGGTGTGCGCGGAGGTCGCGGGAGACCGCGGCCGTGTCGAGGAAGTCGACCAGAGCGACGCCGTCGGGCTCGTAGCTGTCTTTCAGCCCGAGGAGCGCGAGCGTGGTGGGCCGGATGTCGGCGTGGTCGGACCAGGTTTCACTCGTCCTGCCGAGCTGCTTCACACCGGGCCCTACGAAGCCGAGCCAGGTGCGCGCGATGTCGTCGTTGATGTCGCCGTGGCTGTAGGCGAAGTGGAAGTCGACACACGTGGGCACGGCATGGGCCAGGTCTGGACAGAACGGGTTGCCGGTCCGGATGAAGTAGTCGGGATTTGCGAAGTAGGTAAAGCTCGGTGTTCGCTGCGGGTCGGCGTTGATCATGTGGAGCGCCCTCTGCTCCACGGGATCGGCCATGCGCTGCATGACCGGTGTGGCCGAAGAGCTGATGTACGGATCCACGGCTGTCGCACCCGCCAGTGCACGCTCGAACGCACGCAAGCCGGGGTCGGTGCGGGCCGGGTTGCCGGCTACGTAAACGGTCGGCGCCGAGTCGAAGTGGATGTCGTACGACCCGGGCTGGACGGAGGCCGGGACGAGGGCTTTGATGTTCTGCGTCACCTCGCCGATCTGGTTGGCGGGGCAGGTGCCGCTCGCGGGCGGAGTCACGTTGCAGAAGGTGTGGCTCCAGGTGCCGTCGGTGGAGGCGCCGCCTGCGAAGTGGTCGCCCTCGTCGGCGGTGAACACAAAGAGCGTGTTCGACTTGTTGATGCCGTCCGCGGCGAGTCTGGCGAAGAACGTGCCGAAGGCGTCGTCGTACGCCTTCAGTTGCGCGACGTAATCGGCCTCACCCGGACCCGAGGCGCGGAAGAGGGTGTGGTTGTCGTGGGCGTCTGAGATGTAGGCGAAGGTGATCGGAACTCCGGCCTCCTGCATCTGGGCGACGTAGCCCAGGCTGACCTTGGCGAACATGCCGTCGAAGCCGGGGAATCCCGGGTTACCGGCGGGGTCGGTGATCGGCTGCCCTGAAGTGTCTTTGACGACGTGGGCCCCGTTGGTGATTGCGGGGTTCACGTATTTGGCGCCGAAGAGCCCCTGGAAACCGTTGTAGCCGCCAGGTTCGTCAGGCAGCATGTCGGCCCGGGCGTTGGCGTTGTTGGCGCACACCCCGCCGTTGATGCCGCAGTGGATCGCGAGCCCGACGAAATCGGTCTGCGCGAGCGCGCGGGTCGCCGGGTTGGCCGCCTCGTTCCACTCCGTCGAGTTCTTCCCGAAGACCTTTGTCATGTCGCCGAAGTTGCCCGTGCCGGTGTTCTCGAGCACGACGTTGGCGGTCGAGATCGCGCCGTAGTCACATCCGGCGCGCGTATAAGGCACCCACGGGGCCGGGGTGTTCTTGCCGCCGGTCGTGACCATGTTCGGCAGCGAGTCGGCCGTCCCTGTCGAGTCGTCGACCAGGTCGGTCCAGTACTTGAAGGCGCTCGAGAATCCGACCGTGTTGGTCACCGATCTGAAGTAGCCGTACGAGTTGGTGACGGTGAGGCCCATGCGGTCGGGATAGAGGCCCGTCAGTCCCGTGAGGATGCCGCCGGCCGTGTGCGAGATGAGGACGGTGTGCTCGTTGTCGCTGAGGGTCCCGTTGTCGGTGAGGAAGTTCAGGAGGTTGGGCATCTGCTCGAGGTCGGAAGCGACGTTGGCCCGGTCCCGCGAGAGATGCGTGTTGTCGAACGTGATCGAGATGACGTGCTGGATGCCGTTGTTGAGCTGACAGTCATGGTTCGCCGCAGCCGCCGGTGATTGCGGCGCCGCCGCGCCGGTGCCGATGCTCTGCACCGCCACCAGGGCAGCCGCAGCTGCGAGCTTGATCAGCCGTCTCATGCCAAACCCCCTTCTCGTGAACGCCGACAGCACACCTGGCGCGAGTCCCGCCCCTGGCTCGCAACTCCCCGAACATAGTCCGCGGCCTGTTAGCCCCGGGTTACGGGGCGCTTAAGAAATCGACCATATGAGTGGCCGGAGGTTCTGTCAAGTTGCGCTGGAAGTCAACTACCAGACGATCGGCTACCTCGACCTGGCGCTGCGGGCCGCCGAGTGCTTCGGCCTGCCGGTCGAAGCGGTCTTCAGCCGGCTGCCTTTCACGCCGATGTGTCGCAGCAGCTGTACCCGGGAAAGTCCTAGGCCCGCTGGGCCGGCCGGGCCAGAGGTCAGTCGCGCGGGGTGGCGGGCCACCAGCGGGTCGCCCGATCGGCGTCGATGGGTCGCGAGTCGACGCCCCAGCGTGCCGCGCAGAGGGCCAGCAGGACGAACAGTAGAACGCTCATGAAAACCTCCATGTGACTCAGTCTTCCCATGCCGAATCTCCGGTGCAACATGAGTTTTCCTCATAAAATATCGGGATGCCGGATAATTGGCGAAGCGTCGAGCTCAAGCACCTGAGGGCGCTTTCCGCGGTCGCGCGTCTGGGTTCCTTCTGGGCCGCGTCGGAGGACCTGAACGCCTCCCTCTCCACCGTGAGCGACCACATCACGGCGTTGGAGGCGCTCGTCGGCCAGCGGCTGATCGAGCGATCGCGGGGCCGGCGGACGGTGCGGCTGACCGAGGCCGGGCGACTGCTGCTCGGCCATGCGGACGCGATCGAGGCGCGGTTGCGCGCGGCAGAAGCGGACTTCCGCGCGTTTACTGCCGGACTGTCCGGCAGCCTGCGCGTAGGCATCTATCAGAGCGTTGCGAACAAGGTGCTGCCGGAGGTCATACGGCGCTTCAAGGAACGTTGGCCGGACGTGGACGTGCAGGTTTTTGAGGCCGGGCAGGACGACGAGCTCATCGGCGAGGTGGAGAGCGGCGACCTCGACCTGAGCTTTGCGGTGCAGCCGATTCCAGAGGGTCCCTTTGAGGTGCGCGAGCTGATGCTTGATCCATATGTCCTGGTCACACCTTTGGGCTTGCAGTTCTCGCGCACACGTCCATCCATCGCGGACCTGGCCGGCCGAGCGATGGTCGGGTTTCAGCACGGCCGCACTGAGGATCTGGCGGAGGAGTTTCTGCTCGGCCGCGGTGTCAAGCCGCGATTCGTGTTTCGTTCGAACGACAACGGGACCGTGCAAGCGATGGTGAGGGCAGGTATCGGCGTCGCATTGGCGCCGCTGTTGGCGGTCGACGAGAACGATCCGAAGGTGCACATCGTCTCGCTTTCAGAACCTGTACCGCCACGCGTGCTTGTCGTGATCTGGCACCGAGACCGATACCGTCCGCCGACCGCGGACGCGTTCGTCGAGACGGCAGTCGCGGTCGCGCGAGAAATCGAGCGAGAGCACGAGGCCTTTATGGGTCGGGCTGCTCGCGCCGAAACACGAGCTCGAGGCCGTCGACCTCGTCTTCCTGAGTCCCGACCTGAGTGAATCCAAGGCTTCGCACGACTGCCAGAGACGGCGCGTTGTCGGGCGAGACGCTCGCGTAGACCTGCTTCTCACCCTGCTCGAACGCCCAAGCCACGAGCGCACCGGCGGCTTCCTTCGCGAAACCACGACCCCGGTGTGGTTCGAAGACGGTGTAGCCGATCTCGGCGCGGCCGATTTCTTCCGGCGCGCCGTGGAACCCGCAGTGTCCGATCACGTCGCCGGCTCGCGTGACCATGAATCGAGCCGTCCACCCCCGGCGGTCGGGACGCGCGCGCATGCGGTGGAGCTGGATGGGGAGGAAACCGTCGAGCTCGTCGGGGGTTGGAAAGGTGTCCGGGAGAGTCAGTCCCTGGGCATGTTCGGCGTCCTGGCGCTCGCCCTTGAGGAGAAATTGGATCGCACTTGGGTCGATGGGGACAAGATCGAGGCGCGGCGTGTGGATGGTGGGCGGCGCGGCGGACGGCGTGCCGGACTGGGGTAAGTTGGTGGGGGGCGGCACGGCTGGTGGGGAGGGAGTTTAGGCTGCGGCGGGTCGCGGGAGCCAGCACCTAGAATTTCGTGGTCAATCCGGGATAGCTCAATCGGTAGAGCAGGCGGCTGTTAACCGCAAGGTTCGGAGTTCGAGTCTCCGTCCCGGAGCCAAATCCGAATTCAAGATCGGCTTCCGAGGGGCTCCATAGTGAGGCCTTACTACAACCGCACTACAACCGCACTACAACGCCCGCATCGGCAGTGGACCTCACGCCAGGTCAACGAAACCCAACCAGGGACTAGCCCTTGGCCGCTTGATGCGAATCGCCGAACTGCTCCAGGACAAGCGGCACGCTCGAGCCAGCGTCAGATCAGCGCTCGGTAGACTCGCCGAACGGTGGCTGAATTCGCGCCGGCTCGACTACAGGCCGTCAAGGAAATCCCAGTCGGACGCGATTGGCTGTACGAGCCTAAGTTCGACGGCTACCGGGGCCTCCTGGTAAACAGCGCGATCGGGAAAGGCTGGGTTTGGAGTCGAAACGACAAGGACCTTAGTCGGTTCTTTCCCGAGCTAATCGG